>NZ_JBYIPT010000002.1:0-485781 GCF_057707225.1 Microbacterium sp. bgisy189 | reverse complement strand
AGTTGTCGCAGCGCTGCGGTGTCGGGCGATCGCGACGTTCTCGCGGCTGGACGAGCATGCATCGCCCGGAACGAGTGACCGCTATTAACCTTCGGCGTTGTCGAAGAACTCGACGACGCACTCTCTTCAAGGCCTAGGGTTGTCGTTCGGGAAACGGGTCAGGCTCTCTAATTTGCACACGGTAGGCTGTTGGCGATGGTCTCTTCGGCCCGGACTCCGCGCTCCGTGACGCTGAATGAGCAGTTGTTGATAATGAGGCTCATTACCAGCGTCGGTTTGGCGTTGTTGCTGATGCTGGGTCTGGCCGCGACGGGTCACACGGAGGCGGACGGTTCGACTCCTGTTCCTCTGGTGATTTCTGGGTTGATGGACCCGCATGTCGGACCCGTGGCTGATGCACCGGCTGAGCATGAGGCGGTCGCCGGTGGCGTCGCTTCTGGGCCGAACGTGTTGGTGGGCGCTGCGCTGTGCATGTTGGGCGTGTTGTGCGGGCTGACGTTGATGGTGGTGCTGCGGGGATTGTGGCGTCGGCGGATGCCTCCGGTTCTCGGTGACGGACCACGAATGCCTTCGCTGCTTCCGGCGCCGGCCGCCCGTGCTCACCCAATTGTCTTTTCGCTGACGCAGTTGGGTCTTTCCCGAACCTGACATCTGGCACGCCGCCCTTCCGGGTGGCGCTTCGTCCCGGGCTGCGTGCCCGGGTTCTGTCCTGTGCCGTGTCTTGGTTTGGAGTACCCGATGAAAACCCCTGTGAAGGCGACACTCGTCACCATTGCCGTTGTGGTGGTGATGGTGGTCGCCGCGTTGATCTACGTCCTTGTCAATCAGAGCCAGTCCGCTCCACCTTCATCTGGGGGAGGTGATGCATCCCCGCAGGTGGTGCGGGAGAGCTCGCATGTCCTCGACGACGGCGGGGAGGGCGCTGTCACCCTGGTGGAGTTCCTCGACTTCGAGTGTGAGGCGTGTGGCGCGTTCTTCCCGATCGTGGAGGATCTGCGGGAGCAGTTCGCGGGGGAGATCACGTATGTGGTCCGCTACTTCCCGCTGCCGGGCCATTTCAACTCGAAGAACGCGGCGGTCGCGGCGGAAGCGGCCGCGCAGCAGGATCGGTTCGAGGACATGTATGTCCGGTTGTTCGAGACGCAGGCGGAGTGGGGTGAGGCGCAGGAGTCTCGCGCCGATCTGTTCCGTGGCTTCGCGGAGGAGATCGGTCTGGACATGGCCGCCTATGACGCCGCCGTGGCGGACCCGGCCACGACGGAGCGGGTGGAGTTGGACTTCGAGGAGGGCCAGGCGCTTGGCGTGAGCAGCACCCCGACGTTCTTCCTCGACGGTGAGCTGCTCGAGTTGCAGGCGTGGGACGACCTCGAGAACGCCATCCAGGCTGCGGTGAACGGTGCTCGGTGATGCGGGCGGGTTTGACGCATCGGCGGGCGATCATCGTCGGCGCCGGGCAGTCCGGGCTCGCGGTTGCCGCGGCTCTGAGCGCGGAAGGGCTGCGGCCGCAGCACGAGTTCGTGGTGATCGACGCGGCCAGCACGGGGCAGCGTTCCTGGTCTTCACGGTGGTATTCGATGGAGCTTCTCAGCGACGCACGGCATAGCGCGCTGTCTCCGCGGCGGCTGCTGGGCGACCAGCGCCGGCATCCGCGAGTGGATGAGATGGCCGACTACCTCACCTTCGTGGAAGCCGGGCTGGGCGTGGAGACGGTCTGGGGCATCCAGGCGACCGGGGTGGAGCACCGCGGGAACGGCTCGACTCTGCTGCTGTCGACGACGGCGGGGGAGGTGCAGACCCGCAACGTGATCTGCGCGACGGGCGCGGCCGCGCACCCGCGGATTCCGGAGTGGGCGTCTCTGCTGACGGTGCCCGGGGTGGTGCTGCACAGCAGCGAGTACCTGTACCCGAAGCAGATCCCCGCCGGTGACGTGCTCATCGTGGGCGGCGGCAACAGCGGTGTGCAGCTGGCCCGCGAACTGTCCGCGTCGCACACCGTGACGCTGTCCGTGAGAACCCGGCGGCAGCATCGCCCCGCGATGAGCTATCCCGCCGCAGCCGGGGAGAGGGTGCCGCTGTTCTCGCGGGAGCGTCGCCCCGAGCCGGTCTTCGGCGACAGCTATGAGCAGCTGCGCCGCGCCGGGGTCACGATCGCAGCTGCGGTGCAGGACGCGGCCGGCGCCGTTGTGACCTTCGCTGACGGCACGCAGGCATCCCCCCGTTCGGTGATCCTCGCCACCGGCTACACCCCAGGCGACGACTGGCTCCCCGAATCGGCCCGCGTCGACCGGCCGCGGCGCACCCTGACTGGCCTGCCCGGCCTGTTCGTGGCGGGGATGCCGCAGTACGGCGGCCGCGGCTCCGACACCCTCGCCGGGGTGTGGAAGGACGCGACGACGATCGCCCAGCACATCATCAACCGGCCCTGAAAGGACCATCGCTTTGACCACCGTCACCGATCACGAACACCCGCACCGATCCGGCTCACGGAGACGCGTCCTCCTCCTGTCCACTCTGACGTCGCTGTTGCTGGCCGCCGGGCTCCTGTTCGCCACCGCGGCGCCCGCAGCCGCGCACGATGAGATCGTCTCCTCCTCCCCGGAAGCCGGATCCACGGTCAGCGTGGTCCCGGAGGAGATTTCGCTGACGTTCAGCGGCGAGATCCTCACCGATTTCAGCGCGGTGATCATCGAGGTGGTCGCCCCGGACGGGCAGAACATCGCATCGGGGGATCCGGTCATCGACGGGACCACGGTCACGCAGGCGGTGACGCCTGGTCAGGCGGGCGTGTACACGGTGCGGTGGCGGGTCGTCTCCAGCGACGGCCACCCGATCAGCAACGAGTACCAGTACACCGTCGAAGCGGTCACCGTCCCCACCAGCGCCCCCACCCCCGAAGCGACCGAGGAGCAGACACCCGACCCGTCTCCGACGTCCACCGACACCACCGGCAATCCTGGTCACGGTGAGCCCTCCGGGGGTGGGGAGCTTCTGCCGATCTTGGCTGTCGCTAGTGGCGTGATCGTGCTGGGCGGCGCGCTGGTGGTCGTGCTCATGGTGGCCAGAGAGCGTCGTCGCCGCGATCGAGCAGCCGCAGCCGCGGCTGCCGCGGATGGTGGACCCGCCGACGACCAGCAACAGAAGGAGAACCCCTCATGAAATGTCCGGTCGACGGAGCCGCCCTGCTGATCACGGAACGCTCCGGGGTCGAGATCGACTACTGCCCGCAGTGCCGGGGGGTGTGGCTGGACCGTGGCGAGCTCGACAAGATCATCGATCGTGCCGCCGACCTCGCCGGTGGCGGCCGGCAAACCAGCACCGCCCCCTATCCGCGGGAGGGCGACCACCGTTCTGACCGCGACAGGGATCATCATGGTCGCTCCGGGCGTCGGCGGAAGGAAGGGTTCCTCGGTGACCTGTTCGACTTCTGACGCCAAGGGTCTCTTCCTGATAGCCGGTCTGATGGCCGGGGTATCAGTCGCCCCCACGAACGCACGAGGAGCCGCTGATGGTTCGTGAGCAGACCCGGCGGTTCGCGGTCGCGTGCCTGGCCGCGGCTGTGGTGGTCCTGGTCGACCAGGCGACGAAGGCGGCCGCTCTGGGAGGGTTGAGTCAGGAGGAGCGGATCCCGCTGCTCGGGGATCTGCTCGGGCTGCAGCTCGCGTTCAACCCCGGCGCGATCCTTTCTCTCGGTGCCGGGGTCACCGGGCTGCTCACTCTCCTCGGGGTCGGTGCCGTGGTGTTGCTGGTCGTGGCCGCCGCGCGGGCGCGGACCGGATGGTGGGCGCTGGGGATCGGGCTGATCCTGGGAGGCGCGATCGGGAACCTGATCGACCGGCTGTTCTCCCCTCCTGGGTTCGGGGTCGGGCACGTCACCGACTTCCTTGCCTACGGGAACCTGTTCATCGGCAACCTCGCCGACGTCGCCCTCGGCGCTGGCGTCATCGTGCTCGGCCTGAGCCTGTGGGTCCGTCACCGCCGCGCCCGCGCGAGCGCAGCGGACGGTGCCACGACCGGTGCGCCGCCCGCTGCGGGCTCCGTGGTGAGCGGGTCATGATGGCCAAGCAGCGCACTCCGTCCGTGTACCAGCGGAACGCGTTCGCGCCGGGGCTGCTCGCGGCGGCGGTGTTGTTCCTCGCGCCGGTGCTGATGGGCGGGGACTGGTTCACGGTGGTGCTGTTCGTCGCGGCGATCTTCGCGGTCATCGTGGGGTGGTTCGCGATCCAGGCGCGGCAGTGGTGGTGGCTGCCGGTGTTTGCGGTGGTCGTGGTGATCTGGAACCCGGTGTTCCCGTTCCCGTTTTCCGGCCCGGTGTGGACGGCCGCGCAGCCAGTCGCCGCGGTCGTGTTCCTCGTTGCCGGCGCCCTGATCAAAGTCAAGCGCGCATGATCCGCCGCCACGTCCTTGTCACTGTGACGCTGGTCGCGGCGCTGCTGCTGGCCGGGTGCACGTCCGGCGACTCGCTTGCGCAGCAGTATCGGGACGGGAACGAGAAGGGCTACATCGCTGGCGACTTCCAGGTCGTCGAGATCCCGGATCCCGACCGCGGCGAGCCGGTGGTGTTCGAGGGGGTCACCGAGACCGGCGAGACGGTGACCAGTGACGACTACCGCGGCGGAGTGCTGGTGGTGAACTTTTGGTACGCCGCGTGCGGGCCGTGCATCGTCGAAGCCCCGATGCTTGAGGAGGTCTGGCAGGAGTATCAGGACCAGGGCGTCGCGTTCCTCGGGGTGAACACCTACGACCAGCCCGCGACGGCGCTGTCGTTCGCCCGGGACAACAACGTCACGTATCCCAGCGTGATCGACGTGAACGACGGGCGGGTCAAGCTCGCGTTCGCGCAGGTCACCCCGATCCAGGCCACCCCGACCACCCTGGTCATCGATCGGGATGGACGGGTCGCGGCGCGGATCATCGGACAGCTGGCCAGCGCGTCGATCCTGTCCACCCTGGTCGCCGACACGCTCGCCGAGGACAGCTCGTGAACCCGGGTCAGGTGATCGTCGACGGCGCCCTGTGGGTTGCGATCCCGGTCGCGATCCTCGCCGGGCTGGTCTCGTTCGTGTCCCCGTGCGTGTTGCCGCTGGTGCCCGGCTATCTCGGCTACCTCGGCAGCACCACCACGACGACCGCGGCCCCCGCGGTGGACGGGGGGCGCACGGTGACGGCGGAGCGCGCTCGGCTGCTGCTGGGCGTGACACTGTTCATCGCCGGGTTCACCGTGGTGTTCGTCGCCGTCACGATCCTCGGCGGCACCTTCGGGTACCTGCTGCTGCAATACGCCAATGTGCTCACTCGCGTCTTCGGGGTCGTCATCATCGCTCTTGGCCTGGTGTTCCTCGGGTTCTTCGGCATCGCCCAGCGCACTCTCCGCCCCCGCGCCCAGGGCAGGGCCGGCCTGATCGGGGCGCCGCTGCTCGGGTTCGCGCTCGGCGTCGGCTGGACCCCCTGTATCGGTCCGACGCTCGCGGCGATCATCTCGATGTCGTGGAACCTCGGCGACCCCGCCCGCGCCGGCCTGCTCGGGCTGGCGTACTCGCTGGGTCTGGGCATCCCGTTCCTGATCCTCGCGGCCGGATGGGGGTGGGCATCCCGCTCGGTGATGTTCCTGCGCCGCCACATCCGCGCCCTGAACATCATCGGCGGGGCCATGCTCATCGCCCTCGGCCTGCTGATGGTGACCGGGCTGTGGACGGCGCTGATGTCGCAGCTGCAACAGGTGGTGATCAATGTCCCCCTCCCGCTCTGACACCGGCACTGACGTCACCGCCGACCCGCTGCGCCCCGGCGACCACGCCGACAGCGAATCCGCGATCGAGATCACCCAGCCGGCGCTGGGTGTCACGGGGTGGTTGCGGTGGGCCTGGCGGCAGCTGACCAGCATGCGCACCGCACTGGTGCTGCTGCTGTTTCTCGCCATCGCTGCGGTGCCGGGGTCGCTGTTCCCGCAGCGCAGCGCCGACCCCAACGGCGTCATCCAGTGGGAGCGGGACAACCCCGACGTGTTTCCGCTGGCGGATGCGGTGGGCCTGTTCGACGTGTATCTGTCGCCGTGGTTCTCCGCGATCTATCTGCTGCTGTTCACCTCCCTGATCGGCTGCGTGATCCCGCGCGCCAAGCACCACTACAAGGCGCTGCGCTCCCGCCCGCCGCGAACCCCGGCGCGGCTGTCGCGCCTCTCGGAGTACCGGGAGCTCACGTTGCCGGCGGGGGAGGGGCGGACCGACGCGGCCGGGCACGCGGTGGATGTCGCGGCGGAGCAGCTGCGGCGTGCCGGGTACCGGGTGGAGCGATACGACGCCCGCGGAGCCGCGTCGGTGTCGGCCGAACGCGGCTACCTGCGCGAGACCGGCAACCTGATCTTCCACGTCGCCCTCGTCGGCGTGCTCGTCTCCGTGGCGATCGGCGGGTCGTTCGCGTACACCGGGCAGCGGGTGGTGGTGGAGGGCACCACATTCGTGAACGCGCTCAGCGACTACTCCTCGTTCAACCCCGGCCGTTTCGTCGACGGCACCCGCCTTGCCCCCTACTCGCTCACCCTCGACGACTTCCAGGTTTCCTACCGTCTGCCCGGCACACCCGGCGCAGGCCAGGCCGGCGACTTCTCCGCCGATGTCACGATCCGCCAGCCCGGGCAAGACGACCGGTCGCAGAGCGTGATCGTGAACTACCCGATCACCGTCGACGGCGACCGCATCTACCTCCTCGGCAACGGCTACGCCCCCACCCTCACGATCCGCGACGCCGCCGGCGAGGTCGTGTACAGCGAGTCGCAGCCGTTCCTGCCGCAGGACTCCAACATGACCTCGCTGGGGATCATCAAGATCCCGGACGGGCTGCCCGAACAGGTCGGGCTGGTCGGGTTCTTCTACCCCACCCAGGGGGTGCTGCCCTCCGGCGCGTTCACCTCCGTCTACCCGGACGTGGTCAACCCGGTGCTGACTCTCAACGTGTTCAGCGGGGATCTCGGCATCGACGACGGAACTCCGAGGTCGGTGTACACGCTCGAGGTCGACGGTCTCACCCAGCACACCGGCGGCGACACCGCCGCCGACTCCCTTGAGCTCACCCCCGGCGCCACCGTCGACCTGCCGAACGGGTGGGGCACGATTACGTGGGAGGAGGTCACGGCGGAGGAACCGGTGAAGCGGTTCGCGTCGCTGCAGATCCAACGCGACCCCAGCAGCGGCTGGGTGCTCGCGTTCTCCGTGCTCGCCACCCTCGGCCTGTTCGCCGGCCTGTTCGTGCCCCGCCGCCGGCTCTGGGTGAATGCCCGCACCACCCCGGATGGTGTGCACGTCGAGTACGCCGGACTGGCCCGCGGCGAAGACCCCGCTTTGGCGCGCGCCGTCGACGAGTTCGCGACCCGCCACGCGCACGCCCTCGGCGTAGACCAGCAGGCGAAGGACACACCGTGACGACCGTGTGGATCCCGGACGCCCCGCCGACCCTCGGCGGGTTCCTCACCCCGGCCCCACTTCCGGCTCCGGTGCTACCGCTCCTCGCGGGACTCCTCGCGGTCGCCTACCTGGCCGGCGCGATCCGGATGTGGGTCCGCGGCCGCGGCTGGCCCGTGTGGCGGACGATCAGCTTCCTGCTCGGCTGCGTCGCCCTCGCCGCGGTCACCGGCCTGGCGGTGGAGAACTACGGGTACGCCCTGTTCTCGGTGTTCATGTTCCAGCAGCTCACCCTGATGATGGCGATCCCGCCGCTGCTGGTCCTCGGCTCTCCTGGCACCCTGCTGCTACGCGCCACCCCGCACCACGGCCCCGGTCTCCTGGTGCTCCGCGCCGCGCATGCCGGGCTACGCAGCCGCACCGCACGGTGGCTTCTCAGCCCGTGGCTGGCGGTGCCGCTATACCTGGCCGCGTTCTACGGTCTGTACCTGGCGAACTTCGCCGACCCGATCCTGTCCACCGTCACCGGCCATACCCTCCTCGAGGTCGGGTTCCTGGTCGCCGGGATGCTGTTCACCATCCCGATCCTGTCGTCGGACCCGCTGCCGGTGCGGATGAGCCACGGCGGCCGCGCCCTGGACGTGTTCGCCGAGGCCGCCCTGCACGCCTTCTTCGGCGTCTTCCTGATGATGGCCACCACTACCCTCATCGACGGGTTCGCCGGCCCGACGAGCGCGCTGGGCATCGACCCGATCGAAGACCAGCGCCTCGCCGGCGGGCTGGCCTGGTCCTACGGCGAGGCCCCCACATTGCTGATGCTCATCTACGTCATGCACCGCTGGTTCCGCGACGACACCGCCCAAGCGGTCGCCGCCGACCGTCGCGCCGACGCACACGGCGACCCTGAGCTCGACGCGTACAACGACTACCTCACCCGACTCCACCAGAAAGACACCTGACCGATGCGCACGACCCTGCCGACACCCGCCCCGGCCGCCGCGCCGGAGCAGGAGACGCCGCGCCGCACCGTGGCGGCATGGTCGCTGCCGGTGTGGGCGGCGGTGCTGGCATCCGCTGCCGCCGGCATTCTGCTGGATCTCGCCTCCGCACCGGTGGGGTGGTGGCCGTTGACGTTCGTGAGTGTCACGGTCGCCCTGGTGGCCCTGATCGGCCGCAGCATCGGTGGGGCGCTGCTGGTCGGCACTGTGTTCGGCGCCGTGTTCTACACGACCCATCTGGTGTGGGTGGGGGAGTTCCTCGGCCCGGTGCCGTGGCTTGCCCTCGCCGGGCTGGAAGCGGTCCTGTTCGGCGCGGGCGCGGTGCCGATCGCGCTCGCCTACCGGTGGACCGCCCGCTATCCGGCCCGCGGCCTCGTGCAGCTGCTCGCGGTGCCTCCGTTGATCGGGGTTCTGTGGACGGCCCGTGAGGTGGTGATGGGTGCGTGGCCGTACTCCGGGTTCCCGTGGGCGCGCCTCGGGATGACCCAGGTGGGCGGCCCGCTCGCGGAGGCCGTGTCGTGGACGAGCGTGACCGGCCTGTCCCTGCTGATCGTCATTCTGTGCGCCTCGGTGGTGCAGTGGATCCGCGCCGGCGGCATCCGCTTCATGCTCGGGTTGCACCCTGCTGTGAGCGTCGCCGCTCTCCTGGTGATAGCGCCGCAGTTCCCCACCGCGCCGGCCGGGGAGTTCCGCGTGGGATGGGTGCAGGGCAACGGCCCCACCGGGTACTTCGACGACAAGGCGCCCGGCGACGTCCTGGCCGCACAGACCGCCGCCACGGTGCCGCTGTACGGGCAGCCGATGGATCTGCTGGCCTGGCCGGAGGGCGGCGTCGACGCCGACCCGCTCAGTGATCCCGCCGCCGCCGAGGCGTTGGACCGGGTCGTGCGCTCGGCCGGGGCGCCGTTGCTGATGAACGCCGCCACCACCCGCGGCGACGATGTCTTCAACACGTCCCTGCTGTGGACCGCGGATCCCACGGGCCGGCAGTGGCACGACAAGGTCAACCCGGTCCCGTTCGGGGAGTACGTGCCGGACCGGTGGTTCTACGAGCTGATCGTCCCCGACCTGGTGGGCTTGATCCAACGCGAATACACCCCCGGCAGCAACCCGCCGCTCGTGCAGGTCGGCGACGTCGGGGTGGGGTTGGCGATCTGCTTCGACGTGATCTACGACGCCGTGATCTGGGACGGCGCCCGCGCCGGCGCAGAGGTGTTCGTGTTCCAGACCAACAACGCCGACTTCCGCGGCACCGACGAGAACCTGCAGCAGCTCGCGTTCGCCCGGATGCGCGCCATCGAAACCGGCCGCGCGGTCGTCAACGTCTCCACGGTGGGCACCAGCCAGGTCATCGCCCCGGACGGCACCACCGTCGACAGCATCGGCGTCGACACCGTTGACGCGTCGATCACCACCGTCCCGCTGCGCACCGGACTCACCCCGGCGGTGATCCTCGGTCCCTGGCTCACCGCTCTCATCGTCCTCGCTGCCGCCGGCGCTCTCACCGCGGCGGGGTTCTCCCACCGTGCCCGCACGCGTGCGGCCGCCGCAGATCGTTCGACTGATCCGGGGAGGCACCCATGAACACGCCACGGATGAGGCCTGCCGGAGGTCGACTGGCCTGGTCGCTGCGAACGCTGGCGACGGGCAGCGATCTCACCCTTCCTGGTGACCTGACGGCGGAGGAGTGTGGGTGCGCGCCCACGCCCGCGGAGAGCCGCGCATTCCGGGCCGGGGTGAGCCGGCGCACTCTGCTGACGGCGGGAACATTGAGCGCGGCCGTGGACTCGCTGGCCTGGCTGGAAGCGAACGCGGGCTGACCGATGTGCACGGATCTACCGCGCCACCCCGCTCGCGGGCACCCCCTGACCGCAACGACGAAGAGGACGACCCTGCCATGACCGGAACCGACGCGCTCTCCCTCGACGGCATCTCACTGCTGCTGGTGTGGACGGCGATCGCCACCTACCTGCTCGCGTTCATCGCGTACACCATCGACCTGGCCGGGCGCTCCGTCCCCGCCAGTGTCCCGCAGCGGGAGCCGGTCCTGGCCGGCGCTACCGCACGGGCGGGCCAGCAGACGGACAACGCCCAGAGTGGGTCGGTGGACAGTGTTCGCACGCCGCCCGCGCAGCGTCAACGGCTGCTGTGGGCGCGGATCGGGACGTCGCTGACGGTCCTCGCGTTCCTGTTCCACCTGGCCGGCACCATCCTGCGCGGGATCGCCGCGGAGCGGGTGCCGTGGGCGAACATGTACGAGTTCGCGTTGACCGGCACGGTCTTGATCGTCGCCGTCTACCTGCTGGTGCTGCGCCGCTACGACCTCCGCTTCCTCGGTGCGTTCCTGATCGGCATGGTGGTGCTGCTGCTGGGTGGCGCGACGGTCTCGTTCTACGTCGAGGTCGTTCCGCTGATGGATCCGCTCAAGAGCGTGTGGCTGGTCATCCACGTCTTCGTCGCCTCCCTGGCCACCGCGCTGTTCGCGATCGCCTGCGGCATCTCCATCACCCAGCTCCTGCAGGCCCGCCGGGAGCGCCGCGCCCGAGCATCCTCGGACACTGCCCGGGCCGCCGGTCTTGGGTTTCTGCGCACTCTGCCCACCGCCGACGTGCTCGAGTCCCTCGCGTACCGGTTCGCGATCGTGGGGTTCGTGTTCTGGACGTTCACCCTGATCGCCGGCGCGATCTGGGCCAACGACTCCTGGGGTCGCTACTGGGGCTTCGATGTCAAGGAGGTGTGGACGTTCGTGATCTGGGTGCTCTACGCCGGCTACATCCACGCCCGCGCGACCCGCGGCTGGCGCGGTACCCGCTCCGCCTGGCTGTCCATCATCGGGTTCGTCGCGGTGCTGTTCAACTTCACGATCGTGAACATGTTCTTCCAGGGCCTCCACTCCTACTCCGGGCTCACCTGACCCCGCACCCCTGCCCCGCCCTCTTGCCCGAGCCGAAAGCACGCACATGACCCCGATACTCTCGATTCCCGCCACCACGGGTGCGGATGCCACTGAACGCGGACAGCGGTCACTCCGACCGCGACAGGAATGACTCCTCGCGTCTTGCGGGTCGCAGGGCCTGCGATCCTCGGCGGGGTCGCACTCATCGCCTTGGTCGGGGCGTTGTGGTTCGGTGGGGGTGCTGCGCAAATCCCGCTCGGCGACGCCGGCGCTGTTGTGCGCTGGGGGCTTCCGGTCGCGAAACTGGTCGTGAATCTCGCCGCCGCGGGCATGGTCGGTGTGCTCGTGACCGCCTTGTTCACGCTGCGGGCCGGTGAGCGCGAGTTCGACGTCGCCCTCGATACCGCGTCGATCTCTGCAGCCCTGTTCACCGTGGCCGCGGGCGCGACCGGGTTCCTCACGTTTCTCAGCGTGTTCAACCCGGCCATCGACGCAGGCCCCCAGTTCGGTGCCCAGCTCGGCCGGTTCCTCGTCGAGCTCGAGGTCGGCAGGACATGGCTGATCACGACGGTCGCCGGCGCCGCCCTCACCGTCCTGACATTCGCCGTGCGGTCCTGGGTCGGGACGCTTCTGGTCACCTTGGTGGCGGTGGCATCGCTCGTGCCGATGGGCACGCAGGGGCACTCCGGCGATGACGCTTTCCACCACGAGGCGATGATGGCGCTCATCCTGCACATCATCGGCGCTGCGGTGTGGCTCGGCGGGCTCCTGCTGCTCATCGCCGTCCGTCCAGTCCTCGACCGTCGCCGCATCCCCGATCTCGTCGCCCGCTACTCGAGCATCGCTCTGGCCGCGTTCGTGCTCGTCGCCGTGTCCGGCACGGTGCGCGCGGCGATCGGCCTGCAGGAGTGGTCCGATCTGCTCTCGCCCTACGGCGCGATTCTGGGCGTCAAGGTCGTCGCGCTCGTCGGTCTCGGCCTCTTCGGGGCGTGGTACCGCACCCGCCTGATCGGCAGGATGCGCAGCTCCGACGCGGCATCCCGGCCTTTCTGGATGCTCATCGCGTTCGAGCTGGCACTGATGGGTGTGGCCAGCGGCGCCGCCGCAGCGCTGGCCCGCACCCCGCCACCGAACCCGGCCCCGCTTCCCGAGATCCCCTCGCCGGCAGAACGCCTCACCGGTGCCCCGCTGCCCCCGGAGCTCACGATCGAACGGTGGGTCACCGCGTGGAACGTGGACATGTTGTGGGCGGTGCTCGCCGGGTTCGCGATCTTCTTCTACCTCGCCGGGGTGTGGCGGCTGCGTCGCCGCGGCGACGCGTGGCCGGTGTATCGCACGATCATGTGGCTCGCCGGCATGGTGCTGCTGGTCTGGGTCACCGGCGGCGTCGTCAACGTCTACCAGGACTACCTGTTCAGCATGCACATGGTGGGCCACATGCTGCTCACGATGGCGATTCCGGTGCTGCTGGTCGCCGGCGCCCCGGTGACGCTCGCCGCCCGGGCGATCCGCAAACGCGACGACGGCACCCGCGGCGGGCGCGAGTGGATCCTGTGGGCGGTGCACTCGCCCGTCGCCCGCATCCTGACGAACCCGTTCGTCGCGGCCGCCCTGTTCATCGGCTCACTGTGGGTGTTCTACTACACCGACCTGTTCCGCTGGTCGCTATACGACCACCTCGGCCATCAGTGGATGATCGCGCATTTCCTCATCACCGGCTACCTGTTCGCGCTCTCCCTGATCGGCATCGACCCGGTGCCGTGGCGGCTTCCCTACGCGGGCAGGCTGCTGCTGCTCATCGGTGTGATGGCGATGCACGCGTTCTTCGGCATCGCCATCATGATGCAGTCGGGGCTGATGGTCGCCGACTGGTTCGGGTCGATGGGCCGCACCTGGGGTGCCACCCCGCTTGAGGATCAGTACACCGGCGGCGGTATCGCGTGGTCGATCGGTGAGATCCCCACCCTGATCCTCGCGATCACGGTCGCGATCCAGTGGAGCCGCAGCGACGCCCGCGAGACCAAGCGGCGAGACCGGCACGCCGACCGCACCGGCGAAGCCGAACTTGAGGCCTACAACGCACGCCTCACCGAGCTCGCCGACCGCGATGCTCGCAGCCGCAGATAGGGCGCACTACGTGACGACGAAAGAGGAGCTCGCCGACCGCTACGGTCGGGGACCGCGGCCCATCCGCCGCCGCGTGTTCTGGGTCACCGTCGCGACGGCGGCAATCCTGTCTGTCGCCGGGCTTTCGTGGCTGACTGTCTCGAACTCGCTCGACGACGTCGGATTCGACGAGACCGGATACGAGCTGGTCGATGCGCGCACCGTGACCGTATCCTTCCAAGCCACGCCACCCGCTGGGACGTCGTTCGCATGCGCGGTGCAGGCATTGGATGAGGACTTCGGCATCGTCGGTTGGCGGGTCATCGAGTACCCCGCGTCCGAGGAGATCACACGAGCACTCGTGGAGACCATCCCGACCGTCGCGCAGGCAACGACCGGCACCGTGCAATCCTGCTGGGCCACATAGCCGCGCAAGGGAGGCCGTCGCCTGCGCCGGCTGAGTCTCTCAAGCGGTGGGCCTGTCTTCGTGGTCGATGCCGTGGTGCTCTTTGCCGCGCTCGAAGTTGAGTAGGCGGAGTGCGTTGCCGACGACGATCAGGGTGGAGCCTTCGTGGATGAGTACGACCGCGCCGATGTTCAGGCCGAGGAAGGTGGCGAGGATGAGGAACGCGACGATCGCGAGGCTGGCGATGAGGTTCTGCCGGATGATGCGGCTGGTGGCGCGGCTGAGCCGCACGGCGAACGGGACGCGGCCGAGGTCGTCGCTCATCAGCGCGATGTCGCAGGTTTCCAACGCGACGGTGGAGCCGGCGGCGCCCATCGCGATGCCGACGTCGGCGCGGGCCATCGCGGGGGCGTCGTTGACGCCGTCGCCGACCATCGCGATCGGTCGGTGGGTTTGGGCGAGGCGGGTGATCTGAGCGACTTTGTCCTCGGGGAGCAGTTCGCCGATCGCGGTGTCGACGCCGACTTCCCGGCCGACCGCGTCGGCGACGCGCTGGTTGTCGCCGGAGATCATCACGAGCTGCCCCACGTTCGCGCCCCGGAGCGCGCTGAGCACCTGGGCGGACTCCGCGCGGGACGCATCCATCACGCCGACGATGCCGAGGAACCGGTCGCCACGGCGGACGATCATCAGCGTCTGCCCGGAGTCCCGCGCCTGCGTGTACGCGTCGGCGAGCGTGCCGGTCAGCGCGAGTTGCTGCTCGTCGAACATGCGCAGGTTGCCGACGTCGACCCGCTCGCCGTCGATCGTCGCCGTGACGCCACGCCCGACGACCGCGTTCAGGTCTGTCGCGGTGAGGCGCTCGGCCTGGGGGACGCGGGGCTCGAGGTCGCGGACGATCGCCTCGGCCAGCGGGTGATCGCTGAGCGCTTCGACAGCGACCAGAGTGCGGATCAGCTCGGACTCGGGCACGTCGGCGGCGGGGGTGACGGACGTCACCCGGGGGGCACCCCAGGTCAGGGTGCCGGTCTTGTCGAACGCCATCGCCTTGACCCGCCCGAGCGTCTCGAGCGGGGCGCCGCCCTTGACGAGCACGCCGGCACGCGCAGCACGGGCGACCCCTGCCAGCACCGCGGCCGGGGTTGCGATCGCGAGCGCGCAGGGGCTGGCGGCGACGAGCACGGTCATGGCGAGGTAGAACGCGTCGGGGAACGGTTGCGCGAACGCGAGCCAGGAGATCAGGAGGGTGACGGCGACCCCGAGGATCACGGCGGGCACGTACCAACGCTGGAACCGGTCGATGAACTGCTGTGTGGGGGAGGCGGCCTGGTCGGCGGAGCGGACGAGCTCGACGACCTTGCTGAGCGTCGAGTCCGCGGAGGTCGCGGTGACCTCGACCTCGAGCACGCCGGACCCGTTCACGGTGCCGGCGAACACACGGTTGGCGGCGGGCAGGGTGTCGACGGTGCGCATCGCCCGCTCCGGGTCGGCCACCGGCTCCTTCTCCACCGGAATCGACTCCCCGGTGACCGCGGACTGATCCACCGCGGACACCCCGGAGATCACGAACCCGTCTGAGGGAATGCGGGAGTTCGGGCGGATGACGACGATGTCCCCGACGACGATCTCCTCCACCGGCACCTCCACCGGCTCGTCCCCGCCGCGGCGCACCAGGGCGCTGCGGGGAGCGAGCTCGGCCAGGGACTCGATGGACTTGCTGGCACGGCTGAGGGCGTATTCCTCGAGCGCGTGGCCGAGGCTGAACAGGAACAGCAGCACCGCCCCTTCCGCCCACCGGCCGATGAGGGCGGCGCCGATCGCGGCCACCAGCATGAGGAAGTCGACCTCGAACTTCCCTCGCATCGTCGAGGCGATCGCGGTGCGGAACGTGAAGAACCCACCGAAGAAGTAGGTGGCGAGGAAGAACACCAACGGCCACCCGACCATCGGCAGCCCCAACGCGAACTCGGCGATCATCCCGCCGGCGTAGGTCACGCCCGCGGCGATCGCGAACCACAGCTCCCACCGGGCCGAACCGTGGGAATGGTCGTGCGTCTCCGCAGCGGGCGCGGTAGTCGTCGGGGAAGAAGCAGTCATGCGACCAGGATACATTACAAGATCATGATATATTGTAGTTGTGAATGATTATCGTGGTCGGAGGGCACAATGGTGAGCATGGCCGGTACTGAGACGCGTCGGGAAGCAGGCACCCTGTCCGTAGCGGATGCTGAGCGTCTCGCCGAGATCATGCAGGCACTGGCGTCACCTGTGCGGCTGCGCATTCTGAGCGCGCTGAGTGTTCAGCCGAGCACCGTGACCGACCTCAGCGAACAGCTGCACATCGGACAGACGACCACATCGAACCATTTGCGGCTGCTGCGGCATCTGAGCCTGGTCCTTGGCACGCGCGACGGCCGGCACATCCACTACTCGCTCTTCGACGACCACGTCTCCGAACTGCTCGAGGAGGCCATCGGGCACCTCGAGCATCTGCCCGGCGGAGGATGACGCGCGCTGTGCGCGATGCACCCGTCGATCGCGATCCTCTGCTACGCATCCCGCTCTCGCATTGATACAGCGGAGAATGTATAGTCAGCGTGTGCTGACTCTTACTTCTCGCCTCGATGTGATGAACCGACTGGGTCGGGCGATGGCCGACCCGACCCGTTCCCGAATCCTCCTCACCCTGCTGGATGCTCCGGGTTACCCGGCCGAGCTCGCACGAGATCTCGAGCTGACGCGGACGAACGTCTCGAACCATCTGACGTGCCTACGTGGCTGCGGGCTGATCGTCGCGACTCCGGAGGGGCGGCGCACTCGATATGAGATCGCCGACCCGCATCTAACCCAGGGGATGCGACAGCTGCTCGAGGCTGTTGTCGCCGTCGACGAGGGCGCCCCGTGCATGGATGATCAGTGCGAGTGCTGCGCATGAGCCTCGTCGACCGTGACCTGTTGCCGGTGGCCTGCACGCTGACGCCCGGCGCTGGCGCTGCACAGCTGGCCGCGTGGCAGGAGTTCAATGACGACTACCTCCTGGACCTCGATAAGACGGCTGGCCAGATCACCGTCCACTACCCGAAGATCGACGACGCGACCGCCCGGCTGACGGAGCTGGTCCGTACCGAGCAGACCTGCTGCACGTTCGTGACCTGGTCGATCGACACGACCCACCCCGACCTGCGCCTGACCGTGACCGGCACCGAAGACGCACTGGCCGCGCTCACGTTCCTCGAGCAGACGCCCACCCCCGCAACGAAGGAGAGCGAGCAGTGAGTGAAGAGTGCTGCGGCCCCGACGAGCCGCGCAAGCCCGGCACGGTCCGGCGCATCGAACTGTCCCGGCCTCTCGCGACCGGTGACGCCTGCTGCGCCCCAGAACCCTCCTCCAAGACCACGACGCGAAGCGCGGCACACGAGGCGGGCGATGCCTGCTGCGGACCCGACCTCGCCACTACCGACGCCGAGGCAGCCGAGGAGCCGGAGGTCCGCCCGCCCTGGTGGCGCGACTTCGCCCTGCTCCCCTCCGCACTGTCAGGGCTGTTCCTCCTCGCCGGATACACGTTCGAGTGGACTGGTCTGCACATCCCGGCGCTGGTGCTGCAGTGGGCGGCGCTGCTCGCCGGCGCCTACACATTCGTCCCCGGCGCGATCCGCCGCCTGATCCGGGGCAGGCTCGGCGTCGGGCTGCTGATGACAATCGCCGCCATCGGCGCCGTGCTCCTCGGACACGTCGGGGAGGCCGCGACGCTGGCATTCCTGTTCTCCCTCGCCGAAGCGCTCGAGGACCGGGCGATGGACCGCGCCAAGGAAGGCTTGCGCGCCCTGCTGTCCCTCATCCCCGACACCGTCCGCGTCTCCCGCCTCACCGGCGACATCACGATCCCTGCCGCGGACGTGCGGGAGCTGGACATCCTCGTCGTCGGCGCCGGCGACCGCATCGCGACAGACGGCGTGGTCGTCGAAGGACGGTCCAGCCTGGACACGTCGGCGATCACCGGAGAATCCATCCCCGTCGAGGTCGGCCCCGGCGATGCGGTCGCCGCCGGCTCGGTGAACGGCTCCGCGACCCTGCGGATCGAGGCGACCGCGGACGGCCGCGACAACTCCCTCACACAGATCGTCGCCCTGGTGGAGCAGGCCCACGCCCGTAAGGGCGAGAGAGCACGCCTGGCCGACCGGATCGCTCGCCCCCTCGTCCCTGCTGTCCTGATTGCCGCGGCCCTTGTCGCGCTGTTCGGGCTGCTGGTCGGCGACCCGTGGACCTGGATCGAACGTGCCCTCGTCGTGCTCGTCGCGGCGTCCCCGTGCGCGCTGGCGATCGCTGTCCCGGTGACGGTGATCAGCGCGATCGGCGCGGCGTCGAAGTTCGGCGTCGTGATCAAGTCGGGTGAGGCGTTCGAGCAGCTCGGCACGATCCGCGCCGTCGCCCTCGACAAGACCGGCACCCTCACCCGCAACGAGCCCACCGTCGTTGATGTGCAACCCGCATCGGGCGTCACCCGCGACGACCTGCTCGCGTGGGCTGCGGCGGTGGAAGCGACCAGCACACACCCTCTTGCCGCCGCGATCACCAAGGCGGCGTCCGGCGTGCGTCCCGCCAGCGATGTGGTCGAGGACGCCGGGCACGGCATCACCGGAACCATCGACGGACGGTCGATCCGGGTCGGAAACGTCCGCTGGCTCGATCCCGGTGCCCAGCGGACTACCGCGGAGTCGATGGCCGAGCAGGGGATGACGGTCGTCGTGGTCGAGGCGGACCGGAAGATCGCCGGGCTGATCGGGGTGCGCGACGAGCTGCGCCCGGAATCGGCTGAGACCGTGCGGATGCTGCAAGCGCAGGGCATCGAGACGATCATGCTCACAGGCGACAACACCCGCACCGCCCACGCCATCGCCCAAGAGGCCGGCATCACCGATGTCCGTGCCGAACAACTCCCCGCCGACAAGGCCGCTGCGATCGAGGCGCTCGTTACGCAGCGGCCGACCGCGATGGTGGGCGATGGGATTAACGACGCCCCCGCTCTGGCGACCGCGACGGTCGGGATCGCGATGGGCGTGAAGGGATCCGCGGCGGCGATCGAGTCCGCCGACGTCGCCTTCACCGGCCACGACCTCCGCCTCATCCCCGGCGCCCTCGCCCACGCCCGCCGCGGCCGGCGGATCATGACCGCCAACATCGGTCTGGCGCTGGCGATCATCGTCGTGCTGTTCCCGCTCGCGCTGTTCGGCGTGCTCGGGCTCGCCGGCGTGGTCCTGGTGCACGAGATCGCCGAGGTTGTCGTCATCCTCAACGGCGTCCGCGCCGCCCGTCGCCCCGCTGCACTCCGGCAATTGGCCGCGATACCCGCTCGCGAGCCCGAACACGCCCATGCGTGACTGCGATGCGCGTGTGCCACGCGAGCGAATGGAGCCGATGATGAGACGCCCGAACTCCTGATCCTCGGTCGGAGCCTGACCCATTGCGCGGACGATATTCCGGGTGAACCGGCCCAAGACCGGCCCAACCTGGCGAACGTGTGGTCTTCGACTGGGTATGTCGTGGTAGCGATTCGGGTTCGCAAACAGATTGAGGCCGCTCGAAACGCGCCCTGACCGGGGGATACAAGAAACCCCCGTGCGTAGAAGCCACACGAGGGTCCCAGTGGCTCCGACGGGCGTCGATCCCGTGACCTCACGATTTTCAGTCGTGCGCTCTACCAACTGAGCTACAGAGCCGCATGGCTACCGAAGTCGCCATGTCCGAGACGAAAGGCCCTCTGGATCAAAGGGCCTGTCGCTTGGAGCGACCCTGACGGGACTTGAACCCGCGACCTCCGCCGTGACAGGGCGGCACGCTAACCAACTGCGCTACAGGGCCATGATGTGTTCAATTGTGTGGTGCGGAAGTGTGACCCCAACGGGATTCGAACCCGTGCTGCCGCCGTGAAAGGGCGGTGTCCTAGGCCGCTAAACGATGGGGCCGAGCGAGCCTGGAGGCTCACGCTTACCGACGACCAAGCATACGCATGATCCTGCGAAATCGGAAATCGAGGGCGCGTCCTTCGATGGGCATCCCGATGGCGGATGCAGGATGGCCGATGCGGACTGCGCCGCTTCGGAGGATGATGGATGGCATCACCCGATGACGAATGTGACACATGTTGCTAATGTGAACAGAGTTGTTCGCCCGAAGGACAAGGAGACCCACGTGCACGTGCAGGGAGCCGAAGCGGCAGACGAGTGCGGTTGCGCACCGACGCCGAGCGAGCTTCGCGCGTTCCGCAGTCCGGTCTCCCGCCGCGTCGCGCTCGGCCTCGGCATCGCTGGAGTGGTCGGCATCGGCGCCGCCGCCGCAGCCCCTGCGTTCGCCGCCACATACCCCTCATGGGAGGACGTGCAGAGCGCGAAGGCGAATGAATCCGCGAAGGCCGCGCAGATCAGCGAGATCGAAGCGCTCATCGCGGCGCTGCAGAATGACGTCGCGATCAAGCAGGCTGAAGCGCAGCGCCTCGCCGAGGAATACCTCGTCGCGCAGGAGGAGTTCGAGATCGCCGCGCAGCGCGCCGATGACCTCCAGGCGCAGGCCGATGCCGAGCAGGCGAAGGCGGATGCCGCGGCCGCCAAGCTCGGGCAGCTCGCCGCGCAGCAATACCGCGTGGGCGGAGACGCCACCTCGCTCGACCTGTTCTTCTCGGGGTCGGCGGTGGCGGCCGACGAACTGTTGTCGCGCCTCGACACGATGGACAAGCTTCAGTCGGTGAACCGCGGCGTCTACACCGATGCGATGAGCGCTCGCGACAACGCGCAGAGCCTCAGCGACCAGGCGGCGATCGCCCGAGACGAACGGGACAAGCTGCAGAAGCTCGCCGAAGAGAAGATGGTGCGCGCGCAGGAAGCCGCGAACGCCGCGCAGGCCGCGCTCGATGCGCAGTCGCAATACCTCGAGACACTGCAGGCTCAGCTCGCAGCCCTGCGTGACACGACCGCGAAGACGATCGCCGACTACCAGGCCGGTGTCGAAGCGCGCCGCAAGGCCCGGGAGGAGCGGCTTCGACGCGAACGTGAAGAGGCCGAACGGCGCGCTCGCGAGGAGCGAGAGCGGCTCGAACGCGAGCAGGCCGCCGCGAACAGCGGAGGCGGTTCAACCGGCGGTGGTTCTTCGTCCGGCGGTGGCGGCAGCGGTGTCGCCGCGGGTGGATCCGGCGGGGGATCGGGGTGGGTGCGCCCAGCCAGCGGCTACATCAGCTCTTGGTTCGGCAACCGCGGCACGATCTGCTCGAACGGCTACTGCACGTCGAGCGGACACCGTGGCATCGACTTCGCCACCGGGTGCGGTGGTGCGATCTTCGCAGCGGCATCCGGCACCGTCGTCTTCGCCGCCTACAGCGGCGCGTGGGGCAACTACATCAAGGTCGACCACGGTGGCGGCATCGTCACCGGATACGCACACATCAAGCCCGGCGGGTACAACGTGAGCTACGGCCAGCGCGTCTCGGCCGGCCAGGTCATCGCGTACGCGGGTAACACGGGAGCATCCACCGGCTGCCACGCGCATTTCGAGGTCTATTCCGGCGGCGTTCGCATCGACCCGGCGCCGTACCTTCGCAACCGCGGCATCTCGGTCTGACGCCACCGAAACACGAGGGGCGGATGCCGAAGCATCCACCCCTCGTGTGCGGTCTGTGTGTCAGAGCGTGTTGGGCGCGGTGCCCTCACCCTGCGTCTTGGTCTCGCCCTCGTGTTCTTCGAAGCGCTCGAAGGCTTCCGTCACGAGGCGCTCGGCCTCCGCGGCGTTCGCCCACTCGTCGACCTTGACCCACTTGCCGGGCTCGAGGTCCTTGTAGTGCTCGAAGAAGTGGTTGATCTCGTTCTTGGTCCACTCATCGACGTCGGTGACGTCCTGGATGTGGTTCCAACGCGGGTCCTTCGCGAGCACTGCGACGACCTTGTCATCGCCACCGGCCTCGTCGGTCATCTTCAGCACGCCGACGGGGCGGACCTTCGCCAGGATGCCGGGCGCGAGGTCGTGGTCGAGCAGCACGAGCACGTCGAGCGGGTCGCCGTCCTCGCCGAGGGTGTTCTCGAAGAACCCGTAGTTGGCGGGGTAGCCCATCGGCGTGTACAGGATGCGGTCGAGGAAGACGCGACCGGTGCCGTGGTCGACCTCGTACTTGATCTTGCTGTTGCGCGGGATCTCGATGACGGCGTCGTACGCGCCCATGCTGGTGCTCCTTCAAAAGACGGTGGGATGCCGCACCAGCCTAGTCGCGCTCCTCGGCCGTTCACTATTCAGTCTGGACGGCGATGCCGCTCGAGCCGACCTGCGGGATTCCGCGGCCCGCGGCGAGGGAGATCGCCACGGAGACTGAATAGTGAACGGCGCGGCGCCGATACCGTGGATGCATGGAGCACCGTCCGGGCCTTGATCCCGCCGTCGCCGATATCCGCCGTGCGGTGCGGGCGGCGCTCTCGGCGGGTGACGAGCCACTGATCGTCGGGCTCTCGGGCGGCGCGGACTCGCTCGCGCTGACGGCGGCCGTCGCGTTCGAGGCGCCGCGGGCGGGACGCGCCGCGACTGCGGTCGTGATCGATCACGCACTGCAGACCGGATCGGATGCCGTCGCCGCCCGGGCCGCGCAGCAGGCCGAGGCGCTCGGCCTCGACACCCGCGTCGTGCGGGTCGAAGTCGGCACGGCCGACGGACCCGAAGCGGCAGCCCGCGCGGCTCGACGGGCGGCATTGGCGGCGGCCGCCCGCGAACTCGGGGCGGCCGACGTGCTGCTGGCGCACACGCTCGACGATCAGGCCGAGACCGTACTGCTGGGGCTCGCACGGGGTGCAGGTGCCGCGAGCCTGGCGGGAATGGCGCCCGTGCGCGATGGCGATGGCATCCGCTGGGTGCGTCCGCTGCTCGCGGTGCGGCGCGAGACGACCCGCGCTGCGTGCGCAGCCGCCGGGCTCGACCCGTGGGACGACCCGCACAATGACGACGACCGCTTCACCCGCGTGCGGGTGCGCAGCGCGGTGCTGCCCGTGCTCGAGGCCGAACTCGGTCCCGGTGTCGCCGAGGCGCTCGCCCGCACCGCCGACCAGCTGCGAGAAGACGCGGCAGCCTTCGCCGAGATGATCGACGAGACGATCGAAGACATCGTGGAGCCGGCCGACGCCGGCATCGCCGTCTCGGTGCCTGCGCTCGCCGCCAACCCGGCGGCGCTGCGGCACCGCATCATCCGGCACGTCGTGGCAAGCGAGTTCCACGAGAGCCTCACGCGCGCGCAGACGCTCGAGGTGGCGCGACTGGTCACCGACTGGTCGGGTCAGGGGCCGATCGACCTGCCCGGATGCCGGGCGTCACGCGTCGGTGCGCGCATCGTGTTCGCGGCGCGCGCCTGACACCCCGAACACTGCACAGCGCTGCTACTTGCGACCGCCGAAGATGCCGCCGAGCATGCCGTCGAGGTTGAACCCGCCACCGCCTCCGCCGCCGAGCAGTGCGCCGATGAGGTCGCCGATGCCACCCGAGCCCTGCGATGCCGTACCGCTCTGCGCCGCCTCGGGCGCACCGGAGCCGCCCTTTTTCGCGAGCAGACCCATGACGATGGGCGCGAGCATCGGGAGCAGCTTGCCGAAGTCGATGCCGGCGGTCTTGGGTTCGTCGGTGAGCTTCTGGGCCACAGTGCCCTGGTTGCCGCCGAAGATGTGCCCCAGGATCTTGTCGCCGTCGGCGGTGTCGACCTGGTCGACGTCGACCGTGTCTGGCATGCCGGTGTGCTTGCCGAGCGCCTGTTCGATGGCCGAGGCGCCGTCTGCGGTGGCCGCGTTGCGCTGGAGTCCGCCGAGGATGGCGCCGCCGCCCTCTTGGATCGCCTGCGTGGCGACCGTCGGGTCGACCCCGAGCTTTGCGGCGATCTGGTCGATCGGCAGCGCCTTCAGGATGTCGTCGAGTCCGGCCATGAGTTTCCTCCCCATCAGCGGGGCCACGTCGCCCCGTCCGCCGTCATCCTATGAGGCGATCCATACCCCCGCCAGGGCCGCGGCGGGTGGGCCGACACGACGCGATGCGCCGCTTAGACTCGATCCATGCGCGCGGCCGACATCGCAGACCAGCTGACCGACGTCCTCGTCACCGAGGAGCAGATCCACGACAAGCTCGAAGAGCTCGCGGCGCAGGTCGCAGCCGACTACGACGGCAAGGACCTGCTGCTGGTGGGCGTGCTGAAGGGCGCTGTCATGGTGATGGCCGACTTCTCGCGTCGCCTCCCCGGCCACATCGCGATGGACTGGATGGCGGTGTCCTCGTACGGTGCGGGCACCAAGTCGAGCGGTGTGGTGCAGATCCGCAAAGACCTCGACACCGACCTCACGGGCAAGCACGTGCTCATCGTCGAAGACATCATCGACTCCGGCCTGACGTTGAGCTGGCTGCTCGACAACTTCGCATCCCGCGGTGCTGAGTCGATCGAGGTGCTCGCGCTGCTGCGCAAGCCCGAAGCGGCGAAGGTCGAGATCGACTGCCGGTACGTCGGGTTCGACATTCCCAACGACTTCGTCGTCGGCTACGGCCTCGACTACGCCGAGCACTACCGCAACCTGCGCGATGTCGCCGTGCTCGCGCCGCACGTCTACAACTGACCCCGGTACGCCGTGGGCGAATGCACAGACGCCCCATAGCCGGTGCGGGGTAGCCTGATCGCACCATGGATGTCAAGAAGCTCACCCGCAACCCGTTCGTCTACGTGTTGCTCATCGGCGCCCTGCTGCTGATCGGAATGACGCTGATCTCGAGCCTCACGGGGGCCAAGCAGATCACCACGCAGCAGGGGCTTGAGCTTCTCGAAGGCGACACCGTCACGGAGGTCGTCACGACCGACGGCGACCAGCGCGTCGACCTCACCCTCTCGAAGGAGTTCGAGGGCGCGACGAAGGTGCAGTTCTACTACGTCACGCCGCGCGCCGACGAGGTGGTCGCGGCGATCGAGGCCGCTGCCCCCGAAGACGGCTTCAACGACGTCGTGCCGCGGGCGACCTTCTGGGACAGCCTGCTCTCGCTCATGATCCCGCTGCTGCTGCTGGGTCTGCTGTTCTGGTTCCTGCTCTCCTCGGCGCAGGGCGGTGGCAGCAAGGTCATGCAGTTCGGCAAGTCGCGCGCGAAGCTCGTCACGAAGGAGACCCCGACGGTCACCTTCGCCGACGTCGCCGGTGCCGACGAGGCGATCGAAGAGATGCAGGAGATCAAGGACTTCCTGAAGGATTCCGCGAAGTTCGCCGCCGTCGGCGCCCGCATCCCCAAGGGGGTGCTGCTGTACGGCCCTCCCGGCACCGGAAAGACCCTGCTCGCGCGCGCCGTGGCCGGCGAGGCGGGCGTGCCGTTCTATTCGATCTCGGGTTCGGACTTCGTCGAGATGTTCGTCGGTGTCGGTGCGAGCCGCGTCCGCGACCTGTTCACGCAGGCGAAGGAGAATTCGCCGGCGATCATCTTCATCGACGAGATCGATGCCGTCGGTCGCCACCGCGGCGCCGGCATGGGCGGCGGGCACGACGAGCGCGAGCAGACGCTGAACCAGATGCTCGTCGAGATGGACGGCTTCGACCCGAAGGTCAACGTCATCGTCATCGCTGCGACCAACCGTCCCGACATCCTCGACCCGGCGCTCCTGCGCCCCGGCCGCTTCGACCGCCAGATCGGGGTGGATGCCCCTGACCTCAAGGGCCGGCAGCGCATCCTCGAGGTGCACGGCCGCGGCAAGCCGCTCTCGCCCTCGGTCGACCTGTCGGTCATCGCGCGCAAGACGCCTGGGTTCACCGGTGCCGACCTCGCCAACGTGCTGAACGAGGCAGCGCTCCTGACCGCCCGCTCCAACGCGCAGCTCATCGACATGCGCGCCCTCGACGAGGCGATCGACCGCGTCATCGCCGGTCCGCAGCGCCGCACCCGCGTGATGAAGGACAAGGAGAAGCTCATCACCGCCTACCACGAGGGCGGGCACGCCCTGGCGGCGGCGGCGATGAACCACACCGACCCGGTCACGAAGGTCACGATCCTGCCGCGCGGCAAGGCGCTCGGGTACACGATGGTGCTGCCGCTGGATGACAAGTACTCGGTCACCCGCAACGAGCTCCAGGACCAGCTCACCTACGCGATGGGCGGTCGCGTCGCCGAAGAGATCGTCTTCCACGACCCCACCACCGGCGCCAGCAACGACATCGAGAAGGCCACCGGCATCGCCCGCAAGATGGTCACCGAGTACGGCATGACGACGCAGGTCGGCCCCGTGAAGCTCGGTCAGTCCTCGGGCGAGGTGTTCATGGGCCGCGACATGGGCCACGGCCGCGACTACTCCGACACGATCGCCGAGACCGTCGACGCGCAGACCCGCGCCCTCATCGAGCAGGCGCACAACGAGGCGTACCAGGTCATCAACGACAACCGCGACGTGCTCGACCGGCTCGCCCTCGAGCTGCTCGAGAAGGAGACACTCGACCACCTCGAACTCGCCGAGATCTTCAAGGACGTCAAGAAGCTGCCGCCGCGCCCGCAGTGGCTCTCGAGCCAGGAGCGCCCCGTGTCGCAGCTGCCTCCCGTCGAGGTGCCGCGTCGCGAAGAAGCAGGCATCGCCGCATCCACGAGTGTCGAGGCCGAGCAGGCCACGGCGCCGGCTGCGCAGCGTGCGACCGGACAGGGTGTGACGGGGCAGGCGCGACCGGCGACGGCGTAGGCTCGGCACGTGGCCGTCGACCGTGAACGCGTCGCTGCCGTCGTGCGCGACTTGCTCGAGGCGATCGGGGAGGATCCCGAACGCCCCGGGTTGAAGCAGACCCCGCAGCGGGTTGCCGAGGCGTACGCCGAGTTCTTCTCGGGGGTGGGCGAGGATGCCGGTGCCCCCCTCGAACGCACCATCTCGGTCTCACGGGGGCCCGCGCCGGGCACGCTGCCTTCGGGTGCGGTGATGCTGCGCGACATCCGCTTCCGGTCCATGTGCGAGCATCACCTGTTGCCGTTCGCCGGGTACGCGCACATCGCGTACCTCCCCGGTGAGCAGGTCGTGGGCCTCGGCGCGCTGCCGCGCGTGGTCGACATCCTCGCCGCCCGCCCCCAGGTGCAGGAGCGGCTCGGTGAGCAGATCGCCGACACGATCGCCGGTTCGATCGACACCCGCGGGGTGCTTGTCGTGCTCGACGCGAGCCACCAGTGCGTCACGATGCGCGGCGGCCGCCAACCCGACGCATCCACCGTCACGATCGCGGCGCGGGGCGAACTGTCCGAACCCGCCGCTCGCGCCGAGATCGTCGCCCTGCTCACCGGGCACGCCTGATCGTGGGCGGGCAGGTGCGTGCCGTGGCCGAGATCATGGGCATCGTCAACGTGACGGCCGACTCGTTCAGTGACGGCGGACGCTTCCTCGACACCGATCGCGCGATCGCCCACGGCCGGATGCTGCGGGCCGACGGCGCGACGATCCTCGACATCGGTGGCGAATCGACCCGCCCTGGCGCGGAGCGTGTCTCCCCCGACGTGGAGGCTGCCCGCGTCCTGCCCGTCGTCGCGGGGCTCGTCGCCGAAGGCGCGGTCGTGAGCATCGACACCATGAACGCGAGCACCGCCGTCTCCGCGGTCGCCGCCGGCGCGCGCATCGTCAATGACGTCTCGGGGGGACGCAGCGACCCCGACATGCTCGGCGCGGTCGCCGGAACGGATGCCGAGATCGTGCTGCAGCATTGGCGTGGCCACTCGGCCGACATGTACGCGAACGCCACCTATGACGACGTCGTCGCCGAGGTGCTCGGCGAACTCGCTGCACGGGTCGATGCGGCCGTTGCCGCCGGCATCGCCGTGGAGCGGATCATCGTCGACCCCGGCATCGGGTTCGGCAAGCAGGGCGCCCAGAACTGGGAGGTGTTGCGCGGCCTGCACCGGATCGTCGGCGCCGGTCACCGCGTGCTCGTCGGCACGAGCCGCAAGCGGTTCTTCGCCGACGTGCTCGGTGCGGATGCCGATGAGGCGCGGCGCGATCTGGCAACGGCGGTCACGAGCGTGCTGGCCGCGCAAGCGGGCGCGTGGGGCGTGCGGGTGCACAATGTCGCCGCGACGCGTGACGCGCTCGCCGTGCAGCGAGCCTGGGAGGGAAAGGCATGAGCGACCGGATCACCGTCACCGGCATCCGTGCGATCGGGTACCACGGCGTCTACGACCACGAGAAGCGCGACGGGCAGCCCTTCGTCGCGGACGTGACGGTCGAGCTCGACACCCGCCCGGCCGCCGGCAGCGACGACGTCGCCGACACCTTGCACTACGGTGAGCTCGCCGAACAGGTGGCGGCCATCCTCGCGGGCGACCCGGTGGACCTGCTCGAGCGGCTCGCCCAGCGCATCGCCGACGCCGTCCTCGACCACCCGATCGTCGAGACCGTCGAGGTGACGCTGCACAAGCCGAAGGCGCCCATCCCGGTGCCGTTCGACGACGTCACCCTCACGATCCGTCGGAGCCGGGCATGAGCCGCCGGCTCGCATCGGGCATCGGCGAGTCGCCCTCGCACACAGCGCGCGCCGCGGCGACCGCCGTCGTGGCACTGGGAGCGAACCTCGGCGACCGTGCCCGCACACTCGAAGACGCCGTCACCGAGCTCGCGCGGCTACCGCTGACGACCGCGGTCGTCACCAGTGAACCGATCGAATCGGTCGCCGTGACCCTCGACGGGCCGGATGCCGCCGCTCCCGCCTATCTGAATTCGATCGCCCTGCTCACGACCCGGCTCGCACCGAACGTGCTGCTCGGGTTTCTGCACGCCATCGAGAACCGTCACGGCCGCGAGCGACGCGTGCGCTGGGGTGACCGCACCCTCGACCTCGACCTCATCGCGTACGGCGACGTCATCAGCGAGGACCCGGCGCTGACCCTGCCGCATCCGCGTGCGCACGAGCGCGACTTCGTGCTCGTGCCGTGGCTGACCGCCGACCCTGATGCCGAACTGCCGGGCCGCGGGCGCGTGGCCGACCTGCTCGAACGCCTGCGCGCGGGGGACGACTCGTGAAACGCACCGGGCCCGTGCCCCTCATCGCCGTCGCGGTGATCGCGGCCGTGATCGGGTTCATCATCGATCAGCTGCTGACGTCCTCGGGCAGGCCGACGTTCACGCCTTCGCTCATGCTGCCGATCCTGCTTGTGCTGCTGGCGGTGATCACCGTCATCCTCGCGCTGCCGATCCGCCGCGCGACGGTGAGTGGAACGGGCCGGGTCGATCCGTTTCGTGCCGTGCGGGTCGCGATGCTCGCGAAGGCGTCGAGCCTCGTCGGCGCAGGCGTTGCGGGTGTCGCGCTCGGGCTGCTCGCCTTTCTGCTGACCCGGCCCGTGCTGCCGTCGAGCGACTCGATCACAGCCGTCGTCGCATCCCTCGTGGGCGGGATCGCACTGGTGGCCGGAGGGCTGTACGCCGAGCACCTGTGCACGATCGGACCCTCCGACGACGACGAACCGCCGCCGCCCGAACCCGGTGTGACCCCCTCGCACCACTGAGCCCCCGTCGCTGCGGCGACGACTAGGCTCGAACCCGGCGGGGGCGCGGGGGATCGCGCTCGCGCGAGCTGGAGGAACCATGACGACGCCCCACGATCACGAGCCCGCGGCCCACGACCTGCCGCACGTGCCGCCGACGCCGCAGGAGGAGCCGCCGTTCGCACCGCCCGCGGCGGCACCGGTTCCGGCCGCAGCCCCGACCGTCGAGCCGTTCGCGCCGGTCGCAGAAGACCGTCCGGCGCCCACGGGTGGCGACGCGGTGCTCGATGCCGGCACCTACACCGGCATCCTCGAACCGCGCGGCAAGAACCGGCTGCCGCTCGGTGACGGCACCTGGCACCAGGTTTCGCCCAAGTACGTGCTCGTGCAGATCATCACGAACGTGTTCTTCCTCGTCGTGCTGGCCGGCGTCGCGCTGTTCCTCGGTCTCGTGCTTGAGCAGGCGTGGGTCTGGATTCCTGCGGCCGCACTGGCCGTCCTGCAGCTGTTCGGCCTCATCGTCGCCCGCCGTCAGGCCCGCGCGATCGGATACCAGCTGCGCGACGACGACCTCGTCTTCCGCCGCGGCATCCTGTGGCAGCGCATGGTCGCGGTGCCGTACGGACGCATGCAGCTGGTCGACATCACGCACGGGCCGCTCGACCGCGGCTTCGGCATCGCGCAGCTCAAGCTCGTGACGGCCGCCGCCACGACCGGCATCGCCATCCCCGGCCTCACGCAGGATGCCGCGGAGCACCTGCGCGACACCCTCATCGACGTCGCCGAGACCCGCCGGACCGGGCTGTGAGCGACCAGCAGGCTGCCACCTCGACGGGTGCCCCGGCACCCGCAGCCGAGCTCGTCCGCTCGCCCCTGAGCGACGGCGAATGGCATCGGCTGCACCCGCTGACCCCGTTGCTGCGCGGCGGACTCGTGTTCCTCGTCGTGCTCGGCATCGTCGTGACCAACATGCGCGACCGGCTCATCGCCATCTTCCTGCCCGACGAGGGCGATTTCGGCGACTACGACGCAGACCCGATCGACTTCATCTTCGAGAACAACCTCATCCTCGCCGTGCTCGGCGGAGTCGTGGCCATCATCGTGATCGTCGTGGTCGCGTTCTACGTGTCGTGGCGGTTCCACACGTTCCGCATCACGGGTGATGCCGTCGAGGTGCGCAGCGGCGTGCTGTTCCGCACGCACCGGCGCGCCCCGCTGGACCGTGTGCAGGGTGTGAACCTCACGCGCCCGATGATCGCGCGGCTGCTCGGCACCGCAAAGCTCGAAGTCGTCGGTGCCGGCACCGACGGCAACGTGAAGCTCGAATACCTCGGCACCTCGAACGCCGAGACGATCCGCGGCGACATCCTGCGGCTCGCGTCGGGTCGTGAGCTCGGTACGGCAGCACCGACGGCGGGGCACGCGTCGGCCGCGCAGACGATGACCGCAGGCATCACCGGGCTCATCGAGGGCGTCGACCTCGACGAGTCCGAGCCCGAGTCGATCGTTCACATTCCGGTCGGGCGCCTCATCGCCTCACGCGTGCTGTCGGGGTCGACGCTGTTCTTGCTGCTGCTGATCATCGGTGTCGTCGTCGGCGCCGTCGTCGGGACCCCGTGGGTGCTGTTCAGCCTCGTGCCGACCTTCATCGGTTTCGGTGCCTACTGGTTCCGGCAGATCACGCTGTCGCTGCGGTACTCCATCGCGCCGACCTCGTCAGGCGTGCGCATCACCTCGGGGCTGTTCACGACGATCAGCGAGACGATCCCGCCAGGACGTATCCACGGCGTCGCCATCCGGCAGTCGATCCTGTGGCGCCCGTTCGGCTGGTGGTCGATCCGCATCAACCGCCTCACCGGGCGCTCGGTGATGGACACTTCGACGGCCGCACAGCAGATGACCGAAGTCCTCCCGATCGGCAAGCGGGAGGATGTGGAGCGTGTGCTTCGCCTCATCCTCCCGTCGTTGCCTGAGCAGGAATGGTCGGGGGTGTTCGAGCACGGCATCCTCGGCCCGCAGGCCGACGACCCGTACACGAACATGCCGCGGCGGGCGGCGTGGCTGCGACCGTTCTCGTGGCGCCGCGTCGGTCTTCTCGTCACGCCGGCGGCGATGCTCGCGCGGAAGGGCTACATCTGGCGGTCGCTCGTGATCATCCCGCTGGCGCGGCTGCAGTCCGCGCGCGTCGAGCAGGGGCCCATCGACCGGATGCTGGGCATCGCGATGGTGACGGCGCACACGATCGCCGGTCCGGTCGTCGGCTACGTTCCGCATCTTGACCGGGACGCGGCGCTCGCCGGCTGGCGGGCGCTGACGGACGGCGCCGTCGCCGCCGCCGCATCCGACACATCGCACCGGTGGAGCGCGCACCTGCCGGAGCACGCATTCGGCGTGCCTGATGCGGTCGCAGCGCCCGCGGTTGCGACCCCGGAGTCTACATCCGGCGTGCCTGAGCCCGACGCGCCTGCCGCGCCGAGCGCACCCGAGCCCGATGCGGTGCCGCTGACGCGCCGCGAGGCGCGAGCGGCCAACGAGACCGACGCACCGGCGCCGCCGCAGGACCCGTCGTGACCGGAACGGCCCGACTCGGGGTCGGGGTCATCGGGGCCGGTCGTGTCGGACCGGTGATCGGTGCGGCACTGGCCGGGGCCGGGCACGCCCTGCTCGGCATCACGCCCGGATCCGACCCCGACCGTGTTTCGGCGATCCTCGGCGACGTGCCCGTTCTCACGGCAGATGAGATCGTGCGACGCAGCGAGCTCGTCGTGATCGCCGTCCCGCATGATGAGGTGGCGGGGCTCGTCGCAGGCCTCGCCGAGCTGGGGGCGTGGCAGGTCGGCCAACTCGTGCTGCACACCGATCCGGCGTTCGGGATCGGCGTGCTCGCACCGGCGGCGGCGTGCGGTGCGATTCCGCTGGCCGTGCACCCTGCCGTCGCCTTCACCGGCACGAGCATCGACCTGCGGCAGTTGCCCGGCGCGTACGCCGCCGTCACCGCCCCCGGTGCGGTGCTGCCGATCGCCCAGGCGCTCGCCGTCGAACTCGGCTGCGAGCCGGTCGTCGTCGCCGAGGCCGACCGTGCGGCGTACGGCGAAGCCATCGTGACCGCGACGCAGTTCGCCGATTCGATCGTCCGGCAGTCCGCGCAGCTGCTCGGCGAGGCGGGCGTCGACGATCCCGGCCGCTATCTGTCGGCGCTGCTGCACGCGACCGTCGACCGTGCCCTGCTGGATGCCACGGTGCCGGTCGAGCCCGAACAGCCGTGAGCGACGTCGACCTCGTCGCGATTCCGGCGGGTGCCGTGCGTCTTCACGATGCGCGACGCAAGACGACCAGGGACGTCACGCTCCAGGCGTTCGAGTTGGGGCGCTACCCGGTCACCGAGGAGCAGGTCGCCGAGGTGCTCGGGTTCTCGGCATCCCACCCGCGCCGACCCGCCACGGACGTCTCGTGGCTGCGAGCCGTGCGGTTCTGCAACGCGCTCTCGGAGTGGGAGGGGTTCGATCCCGCCTACCGCGTCGACGGCGACGAAGTCACGTGGCATCTCGATTCGGAGGGATTCCGGCTGCCGACCGAGGCCGAGTGGGAGTACGCGTGCCGCGCCGGCTCGACCGCAGCGCACTACGGGCCGCTCCCCGATGTGGCGTGGACCAGCGCCGACGGCGTGAACACGCCACAGCCGATCGGCGGCAAGCTGCCCAACCTGTTCGGGCTGTTCGACACCCTCGGCAACGTGTGGGAATGGTGCTGGGACCTGCTCGATCCCGCCCGATACGACGACTACCGGGTGTTCCGGGGCGGCGGCTTCGCCGACGACGCGTGGAGTGTGCGCGCCGGCACGCGCCGCGGCGGCGGCCCGCGCATGCACCATGACGACGTGGGCTTTCGGGTCGCACGCGGCGGCTTCGACGCCGACGACGAGGCACAGGGGTGGTCGGCGCGCGCCGACGCAGAGCGGGCCGCGATCGAAGGCGCCCTGCCGAGCGGTTGGACGCCGCGCAGGGGAGTGAGCCGCGCTCGGTAGAATCGGTGGCTGATCCCCGAGGAGCCTGAATGACCGACGCGCCTGTGCCTGCGCCCGCCGAAGTAGCCGTGCCCGCCGAAGAAGAAGACGTCTTCGAGCAGAAGGCCGTGCGCCTGGCCAAGCGCGACCGGCTGATCGCAGAGCGGGCGGATGCCGCGGGCGGCGCGTACCCGGTCGCCGTCGCCGTCACCGACACCATCGGTGCACTGCGCGAACGCTACGCCGCGCTCGAAGCGGGAGAGGAGACCGGCGTGACCGCATCGGTCGCCGGCCGCGTCGTCTTCAGCCGCAACACCGGCAAGCTCTGCTTCGCGTCGCTGCAGGCCGGTGACGGCAGCCGCATCCAGGCGATGGTCTCGCTCGCCGAGGTCGGCGACGCATCCCTGCAGGCGTGGAAGGACCTCGTCGACCTGGGCGACCACGTCTCGGTCACCGGGCAGGTCATCTCGAGTCGCCGCGGCGAACTGTCGATCATGGTCTCGCAGTGGCAGGTCGCCGCCAAGGCTCTGCTGCCGCTGCCGAACCTCTACACCGAGCTCAGCGAAGAGAGCCGTGTGCGCTCGCGCTTCCTCGACCTGATCGTGCGCGACCAGGCGCGTGAGACGGTCATCGCCCGGGCGAAGGTCAACGCGAGCCTGCGGCAGACCTTCACGGAGCACGATTTCGTCGAGGTCGAGACGCCCATGCTGCAGGTGCAGCACGGTGGTGCCGCGGCCCGCCCGTTCGTGACGCACTCGAACGCGTTCGACGCGGAGCTGTTCCTGCGCATCGCGCCCGAACTGTTCCTCAAGCGCGCCGTCGTCGGCGGCATCGACCGCGTGTTCGAGATCAACCGCAATTTCCGCAACGAGGGCGCCGACTCCACGCACAGCCCCGAGTTCGCGATGCTCGAGGCCTACCAGGCGTACAGCGACTACCACGGCATCGCCGATCTCACCCAAGAGCTCATCCAGAACGCGGCGGTCGCCGTCGCAGGATCGACGACCGTCACGTGGGCCGACGGCACCGTGTATGACCTGGGTGGGCAGTGGGACCGCATCTCGATGTACGAGTCGCTGTCGGAGGCGGCGGGCCGCACCATCACCCCCGACACGTCGTTCGACGAGCTGCGCGCGTTCGCGCTCGAAGTCGGCGTTGAGGTTCCCGAGAAGATCGCGACGCACGGCAAGCTCGTCGAAGAGCTCTGGGAGCACTTCGTGAAGGGCTCGCTCACGCGCCCGACGTTCGTGATGGACTTTCCGCTCGACACGAGCCCGCTCGTGCGCGAGCACCGCACGATCCCCGGGGTCGTGGAGAAGTGGGACCTGTACGTGCGCGGGTTCGAGCTCGCGACGGGCTACTCCGAGCTCATCGACCCCGTCATCCAGCGCGAGCGCTTCGTCGAGCAGGCCAAGCTCGCCGCGCGCGGAGACGACGAGGCGATGCGCGTCGACGAGGAGTTCCTGCGCGCGCTCGAGCACGGCATGCCGCCCACCGGGGGGATGGGTATGGGCATCGATCGCCTCATGATGGCGATCACGGGCCTCGGCATCCGCGAGACGATCCTCTTCCCCCTCGTCAAGTGAGCATCCCGGCGCCGCCCGACTTGTCCGCGGCCGCGCTCAGCACGTTCGACGAGGCATCTGCCCTCGTGCTCGACTACCTGCAGGCGCAGGTGCCGATGGGGTTTTGGACGGTGTCGCGCGTCATCGGCGGTCGGCAGGTGTACCTCAGCGTCACGCCGAACGAATTCGGGCTGGGCGTGGGAGACGGTCCACGCTGGGAAGACGCCGTCTGCCGTGCGATGTGGGAGGACGGTGGCCCCCGCGTCGCCCCCGACATCTCGCGTGTCCCCGAGTATGCCGCCAACGAGGCGGCTCTCGGACTGCGGCTGGGCAGCTACGTGGGCGTGCCGATCCTCAACGCCGACCGGTCGTTGTTCGGCACCGTCTGCGGCATGGACGTCGACACCCGCGCCGCGTCGTTTGTCGAACTCGGTCCACAACTCGAACTGCTCGGGCAGCTGCTGTCGGTCGTGCGCAACGTCGACGACCAGGCGATAGCACTCACGCGACGTCTCGAAGTCAGCCTCGAAGACGCCGAGACCGACGAACTGACCGGCCTTCGCAACCGTCGCGGCTGGCACCGCATCTGCGAGACCGAAGAGGCCCGTCATCACCGTCTCGGTGACCTCGCCGGTGTCATCGTCCTTGACCTGGACGGACTCAAGCAGGTCAACGATCGCGATGGGCACGCCGCCGGAGACGCCCTGCTGCGGCGTGCCGCGAACGTCATCACACAGACCGCACGCGAGGGCGACATCGTCGCGCGCCTCGGCGGCGATGAGTTCGGCGTGCTGTGCCCGCAGACCGATCCCGGCGGCGTGGCTGCCCTCGGCGACCGCGTGCGCGAAGGGCTCACGGCGCAGGGGCTGTCTGCCGGCATCGGCGTCGCGACGCTCGACCGCTCCACGACGATGGCCGATACGGTCGCGCGCGCCGACGCAGCGATGTACACAGACAAGCGCTCGCGCACCGCTGGCCGCTGAGTCCCGGCATCCAGCACGAGTCGGGCGTCGTGCCGCACCGACTCGTGCTCGAATCCCGGACTCACCGTCGTGCACGCTCACGCCCGTCGTGCACGCTCACGCCCGGCGGAACGCCCAATCGGGCAGGTGACCGGCGGCGACGAACGAGCGCACGATGTCGGCAAGACCATGGTCGGGTTCGAGAGCCTGCACCATGCGCGCATACCGGTCGGCGTGCGTCGAGCGCCCCAGCGCCCATGACAGCCACGCGCACACCGCGAGGGCGCCCGGGCGCTCACGCTTTGGCGCAAGTGCCACGACGTCGCGACACAGCGCCAGCGCGGTCTCGAGTCGCTCGGGATCGGGGCGGCGACCTTCGCCCCACATGACCGACGCGAGTTCGACGGGATATTGCTCGCCCTCCTCCCAGCGGCGCTGCGCCTCCATCGCGTCCTGACCTGCGACGGTGTCGCCGCACCACTGCACGAGCGCGACGTCGCGCAACGACGGACGATTGAGGCACCACGCGATGACGGCGGCATCCATGGGCTGGTCGACGCCGCGGCGCAGCGCGTTCTCGTACAGTCGCGGCAGCTCGTCGAGCGCGCACACCGCTTCGAGGGCAGCCGGGTCGACGCGCGACGAATGCGCACCGTCCGACTCGATGCCGCACACCGCGTCGACGGCCGTGCGCAGCGAGCGCAGCGCGGCCGCCACCCCGCGACGCTGCGCCTTGTCCTTGCGCGGGATCGTCGCGCCCGCCGCCTGATCACCCGGCGCCACGCCCGGCAGCGCGGGGTCGTGCGACGCGAGCTCATCGAGCGGATGCCCACCCGCCGGGTGATCGGCCGCGAAGAACGACCCCCAGCCGCTCGGGGTGACCGCGAGCGCATCGAGCAGTCCCAGCCCGCTGGCATCGGCGCGCACGGCGATCGCCTCGTGCAGCCCGCGGTGCGGAAGCGCGTCGTCGATCGGGCAGTCGGTGTAGACGACGGCGCAGAGGGAATCGGCGGCATCCAGTCGGCACACCATACCGATCACGGTCGAGGCGACGGTCTCGACGTGTTCGATCTCGTCGTCGGGCGGCAGATCGACGCGCAGCACGCCGATCGACTTCGCCTGCGACATCGGGATCACCACGAGACTGCGCGTGGGCGTGAACCCGAGCATCCGCGGTACGAGGGAGAGGAACTGGGCCGCATCGGCGGCTTTCGCGATCTGTGTCATGCAGCGAAGATGGCCGATCCGCGGCGGGTGTGCGGGGCGTCGCGCGCACCCGTTGTGCGTAACCCGCAACGGGCCGTCGATGTGCAGGAGGCGACGTACGATGGATGCATGGACTCCTACTGGGCCGCCGTCATCTGGTCGCTGGTGCCGACCGTGGTGGTGCTGGGGCTGTTCATCTTCGTGATGCGTTCGGTGCTCCGCATGGACCGCAACGAGCGCCGCGCGTACGCGAAGATCGAGGCCGAGGAGCGCGCCAAGCGGGGCCTCACGCCCGCCGCCGGTGACGCCGACGCTCGCTGACGGAACCTGTCGCTACGCTGAACCCAGCGCAGTACCGGGGGAGTTCACGTGATCCGCATCGATGTCGACTGGACCTGGACGTGGCCGCTCGTCGCGTTTCTCGTCGTCGACATCACGATCCGCATCCTGGCCGTCATCGTCGTGCCCCGAAATCGGCGCCCGACGGCGGCGATGGCCTGGCTGTTGGCCATTTACTTCATTCCGATCGTCGGGGTCTTCCTGTTCCTGCTGATCGGCAACCCGCGCCTGCCGCGCAAGCGTCGCAAGATGCAGCAGCAGATCAACGAGCAGATCACCGAACTGAGCGCAGGGCTCGACTTCGGCACGCTCCGACCCTACGCACCGAAGTGGTTCCAGTCGCTCGTCGAACTCAACCGCAACCTCGGCGCCATGCCGCTTGCCGGCGACAACGGGGCCCAGTTGATCTCGGACTACCAGCAGAGCATCGACGCGATGGCCGACGCGATCCGCGCCGCCGAGCGGTATGTGCACGTCGAGTTCTACATCTTGCAGGCCGACGCTTCGACCGACAACTTCTTCCGCGCGCTCGAAGAGGTCGCGGCCCGTGGCGTCATCGTGCGTGTGCTGCTTGACCACTGGGCCAACCGCAGCAAGCCGTACTATGCCGAGACGCGGCGACGACTGGATGCCATGGGTGCCCACTGGCGGCTCATGCTGCCGATCCAGCCGTTGAAGGGAAAGTTCCAGCGGCCCGATCTGCGCAACCACCGCAAGCTGCTCGTGATCGACGGCCGTGTGGCGTTCACGGGGTCGCAGAATGTGACCGACTCGACGTACAACCTGCCCAAGAACATCAAGCGCGGCCTGCACTGGGTCGACCTGATGGCGCGCATCGAAGGGCCCGTTGTCGGGTCGATCAACGCCGTGTTCCTGTCCGACTGGTACAGCGAGACCGAAGAGGTGCTCGAAGAGGAGATCGGACTGTTCGAACTGGAGCCGGGGCCGGGCGACCTCGACTGCCAGATCGTGCCGTCGGGCCCCGGGTTCGAGTTCCAGAACAACCTCAAGCTGTTCATGGCACTGCTGTTCGCGGCCCACGAGCGCATCATCATCGTGAGCCCGTACTTCGTGCCCGACGAAGGACTGCTGCTGGCGATCCAGACGGCGTGTCAGCGCGGCATCCATGTCGAGCTGTTCGTGTCTGAAGAGGGCGACCAGGCGATGGTCTATCACGCGCAGCGCAGCTACTACGAGGCGCTGCTGCGGGCGGGCGTGAAGATCTGGATGTACCAGAAGCCGTTCATCCTGCATTCGAAGTCGATCACGATCGACGACGAGATCGCCGTCATCGGCTCGAGCAACATGGACATGCGCTCGTTCGGTCTCAACCTCGAGATCTCGATGCTCGTGCGGGGCGAGGAATTCGTCGCGCAGATGCGCGAGGTCGAAGATCAGTACCGCAGTTCGTCGCGCGAGCTGACCCTCGAAGAGTGGATGCAGCAGCCTCTGCGCTCGACGATCCTCGACAACCTCGCCCGCCTGACCTCCGCCCTGCAGTAGGCACGCCCTCGGCAGCTTCGGCCTCGGCCGCTCGCCTGTCACAACACGCGCGAAGAGCACGTGGATTGTGACAGGCGAACGAGGCGTCGCCTCCTCCACAGGTGCGCGGAATTCAAGGATCCGACCGCGGTCTGTGGAGGAGGACGATGCGGTGCTCGACTGCTGGCAACGTGCGGGGATGCAGTTCGAAGACAACGTGTCGCGGTTTCGTGTCCGCAGCGCGATCGCGCAGGGGCTCAGCCCCGCGCAACTCGCCTCATCGCGCTACCGGCGACCATTCCATGGAGTTCGCGCAATCGGGGATGCCCCCGCGTACACCGATCGAGCCGGCCGGCCGCTCGGGAGGTTGGAGAGCCAGCACCTCGAGCGAGCACTGGACTACGTCCCGCGGATGCCGGACGAAGGATTCCTCAGTCACGTGACCGCGGCGGTGCTCTGGGAATTGCCCCTTCCGCTTGCGGCCCTGGCGGATCAGCGAGTCCACGTTGCGGTCCCGCCGTCTCGTCGGCTCCCCAGAGGTGCAGGAGTCCGCGGACACGAGGTCTCCCACAGGCTCACCGCTGTGGTGCGGCATCCGATCTGGGGCGTCCCGGTGAGCACGCCGGAGTCGACCTGGGCTTCGCTCGCCGCCGTGCTCGCCGATGATCGTGACCTGATCGCGGCAGCCGACGCAGCCGTGCGCACGTGGCGTGTCGACAGTCCGCTCGCGACCGTACGCAGCCTCGAGCGCGCTGTTGCGGCGGGACGTCGGGTCGGCATCGTCCGGCTTCGCGAAGCGCTGCCGCGCGTGCGCTGCGGCTCGGCATCTCGCCCGGAGTCGTGGCTCCGACTGCTGCTTGTCGACGCGGGTCTGCCGGAACCGGAACTCAACGCGGACATCCCTGTCGCGGGAGGCAAGGTCGCCGGCGACCTCGTCTACCGCCGGCAGCGCGTGGTCGTCGAGTACGAGGGTGAGCACCATCTGTTGGATCCTGCACAGTGGGCGTCCGATATCGAGCGCTACGAACGCCTTGCGGCAGCGGGCTGGATCGTGATCCGCATCACCAAGACCGACTTGTTCGCCGCGCCGACAAGCGTTGTCGACCGTGTGCGACGCGCGCTTGTCGCACGCTGACCTGCGGCCACACCTCAACCGCTCGTCCTCGGTCTCCTCGCCTGTCACGATCACCTTCGCCAGACCGCCGTTCGTGACAGGCGAGCGGGCGGTGGAGCGCTCGCCTGTCGCAATCACAGGCTCGAAGCTCGGATTCGTGACAGGCGAGCGGGGGTCGCGTGGGGACTGCGGAGCACCGCCCGCGCGTCAACCCCGCGCCCTGTCACGCCGACGGCGAACACGGGCATACCCACCCGCGCCCGTGGTTACTCTCGTCGTAAGGCGTCAGAAGACTCGGTGCCCGAAGGAGAAGAGCCATGTTCGAGAGATTCACGGACCGTGCCCGTCGTGTGGTGGTGCTCGCCCAAGAAGAGGCGAAGCTGCTGAACCACAACTACATCGGCACCGAACACATCCTCCTCGGCCTCATTCACGAGGGCGAGGGTGTCGCTGCGAAGGCGCTCGAAAGCCTGGGCATCTCGCTCGAATCGGTGCGCGAGCAGGTGCAGGACATCATCGGCCAGGGGCAGCAGCAGCCGACGGGGCACATCCCGTTCACGCCGCGCGCCAAGAAGGTGCTCGAGCTGAGCCTGCGCGAGGCGCTGCAGCTGGGCCACAACTACATCGGCACCGAGCACATCCTGCTCGGTCTCATCCGCGAGGGTGAGGGCGTCGCAGCCCAGGTGCTCGTCAAGCTCGGCGCAGACCTCAACAAGGTACGCCAGCAGGTCATCCAGCTGCTCAGCGGCTACCAGGGCAAGGAGCCCGCGGGGGTCGCCTCCGGCGCCGGCGAGCAGACGCAGCAGGCCGCCCAGGGCGGCTCGGCGGTGCTCGACCAGTTCGGCCGCAACCTCACGCAGGCCGCGCGCGAGAACAAGCTCGACCCGGTGATCGGGCGCGAGAAGGAGATCGAGCGCGTCATGCAGATCCTGTCGCGCCGCTCGAAGAACAACCCGGTGCTGATCGGTGAGCCCGGCGTCGGCAAGACGGCCGTCGTCGAGGGCCTCGCGCAGGCCATCGTGAAGGGCGACGTGCCCGAGACGCTCAAGGACAAGCAGGTCTACTCGCTCGACCTCGGCTCGCTCATCGCCGGCTCCCGCTACCGCGGTGACTTCGAAGAGCGCCTCAAGAAGGTCACCAAGGAGATCCGCACCCGCGGCGACATCATCGTCTTCATCGACGAGATCCACTCGCTCGTCGGTGCCGGCGCCGCTGAGGGCGCGATCGACGCCGCGTCGATCCTGAAGCCGCTGCTTGCCCGTGGCGAGCTGCAGACGGTCGGCGCCACCACGCTCGACGAGTACCGCAAGCACTTCGAGAAGGATGCCGCGCTCGAGCGTCGCTTCCAGCCGATCCAGGTCGGCGAGCCTTCCATCCCCCACGCGATCAACATCCTGAAGGGGCTGCGCGACCGCTACGAGGCGCACCACAAGGTGCAGATCACCGACGGCGCGCTCGTGGCCGCGGCGAACCTCGCCGACCGGTACGTCAGCGACCGCTTCCTGCCCGACAAGGCCATCGACCTGATCGACGAGGCCGGCGCCCGCCTGCGCCTCAGCATTCTGTCGTCGCCGCCCGAGCTGCGTGAGTTCGACGAGAAGATCGCGAAGGTCCGCGAAGACAAGGAGCGCGCCAGCGAAGAGCAGGACTTCGAGAAGGCCGCGTCGCTGCGCGACGAGGAGAAGTCGCTGCTGGCGGAGCGGCTGCGTCTGGAGAAGCAGTGGCGCTCGGGTGACGTCGCGACCCACGCTGTGGTCGACGAGGGCCTGATCGCCGAGGTGCTCGCCCAGGCCACCGGCATTCCGGTGTTCAAGCTGACCGAGGAGGAGACCAGCCGGCTCGTCTTCATGGAGACGGCGCTGCACCAGCGCGTCATCGGCCAGGAGGAGGCGATCGCTGCGCTCAGCCGCACGATCCGCCGTCAGCGTGCGGGCCTGAAGGACCCGAAGCGTCCCAGCGGCTCGTTCATCTTCGCCGGCCCCACCGGCGTCGGAAAGACCGAACTGGCGAAGGCGCTCGCCGAGTTCCTGTTCGACGACGAGGGTGCGCTCATCTCGCTCGACATGAGCGAGTTCAGCGAAAAGCACACCGTCTCGCGGCTGTTCGGTGCCCCTCCCGGGTTCGTCGGCTTCGAAGAGGGCGGCCAGCTCACCGAGAAGGTGCGCCGCAAGCCGTTCTCGGTCGTGCTCTTCGACGAGATCGAGAAGGCCCACCCCGACATCTTCAACTCGCTGCTGCAGATCCTCGAAGAGGGTCGCCTGACCGACGGTCAGGGTCGCGTCATCGACTTCAAGAACACGGTCATCATCATGACCACCAACCTCGGTTCGTCGGCGATCGCCGGCGGCCCGGTCGGGTTCCAGGTCGAGGGTGACTCGCAGACGACGTACGAGCGGATGAAGGGCAAGGTCGACGAAGAGCTCAAGCGCAACTTCAAGCCCGAGTTCCTCAACCGTGTCGACGACGTGATCGTCTTCCCGCAGTTGAGCAAGGACGAGCTGCGTCAGATCGTCGGCCTGTTCACCAAGCGTCTGAGCGAGCGCCTCCTCGACCGTGACATGACCGTCGAGCTCAGCGATGCCGCGAAGGACCGGCTCATCGAGATCGGGTTCGACCCGGCGCTCGGTGCCCGTCCGCTGCGCCGCGCCATGCAGCGCGAGGTCGAGGACCGACTCAGCGAGAAGATCCTGCACGGCGAGCTCAACAACGGTGACCACGTGAAGGTGGATGCCGAGAACGGACAGTTCACGTTCGAGCACGGCCCGCGCGGCGACAAGGTCGCCATCGGCGTCGGGGCTGCCGGCGCGATCGAGGCCACCCCCGATATCGCCGCATCGGGAAGCTGATCGAACGATCGATTCGAAGAGGGCGGATGCTGCGGCATCCGCCCTCTTCCGCGTTTCAGGGAATGTCATCCTCAAGGTGGATACCGGGAATACATTTCTTACGCCATGATGTGAGGTGACGCCATTGCACCGGCGTCACCGGGTCACAGGGGGACACATGCGTAAGACAGCTGTATCGATCGTCGGCGCCATCGGGGCGATGGCTCTTCTCGCCGGGTGCGGCACGGGCGGCGGAGGTGAGCTCACCTACGACGACTCGCCGCTGAACGAGTACATGTCGGCGATGTGGGGCGGCAACCTGTCGCCCGAGGAGCAGGAAGCGCAGTGGGCGGAGCAGAACCGTCTGCGCGAAGAAGCGATCGCCGAGTGCATGACCGACGAGGGCTTCGAGTATATCCCGGTCGACAGCTCCGGCGGCATCGTCATCACCGACGAGGAGGACGACCCATGGAAGCCCGACGACCGCGACTGGGTCGCGCAGTACGGATACGGCATGGTCAACTCGCCCGGCATGGAAGAAGAGATGCCGGTCGAGGAGGAAGGCCCCGTCGACCCGAACCAGGAGTACGTCGAGTCGTTGTCCGAGTCCGAGATGCAGGCCTACTACGAGGTGCTGTACGGCCCTGAACCGCCCGAAGAGGCGTACGAGGACGAGGACTTCGATTGGGACAGCTGGGACCGCGGATGCCAGCAGGCCGGCGACGAAGCAGTCGGCGACGACTCGCAGGCCCTGTACGAGAGCGAAGAGTTCAAGCCGCTGTTCACCGCGATCGAAGAGTTCTACACGAGCGCGCAGGAGAACGAGGGCATGGCCGAACTGCAGCAGGAGTGGTCGTCGTGCATGGCCGATGCCGGTCACCCCGGGTTCGAGACCCAGATGGCCGCGCAGGAGTCGATCATCGAGAAGACGAACGCCTTCTGGGAGGACTACACCGACTACGAGAACGACCCGACCGAGACGCCCGAAATGCAGGCGATCGCCGAGGAAGAGATCGAGCTCGCCCTCGCCGATCTCGACTGCCGCGAGAAGACCGACTTCCGTCAAGAAGAACTGCGCATCCAGTTCGAACTCGAAGAACAGTTCATCGCCGAGCACAAGGCCGAGCTCGACGCGCTCAAGGCGGCTGCCGAGCAGGCGAACGAATGAGGTCGGGGCGCCGCGGAGGCGACGCCGACGCCATCGAGCCCACCGGTGACGGTGCGGCCGAAAGCGCCGAGGCGTCGGCCGACGCCGACGCGACAGCGGTCTTCGACACGGTCGACGGCGAGCAGCAGGCCGAAGTGACCGAGGTGACCGAGGTCACCACGACCGACGGTCCCGCCGCCGGCGGCTGGCGCCGCGTGCTGACGGGCAACCGGGCACTGTGGACGATCGCCGCAGTCGCGATCGTCGCGCTCGTGGCGGGGCTCGTGCTCGGCCGGTTCGTCATCTCGCCTGTCGACGCCGCCACCGGACAGGGGGCACCCGATCCGGGCCTCGTGACCGTGCCCGTCGAGTTCGGAGAGCTCAGCAACGACATCACGATGCGCGGCGACGTCGCATATGCCGATGCCGTCGAAGTCACCCTCGACACCTCGTCGTTCGAGGGTGCCGCGGTCGTCACGGGACTCGTCCCCGAAGTCGGCAGCGAGCTGAAAGAACTGTCGGTCGCGCTCGAGGTGACCGGGAGGCCGGTCATCGTGCTGCCCGGTGAGCTGCCCGCCTACCGTTCGCTCGCCTACGGTGACTCGGGGCCTGACGTCGTGCAGCTCAAGCAGGCGCTCGCCGCGGTCGGCATCGACGGCGGCAACGCCGACTCCGACGTGTTCGATGAGGTGACGGCAGCCGGCATCGACGCGCTGTACGAGAAGGTCGGCTACCCCTCGCCGCAGGCGGCGGAAGGCTCGGACGAGGCAGTGGATGCCGCACGTGAGGGCGTGCGCGCAGCCGAAGAGTCGCTGGCATCCGCCAAGGCTGCGCTCTCGCAGGCGGGAGCCGGGCCGAGCCAGTCCGAGATCAAGACCGCAGACAATCAGATCGCCAGCATCCAGCGACAGCTCAACGTCGCCGAACAGACGGTGCCGCGCGACCCGGTGACGATCGGCGATCTGCGCGACCAGCTCGAACTCGCGAAGATCCAGCGGCGCGAACTGCTCGCCGCACGCGACACGAGCGCCGAGGCGCAGGGTGTCGAGAGCGCGCGTGAGCAGATCGCCGACGCCGAGCGTGCGCTCGCCACCGCGCGCCAGGCGGCACTCACGCCGATGCCGTCGAGCGAGATCCTGTACCTCACGCAGCTGCCGCGTCGCATCGACGCCATGAACGTGCAGCGCGGCACCGTGCTGCAGGGCGCCGCGATGACGGTCTCTGGCGCGACGATCGAGCTGAGCGGCACGGTCGCGCAGGCCGATGCCGAACTGCTCGAGGTCGACGCAGAGGCGTTCTTCGAACTGCCTGACGGTGAGCGGCACCGCGCCGTCATCACCGCGATCGAGGCCGAGGACGGCGGCGGCCGGTCGACGGTGAGCTTCACCCCAGACCCGCTCACGTCCGAGCAGATCGGCGAGCTGCAGGGCACCAACGTGCGCCTTGAGGTGCCCGTCGGCGCGACCGAAGGGTCGGTGCTGTCGGTGCCGTACGCGGCGCTCACCGCGGGGCCGGGTGGCGAATCGCGTGTCGAGGTCGTCGAAGGCGACCCGCGAGAGGGTGAGGATGCCGAGACCCGAATGGTCACGGTCGAGACCGGTCTCGCCGCCGACGGGTATGTCGAGGTGACCCCGACAGAGGGTGACCTCGAAGAGGGCGACCTGGTCGTGGTGGGCTCGTGAGCTCACCCCTCGTGGAACTGCGCGACGTCACCCGCTCGTTCCCCGGCCCGCCCGAGGTGCAGGCGCTCAAGGGCGTCTCGATCTCGCTCGCCGAGGGGGAGTACGTGTCGATCGTGGGGCCGAGCGGTTCGGGCAAGTCGACGATGCTCAACATCCTCGGCCTGCTGGATCGGCCGAGCGTCGGCGAGTATCGCCTGGCAGGGTCACTCACGGGAGACCTCGACGACGATCAGCGCGCAGCCGTCCGAGCCCGGTTCATCGGGTTCGTCTTCCAGGCCTTCCACCTCATGCCCCGCCGGTCGGTGCTCGATAACGTGCTCATGCCGATGCTCTACAGCGGCGTGCCCCGCGCAGAGCGGCACGAGCGCGCCAGGCGCGCGCTGGAGCGGGTGGGACTCAGCCACCGCGAGAACTTCTTGCCCGGCACGCTGTCGGGCGGTGAACGGCAGCGTGTCGCCGTGGCGCGCGCCGTCGTGAGCGGACCGAAGCTGCTGCTGGCCGACGAACCGACCGGCAGCCTCGACCAGCGCACCTCGGGCGAGGTGATGAGCCTGTTCGAAGAGCTCAACGCCGACGGCATCACGCTCGTCGTCATCACGCACGACCGCGACGTCGCCGCACGCGCGACGCGATCGCTGCGCATCTCGGACGGCCGCATCGAGGACGTCGCATGAAGCTGTGGCCGGGCCGGCGCCGCCGCAAGAAGACCGCCGACGCCGAGACGACGGAGCAGCAGCCGGAGACCGTCGCCGAGCCCCAGGGGTCAGCCGTCGAGTCCCTGCTGCCCCCCGTTCCGCGCGCCGACAGGTTCTCGGCGAGCGACCTCGTCGTCGAGGCGACCACCGATATCGGCTCCCGCCCCGGGCGGCTGTTCGTCACGATTCTCGGCACGGTGCTCGGCATCGGGTCGCTCGTCGCGACGTGGGGGTTCGCGCAGACCGCCGCCAATCAGGTCGCCAGCCAGTTCGACGCCGTCGCCGCGACCCAGGTCGTGATCACCCCGGCCACGACGTCGGCCGGGCGTGAGGGGCAGTCCGCCGCCACCGGGCGATTGCCGTGGGATGCTCCCGAACGTCTCGAGCGGCTCGCGGGCGCTGAGGATGCCGCGCTGGTCGCAACGGTCGTCATCGACGGTGCCGAGATCACTGCGGTGCCGCGCAACGACCCGTCGGCAGCGAGCATGTCGCCACCGACGCTGCTGGCGGCGACCGCGGGGCTGAACGACGTGATCCAGGGCTCCATCACGATGGGCCGCATGTTCGACGAGGGCCACGACGAGCGCGGCGACCGGGTTGCCGTCCTCGGCAGCCGTGCCGCCGAACGTCTTGGCATCGTGCGCATCGACCGCCAGCCGTCGATCTTCATCGACGGCATCGCGTACGCCGTCATCGGCGTCGTCGACGACATGGCGACGCGGGCCGATGTCCGCGACGCGGTCGTGATCCCGATGGGCGCCGCACGCGCCGACTTGTGGCTCGGTGCGCCGCAAGAGGCGCTCGTGCGCATCGCCGTCGGCGCGGGGCCTCAACTCGCAGAGCAGGCGCCGCTCGCCCTCGCACCCGCAGATCCCGAATCGGTGGAGGTGAAGGCGCCGCGGGGGCGTTCCGACCTGGGCAGTGCCGTGCAAGCCGATGTCAACATCGTCTTCATCGTCGTCGGTGCGATCTCGCTGCTCGCCGGTGGCCTCGGCATCGCGAACGTGACGCTGCTGTCGGTGCTCGAGCGCACCGGCGAGATCGGCCTTCGCCGCGCACTGGGCGCGACGCGGCGGCAGATCTCGGCGCAGTTCACGGTCGAATCGGTCGTGATCGGTCTGCTCGGCGGGCTGATCGGGGCCGCGTTCGGCGTGCTGGCGGTCGTGGTCGTCGCCGCGACGCAGCAGTGGACGGCCATTGTCGATCCGCTCGTCGCGCTCGGTGGCGTCGTGCTCGGCGCCCTCGTGGGCTGGCTGTCGGGCCGCTACCCGGCTCGCCGCGCCGCCCGCATCGAACCCGTCAACGCCCTCCGGGGTGCCTGACCGGGATCAGTCGAGGGGCGCGACGTCGACCGAGACGCGCAGCGTCGAGCGCTCCGCTTCGGTGTAGATGATGCCGCGCACCGGCGAGACATCGCCGTAGTCGCGGCCCCACGCCACCGTCACGTAGCGGTCGTTGGCCCACTGGTTGTTCGTCGGGTCGATCGCGAGCCACTCGTCCGTGCCCGGCAGCCACACCGCGAGCCACGCGTGTGACGCGTCAGCACCGAACACGCGCTCCTTGCCCGGCGGCGGCTGGGTCGCGAGATACCCCGACACGTAGCGGGCCGCGACGCCGTGCGCGCGCAGGCAGGCGAGTGCGACGTGGGCGAAGTCCTGACAGACGCCCGCGCGCTTGTCCATGGCATCGGCCACGGTGCTCGTGACCGTCGTCGCCGTCGAGTCGTAGTCGAAGTCGCGGAAGATCCGCTCCATCAGGTCGGTCGCCGCTTCACCGATCGGGCGGCCGGGTGTCAGCGACACGGCGCCATATGCGGTGGCGTCGTCGACGTGGCGGACGCGGGGCGACTCCATTGCGAACTCGGCAGCCCGCCACGCGCCTTCGACGTCGGGGTGGTCGAGTGGGCGTGCGTCCTCCCACGGGCGCGCCATGGCGGCCTCGTCGTACGCGGGCCGGTGCACGGTGACCTCGCTCGTGCACTCGATCGCGAGCGAGTCGTGCGGTTCGGTGAGGTGGAAGTACGTCGCCGCGTTGCCGAAGTAGTCGGCGTCGGGGCTGATGTCGCCGGGCGGCGGCGTGACCGTCACCTGTGATGACTCCACCTGCTGCCACGGCAGTGTGCGCGGCGACAGATGGAACTTGCCGACGCTGTCTTCGACCGGGGCGCTGTAGGTGTACGCCGTGCGGTGCCACACGCGATAGCGCTTCACGCCCTGGCCTCCATGAGTTCTTCGATGATCGCCAGCGACGATAGCGAGACCGCCGGCGGGCCGGACTCGAAGTGGGCCTGCGAGATCGCGTCTGCCACCTGCTCGATCTGTGCGCGAACATCGTCGAGCGTCTCGGAGAGAGCGGATCGGTGGCCGTCGGTCACGGCGGCGAGCTCTGCCACATCGAACTCATCGACCGTCGTGATGAGGTGATCGACGAGGCGCTCGGGGCGGCTCGAGCCGGTCGAGGCGGGCAGTGCGGCGAGGTGGTCACGGATCGCGTGGAGCGAGAACAGCAATGACCGCGGGTTGTCGGCGTCGAGCAGCAGCAGGTCGAGCACGTCGGCGGTGCGCATCGAGCCGCGATAGCGGCGGCGGTAGGTGACGATCGATTCGGATGCCGTCAGCACCGACTCGAGCACCTCCCGATCGGCGCGGAGCGTGCGCCGATCGACGGCGCCGACCGCGAGGATGTGGCACAGCTGCAGTGCACGCTCGAGTGCGCGCCCCGTCTCGATCATGTGCCAGCCGGCGTCGCGGATCATGTTGGCGGTCACACCATGCAACGACAGGATCGACGACAGCATGCGTCCTGCCGACTCGACAGTGCGGTGCGGATGCTGCGAGGCGCGCAGCGCTCTGGTCGCGCGGTCGATGTGGGCGAACACGCGCCAGGTGTCGCCCGAGAGCTGGTCACGCACACCCTCGAGCGCATCGCGCAACCGAAGGATCGACTGCGCCGGTGCCCCGCGTCGCCGCGTATCGAGCAGCAGGGAACGGAACTCCGCTTCGGGGTCGTCGTGGTGCCGGCCGGCGAGCCGTTCGAGCGTCGCGAGCAGCACGACCGCGCTCGGGTCGCGGTGGCGGTGCGCGCCTGGCTGGTCGAGCAGGTGCTGCGCGGTCAGCAGCAGTCGCAAGAAGTCTTCGGTGCGTTCGGCGTAGCGACCGACCCAGAACATGTCGGCCAGCGCGCGCGGCGCCAGGGGCGGCACCGTCCGTGCCGCCGGAAGCGGGTCGACCTCGATGAGCCCCTGGTCGGGGTCGGCATCGGATGCCTTCAGCACCCAGACGTCCTTCGTGGTCGGCGCGGCATCCGCGCTCTCGCGCACCGTCGCGAGGCCGCCGACGAGCGGGCGGTAACTCGAGCCGTAGCGCAGCGTGAACGACCGCAGCACGAGCGGCACCGACGCGGCAGATCCCGCAGAGGTCCACACCGGTGCCTGCGACAGCGGCAGCAGCTGCTGACCGACGAAGCGATGCGGAGCGGTGCGGATGCGAGCGATCAGGGCGTCGGTGTCGAGCCCCGCGAGCGCCTTGCGAGGCTCATCGAGGGCGCGCACGAACAGTCCCTCGTCGCCGGCGCGCAGCCGCGCGATCACGTCTTCGCGCGAGCCCGGATCGCCGCACCACCACGTGGGGGCTGACGGCAGTCGCAGCTGCTCACCCAGCAGGTGCTCGGCGGCCGCCGGCAGGAACGGCATCAGCGCCGGGTTCTCGAGGACGCCGGCGCCGAGTCCGTTCACCAGGCGCACGCGTCCGCGCCGAACGGCCTCGCTGAGGCCGGCCACGCCCAGACGCGAGTCGGCGCGCAGCTCCAGCGGGTCGCACCATTCGGCATCCACGCGTCGCACGATCACGTCGACGCGCTCGGTCGGGTTGCGCGCCGGCCACCCTGCCGGCTTCATCCAGACCCCGCCGTCGTGCACGACCAGGTCGCTGCCCTGCACGAGGGGAAAGCCGAGTGCGCCGGCGAGAAAGGCCTGATCGAACGCCGTCTCGCTCATCGTGCCGGGGGAGAGGATGACGATCGTCGGGCTCGTGACGCCCTCGGGCGCCGCGTTGAGCAGCGTCGCGTGCAGTGCCGAGAAGTACGGCTCCATGCGATGCAGGCTGCTCTCCTGATAGAGCTCGGGGATCACCTGCGAGATGACGCGACGGTTCTGCATCGCGAAGCCGAGGCCCGAAGGTGCCTGTACGCGGTCGGCGAGCACATGCCAATCGCCCTCTGCGTCGCGCCCCAGATCGACGGCCGACAGCAGCAGCGGATGAGGATCTGCCGCGCTGGGCCGCGCGACCGAACGGGCAAAGCCCGAATGCCCCAGCACGACCGGCGCCGGGATGATGCCCTTCGAGAGGAGGGTCTGGTCGCCGTACAGGTCGACGAGCAGCGCGTTCAGCAGTTCGGCGCGCTGCGCCAGACCCACGTCGAGGCGCGCCCAGGACGCGGCGTCGAGGATGAGCGGCATCGCGTCGAGCTGCCACGGCAGCGCCCCGACGTCTGGGTGGATGTACGAGACGCCGTCGTCGGCCAAGAATCGCACGATCTCGCCGTCGACGCGTCGCAACTCGTCGTCGGTGACCGCGAGGGCACGTTCGGCGAGTGCCTTCCACGCGGGGCGCAACGAGCCGACGGGGTCGACGACCTCGTCATAGCGTGCGTCGCCGGGCGCGGTGAACGGCAGTGTCGGCTGCGACACTGCCGTCGCGTAGTCACGGAGCACACTCACGCCGGCGCGCCCTTCCAGCAGCGGGGCCGATCGCTCGGCCGTGTACGGGTCACAGCAGAGCCTATCCGGCACCGGCGTTCCCGCGTCGCGGGCTTACGCTGGTGCCGTGACCGATGCATCCGCCTACACCGTCCGTCCGGCCCGCACGGCCGACGTGCGCGGCATCCTCGAGCTGCTGCAGCCGTGGGTGGAGCGACGCATCCTGCTGGGCAAAGAGCTCGTCACGCTCTTCGAGTCCGTGCAGGAGTTCGTTGTCGCCGAGGCGGGTGACCGCCTCATCGGATGCGGTGCGCTGCACGTCATGTGGGAGGACCTCGGCGAGATCCGCACGCTCATCGTGGCGGAGGACTGGCTGCACCACGGCGTCGGTGGGGGGCTCGTGACGGCGCTCGAAGACCGCGCGAACGCGCTCGGCTTGCGGCGGCTGTTCTGTCTCACCTTCGAAGTGCCCTTCTTCACCCGTCGCGGATTCGAACCGATCGGGGAGCAGATCGTCGACCCCGACGTGTACTCGCAGCTGCTGCGCAGCCCCGACGAAGGTGTTGCCGAGTTCCTCGACCTCGCGCACGTGAAGCCCAACACCCTGGGCAACACCCGCATGCTCAAGCAGTTGTAGGCGCGCCGGGGCGGCTGGCTCGGCCCCGCACCGTACCCTGACTGCGTGAGCACCCCACCCCGTCGCAGGCACTCCCCGGCCGTCTACCGCCGCCGGCGGTTGGCGTTGCTGCTCATCCTGCTGCTCGTCGCGGCGGCCGTGGCCGTGCTCATCTGGCAGCCGTGGCGAACCGCGGCATCCGATCCGGATCCGAGCGGGTCTGCTCTCGCGGCGCCGACCGACACCGCCACACCGGGGGCCACCGCGTCCGGCACGCCGCAGTCGACCCCCACGCCGAGTGGGACGGCGACCGTCGCCGAGGCGTGCAACGGTCGAGACCTGATCGTCGAGGCGGTGACCGACAAGGACTCCTACGGCGCCGGCGAGTTGCCGCAGCTGTCGATCTCGCTCACGAACGACGGCGAAACGGACTGTCTCATCGACGTCGGCACCGCGACGCAGCGATTCGTGATCACGAGCGGCAGCGACGAATGGTGGAACTCGGCGCACTGTCAGATCGAGTCCGCGAACCAGGTCGAAACCCTCACGGCAGGGCAGACGGTGACGACGGTCGAGCCCATCGTCTGGGATCGCACCCGCTCGTCGACCGAGACCTGCGCCGAGGGTGAGGACCGCCCGAGCGCGCCCGGCGGCGGCGCCTATTACAACCTGACGGTGACGATCGGCGGCATCACGTCAGACGACAAGGCATTCGAACTGCGCTGATCTGCTGCGGCGGTCTGTGCTGATTAGCTGCGGAAAGCGTCTACCTCGGGCAGAACGAACGAAACCCTGAGAGGTTTCTCACCATTTGTCCCCCGAAGGGGGGACATCATTCATGCGTGCGGATGGGTACCCTGAAATCAGCTCCCGTAGCGACCGCCGTTGTCCCCAGCAGCGGAAGTCACACTGATCCCCAGAGGTGTGACGTCGGATCCCCCGCCGGTGAGCACGGGCCCTCCCGAATCCCCCAGTCCCCAATGGGGGGATCGAGAGGGCCCCACTCTTTGCCTTCAGTGCCTTCGGCCGGTCATAGGCTGGAACGCATGGCCGGCAACAAGAAGGCGAAGGGCGGCAAGCCGCCGCTGGAGTTCCGCAATCCGCAGCTCGCGGACGCGCTGCAGACGCAAGACCTCGCGGCCGTCGCGTTCGCCCTGCGCCACGGCCCCACCGTCGTGCCGCTGCTGCGCCCCGGCCAACGTGACAACCCGCTCGACACCGGCGAGGTCTGGACCTACCGCGCACCCGACACGGGAGACGTCGCGCTCCTGCTGTTCAGTGACGCGTCACACAAGCCGGCATCCCTCCCGCCCGCCGTCGGTCTCCAGTCGCCGGGGTGGCTGCGCGCCTTCCTCGGCGTGCACGGCGACGAGATCACCACCGTCTTCCTCGACATCGCTGGTCCCCATCCGATGCAGGCGACGCCGGCGGACATCATCGCCGCGCTCGACGCCTGAGTCAGAACCCGGGTTCGTCGCCCGGCGCCGGCCGGTGCAGGCGGCCGAGGTCGGCGAGCGCCGTGCGAAGGTCTTTCGACGACGTGTCGAGGATGCTGCGATAGCCGACGCGGCCGGCCTCGACGCGTCGCTGCTCGTGCTGCGTGACGGCTCGGATCTCGCCCGCGAGACTCAACTCGCCGATCGCGGCGAGCCCGCTCGGATTCGGGTGATCGAATACGGCGCTCGCCACCGCGAGGGCGATCGCCAGGTCTGCTGCCGGTTCGGTCAGGCGCACCCCGCCGACCGTCGACACATAGACGTCGAGGTCGGAGACCTTCACCCGCGCACGCTTTTCGAGCACCGCCAGGATCATCGCGACTCGGGCGCCGTCGACGCCGCTCACGATACGCCGCGGGTTCGGCGCGCCCGTCGGAATCGTGAGGGCCTGCACTTCGACGGGCAGAGCGCGTCGCCCCTCGAGCGCGATCGTGACGCACGTGCCCGCTTCGCGCGAGCCGTGGCCGAGGAACAGCGCACTCGGATCGGGCACCTCGGCGATGCCGTCACCGGTCATATCGAAGCATCCGACCTCGTCGGTCGCGCCGAACCGGTTCTTCAGCGCCCGCACGAAGCGCAGCGAGGTCTGCCGGTCGCCCTCGAAATGGCACACGACGTCGACGAGGTGTTCGAGGATGCGGGGCCCCGCGATCGAGCCGTCTTTCGTGACGTGACCGACGATGATCACCGGCAGGTCGCGTTCTTTCGCGATGCGGATGAGGGTGGATGCCACTTCGCGCACCTGGCTGGGGTGACCGGCGACGCCATCGGTGAGGCTCGACGAGACCGTCTGAACGGAGTCGACGATGAGCAGATCGGGCCGCACCTCGTCGATATGACCGAGCACGGTCGCGAGATCCGTCTCGCTCGCGAGGAACAGGCGGTCGTGCAGCGCTCCGGTGCGCTCGGCGCGAAGACGCACCTGGCCGAGCGACTCTTCGGCGCTCACATACAGCACCGTCTGCCCGGCTCCCGCACTGCGTGATGCCACTTCGAGCAGCAGCGTCGACTTGCCGACGCCCGGTTCGCCCGACAGCAGGATCGCCGCACCCGGCACGACGCCTCCGCCCAGCACCCGGTCGAACTCGCCGACGCCGCTCGTGCGACGCGGTGCTTCGCTCGTGTCGATCGACGTGATGGGCGTCGCCCGACGGGCCGGCGCGATCGCCGTCACCGACGTCACGATGCCGGTTGCCGCGCCCTGCTCGACGACCGTGCCCCACTGCTGGCATTCGCCGCAGCGGCCGACCCATTTGGCGGTCGTCCACCCGCATTCGGTGCACCGGAACGCGGTGGTCATCGTCTTGCGGGTCGCCATGGATCCAGCGTAGGTGCGAGCGCCGACATGCCTCGGCATCCATCCCCCGCATGCGCGAGACTTGCCTCATGGCAGAAGGCGAAGACCTCGACACGATCGTCGTCGAGCTGTACGCCGTGCCGCCGGCGGACTTCACGACGGCGCGCAGCGAGCGCGCGCGAGGTGTCGACAAGGATCTCGCCGCCCGCGTCGCGAAGATCCGCAAGCCGGTCGTGTCGGCGTGGGTGGTCGACCTGCTCGCCCGTGAGGGAATGCTCGCTGACGCGCTCGAACTCGGGGCCGCGTTGCGTGAGGCCCAGGACGATCTCGACGCCGCTGAGCTGTCCCGCCTCGGGCGACAGCGACGGCAGTTGGTGGCGGCGCTCGCTCGGTCTGGTGGCGACCGTGCTGCCGATGTCGGTGTCGCGGTCAGTGCCGCCGCGCTCACAGACATCGAGTCGACCCTGAACGCTGCACTCATCGATGCGACAGCGGCGGCCGCCGTGCGCACGGCGCGACTGGCCAAGCCCATCGCCGCCGGGGGAGACCTCGACCTCGCCGATGTGCTGAGTGGTTCGGCGCCGCTGCCGCAGCGCGACGAGACCCCCGACGACGAACTCGCAGAACGTCGAGCCCGCAAGGCCGCCGAAAGTGCCGCCCGCGAAGCCGAACGCGCCGCCGACCGCGCCGCCCGCGATCAGACGGATGCGGAGGATAAGCGCGACCGCGCACAGGCGAAGGCCGACGGGCTCGAGACGCGCGCCGACGCGTTGCGGCGTGAACTCGCACAGATCGAAGCGGAGGCGTCAGCGGCCCGCGCAGACCTCGACGCCCTCATCCGCGCGGCCGCGGAGGCCGCCGAGCAGGCTCGTACCGCCGCGCGCCGCGCGAAAACCGCGCGTGCCGCCGTCGACCCCGGGTGAGTGCGCGACGCGCGGGTACCGAACTCCTCAGTTTTGGGGCTGCGGTGCCCTGAAACGACCCTGCCGGGCCGGCCGGGTGCGAAAACTCAGGAGTTACGCGCGCCGCGGCTGAGCAGAGCGGGCGGTCACCGCAGCGACGCCGCGACCTCTGACAGGGCGTCGGCGGAACGGCGGAACAGACCGAGCTCGGCGTCGCTGAACGTGGTCTCGGGGATTGGGAACGCGCCCGAGCGGCCGACGATCGACGGCACCGACAGGGCCACGCCGCTCACACCCTGGAAGTCGTTCAGCACCGTCGAGACCGGCATGACGGCGCTCTCGTCGTTCAGCAGTGCTTCGACGATGCGTGCGCTCGAGAGGCCGATCGCATAGTTCGTGGCGCCCTTGCCCTGAATGACCTTGTACGCGGCATCCCGCACGTCGATCGCGATCTGGTCGAGCTCTTCGACGGTGAACTTCGGCTGCCCGTCCCGCGGCACCCAGTCGAGGATCGGCACCGTGCCGATCGTCGCGTGCGACCACAGCGGAAACTCGGTGTCGCCGTGCTCGCCGACGATGTAGGCGTGCACGCTGGAGGTCGATACTCCTGCGCGCTGTGCGAGCTTCCACCGCAGCCGCGACGTGTCGAGCACGGTGCCAGACGCGAACACGCGCTCGGGCGGAAGACCGGTGGCCTCCTGCGCGAGCACCGTCAGGACGTCGCAGGGGTTCGTGACGATCACGAAGGTTGCGTCGGGGGCGACCTCGAGCAGCTGCGGCATCATCGTCTTGAGGATGCCGGCGTTCACACCAGCCAGCTCGATGCGGGTCTGCCCGGGCTTCTGCTTGGCACCCGCGGTGATCACCACGACGTGCGAGCCTGCCGCGACCGAGATGTCGGAGCCGCCGATGATGTCGCTCGACCCGGTGAATTGCGCGCCGTGGGCGAGGTCGAGCACCTCCGCCTCGGTCTTCTCGGTGGCGATGTCATACAGGGCGACGTGCCTCGCCGATCCGCGGATGAGGGCGGCATAGGCGACGCTGGATCCGACCGCGCCGGCGCCGACGACGGTGAGTTTCGAGTTCTCGATCGCGCTCATGCGCTCAGTCTGGCAGTGTCCGGTCGCATCCGGGAGGGTACGGGCCGGGAATAACGGGTGACCTGCGGCTTCGCCCGTGAGGCTCGGTTCGCGGCACGGCTGAACGTGTCGTAAACTGTTCGGCGGTGACGTGTCCGAGCGGCCGAAGGTGCAACTCTCGAAAAGTTGTGTAGGGTAACCCCCTACCGTGGGTTCAAATCCCACCGTCACCGCCACTTTCAGCAGATCAGCCCCGGTTTTCGCCGGGGCTGATATGCGTTCGGTGGAGAAATCCGGCGCCGGTTCGGCCCCACCGTCTAGTCTCGACCCATGGGGGTCACGGCGAACGCGTATCTGACGGGCTTCGGGCGCTATCTGCCCGGGCCGCCGATCGGCAATGACGAGATCGTGACGCGCCTCGGCGGTGACGACAAGGTCACCGCGCGCATCCGCGAACGCATCCTCGCAGCCAACGGCATCAAGCAGCGCCACTACGCGCTCGACGAGCAGGGTGAACCGACCGAGCTCAACGAACAGCTCGCGGTGAAGGCACTGCAGGCCGCGCTCGACGACCGTGGCATCGCGGCATCCGATCTGCGCATGCTCGCGTGCGCCACGACGATGGGCGACGTGCTCGTACCGGGCTTCGGGTCGATGGTGCATGGTCGACTCGGCGGCGGCCCCATGCAGGTGCTGACGGCGACCGGCGTGTGCTCGTCGAGCCTCAGCGCGCTCGATGCTGCGGTGGCCAAGGTCAAACTCGGCGACCACCCGCGCGCCGCCGTCGTCGGGTCAGAGCTTCCCAGCCGCAGCCTCCGCCAGCGGCGCTTCGACGGGGTCAAGGCCGGTATGGACTCGCACTTTCTCCGGTGGATGCTCTCGGACGGGGCAGGTGCCGTCGTCGTCGAGTTCCAGCCGCATCCGGATCGCCCGTCGCTGCGGGTCGACTGGGTGCGACAGGTCTCGCTCGCCCACGACAATGCCGTGTGCATGCGCTCGGGCATGACGGGTCTCGACCCGGTGCCCGGTGCGACGTGGCAGGACATCCCGGTCGATGAGGCGAGGGATGCCGGCATGTTCACGCTTCGGCAAGACGTGAGCGTGCTCGACAAACTCGCCGACACCGGGCTCGCCCAGTTCGAGGAGCTCGTCGACACGGGACTCGTGGACGTGCACCACCTCGACCACGTGCTCTGCCACTACTCGACGAACATGTTCCGCGACCTCGCGTTCGACGGGCTGCGCCGCCGGGTGCCGTCGCTGGACACCGACCGCTGGTTCTCGAATCTCGAGACCTGCGGCAACACCGGGTCGGCGAGCATCTTCATCGCGCTCGAAGAGGCGTGGCGCACCGGCCGCTTCGCGCCGGGCGAGACGATCCTGCTCGCCGTGCCCGAGTCGGGCCGGTTCTCGTTCGCCTTCGCCCACCTCACCGTGGTCGCACCACCGGCCCGACCCGTCGCCTGACCGACCGCCGCACGATTCACCCAATGACAGGGAGTACGCCGATGACCACCGAACTGACCGCCGAAGCATCCGCCACCGTCGAATCGCTCACCGAGCGCCTCGCCGACGTCTGGGTCGAGCTCGAGGAACGGCTCGCCGAGGTGCCGATCCTGCGCCGCCTCGAAGAGGGCACCGTCACGATCGACGACTACCTGCGACTGCTGTTCAACCTGCGCCAGCAGGTCGTCGACGGGTCACCGTGGATCTCGCGCGCCGCATCCAACTTCGACATCGCGCACTTCGAACTGCGTGCCGCCGCGATCCGCCACGCCGAGGAGGAGCACCGCGACTACCTCATGATCGAACGCGACTACGTCGCCGTCGGCGGCTCGCTCGACGACCTGCGCGCGGGGCGCAAGAACCTCGGCTCCGAAGCGCTGTCTGGCTACATGTTCACCTACGCCGACCGCCCCAACCCGGTCGGGCTGCTCGGCGCGATGTTCATCATCGAGGGCCTCGGCGCCAACCGCGCCGCAGGCTGGGCGAACCGATTCCAGGAAGTGCTGGGGCTGGCCGACAACCAGGTGCACTTCATGAAGTACCACGAGGTCGCCGACGCGCAGCACACGGGTGGGCTCGACGCGATCCTCACCTCCGGCATCATCGACGACGCTGCCGCCGACGAGATCGTCCGCTGCGCACAGGTCGTCGCCCGCCTCTACGCGCTGCAGCTCGAAGAACTGGACCGCTGAGGTGGCGACACGCCCGCCGCTGCCGCTCGTCCGCGAGTTCGTCCGCTCCGACCCGAGCATGTGGGAGGCGATCTACGCCGACCCGTCGGTGCCGCTCGATCGTGCGGTGGTGCGGCAGATCCTCAACGACCAGCGGCGACTGTCGAGGCGGTGGCTGTATCCGATCGCACGCATCTTCTCGCGCGTCGTCGTGGCGCTCGTGACCGTCGTCAAACGCGTGCTGCCGATGCGGTGGATGCCGCTGCGCACGATGGATGCGCTCTGCGTCTGGTTCTTGCGGCACTTCGTCTCGCCCGCCGCGGTCGAACTGCTCATCCGACACTTCGTCGTCGAGACGAACCTGGTGAACTTCATCATCCGCAACACCCCCGTCGACATGGAGCCGGTGACCCTGCGCCCGACGGCGCTGTCGGGGTTGGGCGACAACGCCGTCGTCGAACACGACGTGAACGTGTACGACGTGCTCATCGCCCTCGAGCACGTGCCACTGGCGAAAGTCGAAACGCCCGACTACGCGCAGCTCGACATTCCCAAGCTCGATGCCGAGCGGAACATCCAGCGCGTCATCCGCCTCGACATCCAGACGGCGCTGTGTTTCATGAACATCCCGTTCTCGATCGCGCTGACGCTCGAGGAGTACCGCCGCGCGGTGCACTCGATGAAGTTCGACGACTCCTTCCTCGAGATCCTCACGGTGCTCACCGGCGACGACACGTTCCGCCACTGGAAGGTCGGCGCCCTGAGTCTGTGGATGGACTCCAACGTCGACGTGCCGCAAATGGTCTATCGCCACGCCCTGGTGTGCGAATACGCGCACGCACACCTCGTGAAGATCGCACACGGCGTCTCGCCCCGCCACACCGAGGCGGCCTACGACTGAAGGTCGTCCGCGATCCGATCGCCTGACCGTTCCGAACCCCATAGACAGGGGATGCCGCGGATCGGAGGATGGCGACATGGAGCGTGGATCGAAACCCGCACGGGCGGCGATGTTGTGGGCTGCCGTCGTCGGTGTGGTCGCGGCAGCGGTGCTGCTGGCGGTCGCCGAAGTGCTCGCGCTCGTGTTCACACCCGGTGGCGGGCCGATCGTCGCGGTCGGGGCGTTCGTCATCGACATCGTTCCCCGCCCGCTGAAGGAATTCGCGATCGCGACATTCGGCGAGGCCGACAAGCCGGTGCTGTTGATCGGCCTAGGCGTCGCAGTACTCGTCGCCGCCGCCGTCACCGGGGTGCTGCAGTACGTGCGACGGCCCCTCGGTGCCGCCCTGTTCGCGTTCGCGGGGGTGCTGGCGCTCGCCACCACCGTGACCCGGGCGGGCGCGTCGTGGTTCTCATGGGTGCCGACGGCTGCCGGCACCGTCGCAGGCGTCATCACCCTCGTGCTGCTCATCGGGCGGCTGCGCGCCGCCGAGACGCCGGATGTCGCGGCATCCGTGCCCGAGAATCCCGCCGCGCCGAAGCCGGACGCAGGGGTCGACCGGCGGGGTTTCTTCAGGACGACGGCGATCGTCGGGGCGGCGGCCGTGCTCGTCGGCGTCGGTGCGCGCGTCTTCGACTCGGTGCGGCGAACCGTCGATGTGATCCGCGATGAGCTGCAACTGCCCGCACCGCGACGTACGGTGACGATTCCCGACGGCGCCGAACTCGACATCGAGGGACTCTCGCCGGTCATCACGCCCAACTCCGACTTCTACCGCGTCGACACCGCCCTGCTCGTGCCGACCGTCGACCCCGCCGAGTGGCGGCTTGTGATCGACGGGATGGTCGACGAGCGCGTCGAGCTCACCTTCGACGACCTGCTCGAGATGGGACTCGACGAGTACGCCGTCACACTCACGTGCGTCTCGAACGAGGTCGGAGGGGGATTGGTCGGCAACGCCGTCTGGCTCGGCGTGCCGGTTCGCGAAGTGCTCGCGCTCGCCGGCCCGCAGGCGGATGCCGACATGGTGCTTTCGCGGAGCGTCGATGGGTTCACGGCATCCACACCGCTCGCCTCGCTCACCGACGACGGGATCGATGCGATCCTCGCCGTCGGCATGAACGGCGAGCCGCTGCCCGCCGAGCACGGGTTCCCGGTGCGGATGGTGGTGCCGGGGCTGTACGGGTACGTGTCGGCGACGAAGTGGGTCACCGAGCTGAAGGTCACGACCTTCGCGCAGGACGAGGCCTACTGGACGCCGCGCGGGTACAGCGCGAAGGCGCCGGTCAAGTTCAGCTCGCGTATCGACACCCCGCGCGCCGGCGGCTCGGTGGAGGCGGGGACGATCGCGGTCGCCGGGGTCGCGTGGGCGCAGACAGTCGGCATCGAACGGGTCGAGGTGAGCATCGACGACGGCGAGTGGCAGCAGGCGACGCTCGCGACGGCCATCAACGCCGACACCTGGGTGCAGTGGTTCTTCGAGTGGGAGGCGACGACCGGATCGCACTACATCGCGGTGCGCGCCGTCAATGGCGACGGTGAGCTACAAGCAGAGGAGCGAGCCCCGATCTACCCAGACGGCTCGACCGGCTGGCAGCGGCTGCTCGTGACCGTGCGCTGATCTGGCGCTGACAGCGGATGCCTGCATCCCTGTTGACGCGGGTACCTAACTCGCGTTAGAGTCGTCCGCGACCGCATCTAACGCGAGTTAGGCGCACGAAGGAGTACGCAATGGCCGCTCGGCCCGTGACCATGAAAGACGTCGCCATCAAGGCGGGTGTCTCGCGGTCGGCCGTGTCGTTCGTGCTGAATGACCGCCGCTCGGTCGGGCTCTCCGATGACACCCGAGATCGTGTGCTGGCCGCTGCCGCCGAGTTGGGCTACCGCCCGAACGCGGGGGCTCGCGCACTCGCCAAGAAGACGAGCGATTGGTACGGGCTGGTCACCGAGATCGTCACCGCGCCCTTCGCCGTCGACATCATCAAAGGGGCGCAGGACGCGGCCCTGGTCGATGGCAAGCATCTCCTGATCGCATCCACCGAATCCGACCCCACGATCGAGCAGGCCGCCATCGAACGCCTGCTCGAACAGCGGGTCGAGGGCATTCTCTACGCGGCCACATGGCATCGAGCCGTCGAGCTGCCCGAAATCGCGCGCGAAGTGCCGACCGTCCTCGTGAACTGCTTCGACGCAGAAGGCCGCTTTCCAGCAATCGTCCCGGATGAGCGCGCGGGCGGCCGACGCGCGACTGAGCGGCTGCTTGCGGCCGGTCACCGCCGCATCGGCTTCATCAATCTCGACCCAGAAATCCCTGCCGCGGTCGGGCGACGATCCGGATTCCACGAGGCGCTGCAGGATGCGCAGATCAAAATCCACGATGCGCTCGAGGTCTCTGGGCACGCAACCGCGCACGGCGGATACGACGCGGCGACGGCGCTGCTCGAGCTTGCCGAACCGCCGACCGCTATCTTCTGCGCGAATGACCGCATGGCCATGGGAGCGTTCGATGCGATCAAGGAGCGAGGGCTCCGCATTCCTCATGACGTCGCCGTCATCGGATTCGACAACCAGGAGCTCATCGCGGGCTACCTGAGGCCGGGTCTGACGACGGTTGCACTGCCCTTCGAACAGATGGGCGCACTCGGCGTGGAACTCCTCGCCGACATCATCGCGGGTCGGCCGACCGCCACGGAGACCGTGACGGTCGACTGCCCGCTCCTCGAACGCGCGTCGGTGTGACTGGACATCTCGTCCGACGCGCAGCCCCTTCGGCTTCAACGAAGAAGAAAGGAACTCACCCATCATGACAGTTCACCGCAAGGCGGTGGCCTTGGCGGCTGCCGTCGCGGCGGCCGCGATCGCGTTGTCGGGCTGCAGCTCTGACACCGGCAGCCCCGCTGCCGATGCCCTCGACGGCTCGCAGCTGCTCACCATTCCGCGCGAAGACATGGGCACCTTCGACCGCAACTTCAATCCGTTCGCCAATCCCGACTTCCCCATGACGCAGCAGGCGATCTACGAATCGATGCTGATCTACAACCCCGCCGACGGTTCCACCACGCCTTGGCTGGCCACCGAGTGGGAGGTCGCGGCCGACAGTTCGGGCATCACGTTTACGCTGCGTGACGACGTCACCTGGTCTGACGGTGAGCCGCTCGTCGCCGACGACGTGGTCATCTCTTTCGACCTGCAGCGCGAAGTGCGCGGCGGGTTCGATTATCTCGAGCAGGTGAGCGCGGTCGACGAGCACACCGTGCAGTTCGACTTCTCGGAGCCGTTCTCGCCCGCGCTCCTCGACATCGGACAGCAGACGATCGTGCCCGCGCACGTCTGGCGCGACGTCGAAGACCCCACCACGTTCGCCAACGAAGAGCCGGTCGGGTCGGGCCCTTACACCGAGGTCACGAACTTCCAGGCGCAGTCGTTCGACCTCGGCAAGAACCCGAACTACTGGCAGCCCGACAAGCAGCGCATCGAAGGCATTCGCATGCTGGCGTTCTCGGGCAATGACGGTGCCAATCTCGCCGCCGCCAACGGTGACGTCGACTGGGCGCCGCAGTTCATTCCGAACATCGATCAGGCCTACGTCGCGAAAGATGCCGACAACCGGTTCTTCTGGTTCCCCCCGACCGGGTCGATGATCAACTGGCAGTTCAACACGACCAAGGCGCCGTTCGACGACCCGAACGTCCGCAAGGCGCTGTCGATGGCCGTCGACCGCGAACAGGTCACCGCCGTCGGCATGCAGGGATACACCGAGCCCGCCGACTGCACGGGGCTGAGCGGTTCGTACGACTCGTGGCGCGACGAGGACCTCGCGGGATCGTGCTCGTGGACCGAACGCGATCTCGAAACCGCCGGCGAACTGCTGGATGCCGCGGGCATCACGCTCGGCGCAGACGGCAAGCGCGTGCTGCCCGACGGTTCGCCGTTCGCATTCGACTACTCGGTCGGGTCGACCTCGAGCGACTGGGTGTCGGTCGGCAACGTCATCTCGCAGAACCTCGCAGAGCTCGGCGTCACCGTCACGGTTGCCGCGAAGGACTGGGGCGACGTCGTCGCCGGGTACGAGAACGGCACGTTCGATTCGGGCATCGTGTGGAGCGCGAACGCCCCCACGCCGTACCAGTACTACCGCGGCGTGATGTCGACCGAGACGGTGAAGCCCGTCGGAGAGCAGACCTTCGACAACTATCACCGTTACGGCAGCGAGGAAGCCGATGCGCTGCTGGCCCGGTTCGCACAGGCCCCCGACGAGGAGGCGCAGCACGCGGTCGTCGACGACCTGCAGGCGCTGTTCGCCGAGGAGGCGCCGGTCGCGCCACTGTTCCCCGGCCCGGAGTGGGGCGCTGCCAGCAACGCTCGCTTCACCGGTTGGCCCACGGAGGGCGACCCGTACGCGACCCTGTCGACGCGGTCGCGCACCACCGTGCTCGTGCTGACGACGCTCGAACCCGTCGTTACCGACTGATCACACAGATCGAGTCGTCCTGCTGCGCCGCGAGCGCGGCGCAGCAGGGCGCTCGAGGAGATACGCCATGGGTTATGTGCTGCGGCGGCTCGGCTTCTATCTGGCCGCCTTCTGGGTGTCGATCACCCTCAACTTCTTCCTTCCCCGCTTCATGCCGGGCGACCCTGTCTCGCGCATGGTCGCACGTTTGCAGGGACAGATCCGTCCCGATCAGATCGAGGCACTGCGCGAGTCGTTCGGACTCAGTGACGCGCCGCTCATCGAGCAGTACGTGCGCTACCTGGGGCAGATCTTCACCGGCAACCTCGGATTCTCGATCTCTCGATTCCCGACACCGGTCATGGACGTCATCACCAGCGTGATCGGCTGGACGTTCCTGCTGGGCTTCGTCTCGCTGATCATCGCGGTCGTCATCGGGAATCTGCTCGGCGTGCTGGCCGCGTGGCGACGCGGCGGCATCCTCGATTCGTTCGTGCCGCCGCTGCTCGTCTTCATCGGATCATTCCCGTACTTCTGGCTGGCGATGGGGCTGCTCTACCTCTTCGGCGTAACACTCGACTGGTTCCCCCTGCGACACGCGTTCGAGGTGGGCAGTGTGCCGGCGATCACCCCGGCCTTCATCGGCGACGTCGCTCACCACCTGTTCCTGCCCGCAGCCTCGATCGTGCTCGTCTCCGTCGGTGGATGGATGCTGGGCATGCGCAACACCATGATCGCGACCAACGCCGAGGACTACATCGTCATGGCCGAGGCCAAGGGGCTTCGCCCGCATCGCGTGATGATGCAGTACGCCGCTCGCAATGCACTGCTGCCCTCGGTGACGGCATTCGGCATGTCACTCGGGTTCGTGGTCGGTGGGGCGCTGCTGACCGAGGTCGTCTTCGCCTACCCCGGCATCGGCTACACGCTGCTCGCGGCCGTGCAGAACCTCGACTACCCGCTCATGCAGGGGCTGTTCCTCACGATCACCACAGCCGTGCTGATCGCCAACTTCCTCGTCGACATCGTGTACGTGCGGCTCGACCCGCGCGTGCGCGTGAACTGATCGGAGGGCGAGATGTCGCTCGCACAAGACCCACGTGCCATGGTCGAACTCGACCTCGGCACGCCGCCGGGACCCGACGGCGAAGCCGCAGCGGTCACGCCGTCGCGTCGACGGCAAGGAGGCTCGAACCTCCTGCTCGGACTGCTCGGCAACGCGAAGGCGCTCACGGGGGTGGTCATCCTGATCGTCTTCGTGCTGGTCGCCCTCCTCGCGCCGGTGCTCTCTCCCGGTGATCCGACCCTCATCCAGGGCATCGGATCGCAGCCGCCGTCAGCGGAACACGTCCTCGGCACCACCGCGAAGGGGCAGGACGTGCTCGCCCTCAACATCTGGGGCGCACGCTCGTCACTGTTCGTCGGGTTCACCGTCGGCATCCTGGCAACGCTCGTCGGTCTGCTCGTCGGCCTCGCCTCGGCCTACCTCGGACGAACCGTCGACAACCTGCTTTCGCTCGTGACCAACGTCTTCCTGCTGCTGCCCGGGCTTCCGCTGCTCGTGATCCTGGCGGCATTCCTTCCGCAGGGGCTCGGCACCGTGATCCTCGTACTGGTCATCACCGGGTGGGCGGGGTCGGCGCGCGTCCTGCGTTCGCAGGCCCTGTCGATCCGCGGAAAGGACTTCGTCTCGGCATCGCAGGTGACCGGTGAGAGCGGCATCCGCATCATGTTCCGAGAGATCCTCCCGAACATGGCCTCGATCGTCATGAGCACCTTTCTCGCCTGCGTCATCTTCGGCATCGGTGCCCAAGCCGGCCTCGAGTTCCTGGGGCTCGGCGACATCAGCACCATCAGCTGGGGAACGAACCTCTACTGGGCCAGTAACGACGGTGCCCTGCTGACCGGTGCCTGGTGGGTGTTCGTCCCACCAGGTGTCTGCATCGCGCTCGTCGCCTTCGCGCTCGCACTGGTCAACTACGGCGTCGACGAGACCACGAACCCCAGACTGCGACGTCCGAAACGTCGCACCACCCCAGACGCGCCCACGCGTGTCGCAAGCCGTCCGGAGGCTCAACGATGAGCGCGCCACTGCTCGATGTGTCCGATCTGTCGGTCGAGTACGTCACCGACGCCCGCACCGTGCGGGCGGTCGACCGGGTGTCCTTCACGATTGCCGAGCGCGAGGTGTTCGGTCTGGCGGGCGAGTCCGGATGCGGCAAATCGACGATCGCGAATGCGATTCTGCGGCTGCTGCGCGACCCCGCCGTGATCGCGGGCGGATCGATCCGCTTCGCCGGCACCGACGTGCTCTCGCTCAGCGCCGAAGCGTTGCGGGCGTTCCGGTGGCGACAGGTCGCCATGGTCTTCCAGAGTGCGATGAACTCGCTCAACCCGGTCATGACGATCGGCGCACAGATCATCGACATCTTCACGACCCACGAAGGCATCTCGAAAGCGTCCGCGCGGGCAAAGGCCGCCGACCTGCTTGATCTCGTCGGCATCCCGCGAGACCGGCTGCGCGCGTATCCGCACCAGTTGTCTGGTGGGATGCGTCAACGCGTCGTCATCGCGATGGCGACCGCGCTGCGGCCGTCGCTGCTGATCATGGACGAGCCGACGACTGCGCTCGACGTCGTCGTGCAACAAGAGATCATGGCGCAGATCAAAGACCTCCAGCAGGAGCTCGGATTCGCGATCCTGTTCATCACGCATGACATGTCGCTCATGGTCGAGCTGTCCGACCGCATGGCCGTGATGTATGGCGGCAGGTTCGTCGAGACGGCACCCGCGAACGACATGTTCGCGACACCCCGGCATCCATACACGCGCGCGCTGATGAACGCGTTCCCGCCGATGTCGGGTCCGCGCACCAGACTCCGTGGCCTCGGCGAAGGCGTGCGATTCGCGGGAATTCCCGATCTGGAACCGGCCACCCCCACCCACTGGGTCGCTCCGAGCGACGACGCTCTCATCACGGAGGCACTCACATGACCGACACTCCTGTGCTTTCGGCTCGCGGTCTGGCCAAGACCTTCACGACGGGCGGCGCCTTCTCGCGCAGCCGAGTGCGAGCGCTGGGTGGCGTCGATCTCGACATCGCGCACGGCGAGATCGTTGCGCTCGTCGGCGAGTCGGGGAGCGGAAAATCCACCTTCGCGCGCTGTATCGCCCGCCTCGAACAGCCCAGCTCGGGCACGTTCCTCTTCGAGGGCGAGGACGTCGTCGCGACCACTCGCCGCGCCACTCGGGCCTACCGGTCAGCCGTGCAGATGATCTTTCAGGACCCGTTCGGGTCGCTCAACCCCGTGCACCGCGTCGGGCACTTCTTGGAGCGCCCGTTGCGCATCCATGGCGCCGTCGCCGACCGCAGCGCGCTCGAGGCAGCGAAGCGACGCCTGCTCGAAAAGGTCGGGCTGCCCGACGAGATGCTCGACCGCTACCCCCACGAACTGTCGGGTGGCCAGCGGCAGCGCATCGCAATCGCCCGCGCCCTCGCGGTCGGTCCGCGGCTACTCCTGGCCGATGAGCCGACGTCGATGCTCGACGTCTCGGTGCGCATCGGCGTCCTGAACCTCATGCGCAGCCTCTGCGAAGAGCAGGGCATCTCGATGCTGTACATCACGCACGACCTCGCGTCGGCGCGATACCTCGCCGACCGCATCGCCGTGATGTACGCGGGGGAGCTGGTCGAAGTGGGCGACGCGATGCAGCTGCTCGCGCAACCCGCCCACCCCTACACGCGACTGCTCATCTCGGCGGTCCCCGACCCGGCCCGGCGCGACCCCTTCGACGCCGAACAGCGGGCCGCGCTGCGCCGAGACGTGCTGCATCCCACTCGGTGCCCATGGCAGGGCGACCCCGACCAGCCGTGCACCGCTGAGAACGCCGTCTTCCACACCATCAGCGCCCAACCCGAGCACCGGGTGCGATGCGGGCTGTACGCCCCGCCGCCGGACGCACCCGGCACCGCCCTGGAACAACCTGCCGCCGCTCCCCGCTCGGCCGACCTGGAGAACGACCCCGCATGACCACCACCACCGCATCCGCACCGGCGACCGAGTTGATCGAACGGGCGAGGGCGGACCGGCATCGTCCGGCGTTCCACTTCGTCGCCCCGGCCGGATGGCTCAATGACCCGAACGGGCTGACCCAGCGAGACGGGTGGTTCCACCTCTTCTACCAGTACAACCCGCATGCGCCCGTGCATCACCGGATCCACTGGGGGCACGCGCGCAGCAAAGACCTCGTGCACTGGGAGGAACTGCCGATCGCGCTCGAGCCGAGTGAGGGCCCCGATGTCGACGGCTGTTGGTCCGGCGTGCTCGTCGACCACGACGGCGTGCCCACGCTCGTCTATTCGGGACGCCACGGCGATCGGGAGCTGCCGTGCATCGCGACCGGGTCGGCCGATCTCGCGACGTGGACGAAGCACGACGCGAACCCCGTCATCCCGGCGCCGCCGGCCGACCTCGATATCGTTGCCTTCCGCGACCATTGCGTGTGGCGCGAGGAGTCGGGAACGTGGCGCCAGATCATCGGCGCCGGGATCCGGGATGTCGGCGGCACCGCGCTGCTGTACGAATCCACCGACCTGCGCACGTGGGAGTACCTCGGTCCGCTGCTCACCGGTGACGCCGGAGCTCAGGACCGCAACGCCGCCGACTGGACCGGCACCATGTGGGAATGCGTCGACCTGTTCGCCGTCGACGACGCCGATGTTCTTGTCTTCTCCGCGTGGGACGACGGCGTGACCCACCACCCCCTCTACTGGACGGGGCGGTACGCCGGCGACCGCTTTGAGCCGGCTTCGCTGCACCGCCTCGACCTCGGCGGGCGCTTTTTCTACGCGCCGCAGTCGATGTGCGACGCGTCCGGGCGGCGCGTGATGTTCGGCTGGATGCAGGAGGGTCGTCCCGACGACGCCGCCGTGCAGGCGGGCTGGTCGGGCGTGATGTCGCTGCCGCGCGTTGTCACGGCTCGCGCCGACGGCTCGCTGCACCAGGCGCCTGTGCCTGAGGTGGAGCTGTTGCGCGAATCGCTGCTGTACCGCGGCGATGCCGTGGACGGCTTCGATGTCGCCGGCGATCAACTGGACATCGAAGTCGACGTGCAGCTACCGGAGGGAGCGGCGATCGAGGTGACAGTGCGGGCGACCGCCGATGGTCGTGAGCGCACGGTGTATCGGCTCGAACGGTCCGGCCACCACGCCGACTTCTCGCTCGATCGCTCGCACGCGAGCCTCGATCAGTCCACAGATGCCGGCCCGCTGGGCGGGCGAGTGCCCGTCGAGGGCGATCGCGTGCGCGTTCGCGTGCTCGTCGACCACTCGGCCCTCGAAGCGTTCGCGAACGGGGTGCCGCTCGCCGCCCGCGTGTACCCCGTCGCGCCCGACGCGGATCGCGTGTCGATCCGTGTCGACGGCGCCACCGCGCAGGCATCGGTGTGGCGCATGCGCGCCGCGCACTGACCAGGAGCACTGACCACAAGAGAAAGGTGACACATGGACGTCTCACCAGCGGTTTCACGCCGCGCACTGTTCGCCACCACTGGTGTCGCAGCCATCGGCGGCGCGCTCGGCACCCTCGGCACGACAGTCGCACTCAACCGCGGTTCATCGTTCGCGGCGCCCGCGCGGTGGACGAACGACTTCAGTTCGCGCGAGTGGACGTCCGGCTGGATGCCGCGCAGCGTGACCGACGTGAACGGCGACGGTCGCGCCGACATCGTCGGCTTCGCCCATGACGGGGTGCATGTCGCGCTCAGCAGCGGATCGCGTTTCGGTGCCGCGGCGCATTGGGCGGCCTCCTACGGAAGGCACGGCTCAGCAGGAAGCTGGCGGGTCGGCAGTCATCCGCGCGCAATCGCCTCATGACCGGTCGACCCGGGCGTCAGTACTCGACGACGAGCTCTTCGATGAACGTCGCGTGCAGATAGGTCTCCATGCTGCCGAGTGCCTCGAGGCGGACGGATGTCGTCGCCTCGAGGTCGAGCTCGATGCCGTGAGGCGCCTCGTCGCACACGACCTCAGATGTGACGGGCTCCGATTCCCCGCCATCGGCTGAGACGGCCGTGACCGCGACCTGAGCCGTGCCCCCGCCGAAACAGCGGACGTCGGCACGGACCAGCTTCGTCGGATTGTCGATCGTCGCGACGATGAACGTCGGCGTGCCGTGGTTGGTCACGAGCATTCCCGCGGAGACGGCTGCGCCGGGGCCGTCGGACACGCTCGCGCTCACCTCGTCGAACCATGCCGCCGCTGCAGTGAGGTCGACGGTCGCCGACGGTGATGGCGTGGTCGGTGACGCCGCAGAAGTCGCCGGTGACTCGGCCGGCTCGGTGGCGCACCCCGCGAGGAGCAGCAGGGTGATCCCCGATGCCAATGCGAGCGGGCGACGCGTCATGGTGCCACGGTACGCCACCCCGCGCGGTCAGGTCAGGAGGGATGCGGTTCCGACAGTGAGTGCGATGGCGCTAGCCCCACCCGCCATCACGGCTGCGGTCTGCAGCGTCGAGAGGACTCGCGTCTCCAACTCGCGGCGCTCAGGCGGCTGGGTCGTGGTGAGGGAGCGCTTCGCTTCGGCGAGCGTCTCATATCGACCGATGGGGGTTGAGCGCGCATCGAGCGCGACGAAATGCCCGTCATGGGTGGTGTCGACCGACCCAGCGAATTCGCCGTCTTTCGTCGCGACGTGGAAGCCGGGGTCGACCTCTGCCCATTGCAGGCGCAACCCGGACAAGAGGGGGGCGGCATTGAGCAAGCTCATGCTGCCCGTACCAGTTCTGCCGCGCGCGCCGGCTCGATGAGCTCCAGCACGATACCGCGGTTCGTGTTCGCGGCTTCGGCGAGCTGTTGCAGTCTGGTGCGGTCGAGCGCGTCCGCATCGCCGCCGTCGAACTCGAAGCGCAGCGGAATCGAGCAGTGCATCCACACACTCGACAGTCGAGGGTCGGTCTCGGTGCCGTGGCGCCACGAGAGGGTGAAGCTTTCGGAGCGTCGCAGTTTGGTGGCGACCACGATCTTGAGGTGCGCCAATTCGTCATCGGGCATCGTGATCTGGTCTCCCGCGGCTCCGTAGTACAGACGACCCATGGCGATTCCTTCCGAATCGATTATTCTTGGTGGACAATCTACTCATATAGCAAGTAACTAGACAAGCTAGTAATTCGGCTTGGTTGGAGAATGTCCGAACGGAGGCGGCGATGTCAGGGCGGGATGGCCACAGGAGTCGGGAGGTCGTCGAAGCCGTGAAGGCCTACGCGGTGGCCGAGTCCGACATGCGGCATCGTGCGCGCAGATCTATGGCGCTCGGCGAGAGCGAATTCTCGGTGCTTCGCGATCTGGTCGCCGAACAGTCCGGCGCGGGCCTCACGCCGGGCGATGTCTCCCGACGTCTCGGAGCGAGTTCTGCATCGACGACGGCCCTGCTCGATCGCCTCGAGCGAGCCGGCTATCTGCACCGCGAGGCGCACCCGACCGATCGTCGACGGGTGCTGCTCGTTCCGAGCGAGACCGCGCGCGCGCAGATGGATGCGACGATCGGCGCGTTCGAGCGCGACGTCGAAGGGGTTGCGCGCGGCCTGCGCGATGACGAGGTCGACATCGTGCTGGCCTTCCTCGCGCGCATCGCAGCCGCGGCCGGAGGCATGACCAGAACCGGAAACGCTCGTCAGTCGTCGATCTGATCCACCGCGCGACGCATGGCGTCGAGGAAGTCGACGACGGTTGCGCGGTCGCGCGCCGACATGGGGCGGACGACGGCCATCATGCGTTCGTGCATGGCGCCCAGGGTGTGTCGCACCTCGGTCTCGGAATCGTCCGTGATCGAGACCACGACGCTGCGCCGATCGGTCGGATGCGGCGAGCGTGTGACGTGGCCGCTCATGGTGAGTCGGTCGAGCAGCGCTGTGGTCGATGCTGTCGTGATGCCGAGATAGCGGCTCAACTGTACGGGGGTGACGACCTCGTCACGCACGCGCGCACGACTGAGGAAGCGCAGGACGAGGAGTTCGTTCTCGCCCATGTCCATGCTCCGCTGCGTGCGTCGTCGCATGGCGGTCTCTGCAGCGCGGTAGGCGCGCAGGGCTTCGAGCGCCGATGTGGAACGGGCGTCGGCGTCGGCGTACCAGTACGACGGTGGCCGCCGCTCTGAATCGGACACTGCGAACCTCCTGCCGTCGCTCGATTCCCCGACCCGGAATCTACCGGATCGCGGCGTTCGCAACGGGGCTTGACGAAAGGCGGCCGGCGCGCGCATAATCATCTCGCAGGGCGCTCAATCGATTTATCACCATTGATCAATCGATTTTGCACCGCAGGAAGACAGCATCCACTCAACGAGGAGCAGACGTGGCCAGGGTTCGCATCTCCGATGTCGCCGCGGCGGCAGGCGTGTCGGTGTCGACCGTCTCGCTCGTCATGAACGACGTCGAATCGCGTATCCCCGAAGCCACGCGTGAGCGGGTGCGTGCCGCCGCGAAGCAGGTCGGCTACCAGCCCAGCTCCGTCGCCCGCAGCCTGCGCACGCAGCGCACTCGCACCGTCGGGCTCATCTCCGACCAGATCGCGACGACGCCGTTCGCCGGACGCATGCTCGCCGGTGCGCAGGACGTCGCCCGCGAGCACTCGCACCTGCTGTTTCTCGTCGACACCGGCGGTGACGCCGACATCGAGCGTGACGCGATCCGTGCCCTCGGCGCGCAGCAGGTCGACGCCATGATCTACGCCGCGATGTGGCATCGCGTGCTCTCGACCCCGGCCGGCCTTCCCGACGACGCCGTCTTCCTCGACTGCCGCCCCGAGGCCGGCGGCTACCGATCCGTCGTGCCGGCCGACCGCGAAGGCGGTCGCGCGGCGGTGCGTGCGCTCACCGAAGCCGGGCACCGCCGCATCGCATACATCGACACCAACGAAGACGCGCCGATCGCCGCGAGCCTGCGTCACGAGGGCTACCTGGAGGCGCTCGCCGAGGCGGGCATCGAGCCCGACCCCGCATGGCACGTCGCCGCGCAGACCTCGCCCCAGGGTGGTCGCATCGCGGCCGAGAGGCTGCTCGACCTGCCCGAAGCGATCCGCCCCACAGCTTTCTTCTGCTTCAACGACCGGATGGCGACCGGCGTCTACCGCGCGGCGCACGCCCGCGGCCTCGACATCCCCCGCGACCTCTCGGTCGTCGGCTTCGACGACCAGCAGTTCGTCGCGGCCGAACAGGACCCACCCCTCACCACCGTCGCCCTGCCCCACTACGAGATGGGTCGCTGGGCGATGGAGGCCGCGCTCGGCATCCGCGCGGAGGGTGAAAAGGATGCCGTGCACCACATGGAGTGTCCCGTCGTGCGACGAGACTCCGTGGGCCCGCCGCCGGCGCACGTCGGCAAACAGAACCGGCGACGGGCTTCACACACAACCGAACGGTCGCGAACCGCGACCACCGATCGGTGATCGACGCGGGCGTCGATCACAAGAAAAGGAAACCATAATGAAGCGCACTCCCGTGCGGGTCGCCGCGGCAGCGGGGCTCGTGAGCGTTCTGGCACTGGCCGGCTGCGGACAGGCCGGTCAGGGCGACACCACCACCGAGGACGGTCGCACCCAGCTCACCATGTGGACCCACTCGGCCGGAAACGAGGCCGAGCTCGAGGTCTACGAGCAGATCATCTCCGACTTCAACGCGTCGCAGGACGAGTACGAGGTCGTGCACGAGTCGTTCCCGCAGGGCGCGTACAACGACGCGATCGTCGCGGCGGCAGCCTCGAACGACCTGCCCTGCCTGCTCGACCTCGACGGTCCGATCATGCCCAACTGGGCCTGGGCGGGCTACCTGCAGCCGCTCGAGCTGCCCACCGAGCTCACCGACTCGCTGCTGCCCACCGCGGTGGGTGTCTGGGACGACGAGATCTACTCGGCCGGCTACTGGGACGCCGCACTCGGCATCTTCGCTCGCCAGTCGGTGCTCGATGAGAACGGCATCCGCATTCCCACGGTCGACGAGCCCTGGACGGCAGACGAGTTCGCCGACGTCCTGTCGACGCTGAAGGATGCCGGCTACGAGACGCCCATCGACATCGGCGCCGAAGACACCGGCGAGTGGTGGCCGTACGCGTACTCGCCGTTCCTGCAGAGCTTCGGCGGCGACCTCATCGACCGCGACACGATGCTCTCCGCCGACGGCGCGCTCAACGGCGCGGATGCCGTGGCATGGGGCGAGTGGTTCCAGGGGCTGTTCGCCGACGGTTACGCGAACGCGAGCGGCACGATCGGCAACCAGGAGTTCATCGACGACCAGGTGGCGCTCAGCTACACCGGCGTGTGGAACGCGCTGACGGCGCTCGACGAGGTCGGCGACGACCTGCTCATTCTGCCGGCGCCCGACCTCGGCAATGGCCCCAAGATCGGCGGCGGTTCGTGGCAGTGGGGCATCTCGTCCAGCTGCGAGCAGGCAGACGGTGCCCGTGCCTACCTGGAGTTCAGCTTCCAGGACGAGTACATCACCGCCTTCGCCGACAAGCAGATCGTGATCCCGGCCACCGAGTCGGCAGCGGCGGCATCCGAGTACTTCGGTGAAGACGGCGCCCTGCGCGACTTCGTCGAGTTCTCGCAGCAGTATGCCGTGCTGCGCCCCGAGACGCCCGCCTACGCGGTCATCTCGACCACGTTCGAGACCGCTGCGAAAGACATCATGAACGGCGCCGACGTGCAAGAGACCCTCGACCGCGCCGTCTCCGAGATCGACGCCAACATCGCGTCGAACGACGGGTACGGATTCCAGTGATCGCCTGACCGGTGGGGGCGCTCGCCCCCACCGGTCTCCACGGAAGCACTCCCATGACTGTCACACCCCCGACGGTCGCGGCCGAGACGCCTCGGCGCGCGACCCGCCGCATCCGCAGCGCACGCGGACGCGAGACCTGGGCCGGCCTCGGCATGATCGCCCCCGCGGCGCTCCTGCTGCTGTTGTTCCTCGTGATCCCGGTGATCCTCGCCTTCACGCTCTCGTTCACCAACGCGCGACTCATCTCTCCCAACCCGCCGCGGTTCGTCGGCTTCGACAACTTCATCCGGGTCTTCACGACCGACCCCGTCTTCTTGCAGTCGGCGTGGAACACCTTCGTCTTCGCCCTGGTCGTCGTGCCGGTGCAGGCGGGCCTCGGCCTGCTGCTGGCCGTACTCGTGAACCGGCGGATGCGGGGGACGACGTTCTTCCGCGTCGTCTTCTTCATCCCCGTCGTCACCTCGATCGTCGTGGTGTCGATCCTCTGGAAGTTCATGTACCAGAAGGACGGCCTCATCAACTCGATGATCGACACGCTCACCTTCGGAGCGTGGGCGGGCGTCGATTGGCTCAACAACCCCGACACGGCCCTCGGCGCCATCATCGCGCTGTCGATCTGGCAGGCCGTCGGGTTCCACATGATCATCTGGCTCTCGGGTCTGCAGACCATTCCCGAAGAGCTCTACGAGGCGGCCAAGATGGACGGCGCGAGCCCGTGGCGCCAGTTCACGAACGTCACCTGGCCGGGCCTGCGCCCGACGATGGTGTTCGTCCTGGTGACCATCACGATCGCGGCCCTCGGCCTGTTCGTGCAGGTCGATGTCATGACGCAGGGCGGTCCCGTCAACTCGACCTCCACGATCGTCTTCCACGCCGTGCGCAAGGGCTACGAGCAGCAGGAGATCGGCTACGCGGCGGCGATCTCGCTGATCTTCTTCGTCGCCGTGCTGATCATCGCGCTCATCCAGCGCTGGCTGACGCGAGAGAAGGACTGACATGGCCATCGATACGACCTCGACCCGTGCCGTCACCACGCGCGGCAGCGGCCAGCGCCGCGCGGCGACGCCCGCCAGCGAGCACCGTGTGCGCCTGCGGGGCCGCATCTTCACCTACATCGCGATGAGCGTGTTCGGAATCATCTTCATGTTTCCGCTCGTGTTCATGTTCGTCTCCAGCCTCAAGCCCGACGCGCAGATCCTGCAGGACGTCGACTCGCCGATGGCGTTCGTGCCGGCAGGCGACATCAGCCTCGACAACTACTTCGGGGTCTTCGACCGGGTACCGGTGGCGCAGTTCCTGTTCAACTCGATCTTCATCACGGTGCTCACCGTGGGACTCGGGCTCATCGTCAACTCGATGGCCGGCTTCGCACTGTCGCGTCTGCGGTGGAAGGGTCGCGCCGTCGTCATGGCGATGGTGATCGCGACGCTCATCGTGCCCTTCGAGACGATCGCGGTGCCGATGGTCTACTGGGTCGCCCAGCTGCCCACCCTCGTGATGGAGGGCGGACTGCTCAAGTACGACTTCGGCTGGCTCAACACCTACGAGGTGCAGATCGTGCCGTTCGTCGCGAACGCGTTCTCGATCTTCCTGTTCGCGCAGTACTTCTCGACGATCCCGACCTCGCTCGACGAGGCGGCGCGCATCGACGGGGCGAGCTGGTTCACGATCTACCGTCGCATCCTGGTGCCGCTGTCGGGTCCCGCGTTCGCGACGGTCGCGATCCTCACGTTCCTGCCCGCGTGGAACCAGTACCTGTGGCCGCTCATGGTGGTGCAGAAGGAAGAGCTGCGGCCGGTCATGGTCGGCATGCAGTACTTCTTCCAGCTCAACACCGCGTGGGGCGAGGTCATGGCGTACACGTCGCTGATCACGCTGCCCGTGCTCATCGTGTTCTTGATCTTCCAGCGGGCGTTCGTCAGCTCGATCGCCGCGAGCGGGGTGAAGGGATGACGCCGCCTGCGCGCGTGGCCGTCGTCGGCGAAGCGCTCGTCGACGTGGTCCACCGCATCGACGGGAGCGTCGATCGCGCCCCTGGTGGCAGTCCTGCGAACGTCGCCCTGACCCTCGGCAGACTGGGGCTCGACGTGGCGCTGCACACGCGCCTCGGCGACGACCCCGATGGACGCGCGGTGCGGCGGTGGCTCTCCGACTCGGGGGTGCGGATCGAAGCCGCTGCTGCACCGCGCACCTCGACGGCGACCGCCCGGCTCGATGAGGCGGGAGCCGCCGAGTATACGTTCGACATCGACGGCGAGCCCGTCGACGCGGCGCTCGCGCCGGCCGACGTGCTGCACGTCGGTTCGGTCGCTGCGCTGCTGACGCCGGGTGCGGATCTGGTCGTCGAACTGGCCGAGCACCGGATGCCGGGGACCCTCCTCAGCTACGACCCGAACATCCGCCCCGCACTCGTCGACGACCCCGCCGACGTGCGTCATCGCGTGCAGCGCCTGGTCGCCGCGGCCGACATCGTGAAGGCCAGCGATGAGGACGTGCGGTGGCTGCACCCCGACCGTGACATCGACGACGTCGCGCGGGAATGGCTGGCGAGCGGGCCGACGCTGGTGGTGGTCACGGCAGGCTCGGGCGGCGCCACCGCCTATCGGACGGACGGACGCCACCGTGTCGTGGCGGCCGACACCACCGTCGTCGACACCGTCGGCGCAGGCGACACGTTCATGGGCACCCTCGTCGCCGCGCTGCTCGCGGCGACATCGGGTGCCGAAGACAGGAGGGCCGCGATCGCGGCGCTCACGCCCGGCGTGCTCGAGCATGTGCTGCTTGCGTGCGCCGAAGCAGCCGCGATCACCGTGTCGCGGCCCGGTGCCGACCCGCCGGTCGCCGCCGAACTCAACTTCCTCAACTCCGTGGGCCTCGCCCACACCACGAAAGGCTGATGCGTGTTCGATCTTCCCGGTTCCTGGGTCTGGGACTACTGGTTCGCCGACGACGGCGAGCGCTACCACCTCTTCTACCTGTACGCCTCGCGCGCGCTGCAGGACCCCGATGCGCGCCACTACCGCGCGTCGATCGGTCACGCCGTCTCGACCGACCTCGAGAGGTGGACGCAGGTGCCCGACGCACTTGTGCGCAGCGATGCCCCCGCGTTCGACGACCTCGCCACGTGGACCGGCTCGACCGTGCGCCACCCCGACGGCACCTGGTTCATGTTCTACACGGGGTCGACGCTCGCCGAGGGCGGCAAGAACGTGCAGCGCATCGGGTATGCGACCTCACCCGACCTCGAGGTGTGGACGAAGCACCCCGGTGCCGTGCTTGAAGCATCGGGCCCGTGGTACGAGACCCTCGCCGACGACGCCTGGCACGACGAGGCGTTCCGCGACCCGTGGGTCTTCGCCGACCCGAACGGCGACGGCTGGCACATGTACATCACCGCCCGCGCCCCGCACGGTGACCCCGCAGGGCGGGGCGTCATCGGGCATGCGACCTCGCCGAACCTGCGGGAATGGACCCTGCAGCCGCCGCTGTCGACACCGAGCGAGACCGGGTTCGGGCAGCTCGAAGTGATGCAGGTCGAGGTCGTCGACGGCACACCCGTGCTGCTGTTCTCGTGCCTGGGTGATCACGCCACGGCATCCCGCAGCGATGCCCGCGGCGGCACCTGGGCGGTGCCCGCGGACAGCCTCACCGGGCCGTTCCACCTCGACGACGCCTACCCGCTCACCGACGAGACGCTCTACGTCGGGCGTCTGCTGCAGCGTCGCGACGACGGCCAGTGGCTGCTGTTCGCATTCCGCCACCAAGACGCCGACGGCCGCTTCGTCGGCGGTGTGACCGACCCGATGCCCGTCTCGTGGGTGGGTGGCCGCCTGACCGCCGCAGGGGTGACAGTCTCCGCCTGACCTCAATGAAAGGAGACGCCGATGACGTCATCTCCCCACCACTCCGACACCCGAGCCCGCCGGTGGGCTCGGGTGGGCGGGGCGTCGGCCGCAGCAGCCGTCGCCGCGTCGCTCGCGCTCGCAGCCCCCGCGGCGCCGGCTGAGGCCGCGCCCGGCGACACGTACCGCGCGCAGTATCACTTCACAGTGCCCGACCATTGGAAGAACGACCCGCAGCGGCCGGTCTTCATCGACGGGAAGTTCCACTACTACTACCTGTACAACTCCGACTACAACGCGGATCCCGCCGCGAACTTCGGCACCGAGTGGCGCCTGGCGACCAGCTACGACGGCGTCGTGTTCGCCGACCAGGGCATCGCCGCGCCGAAGAAGACGAACGCCAACTACGACCTGTGGTCGGGGTCTGCAGTCGTCGACCACGACAACACCGCCGGCTTCGGGGCGGGTGCCGTCGTGATGCTCGTCACGCAGATGGATCACCCCACCGAGTCGCAGCAGCAGACCGCCTCGGGGCCGCAGGCGCAGTTCCTCTGGTACTCGATCGACGGCGGACGCACGTTCCGCCCGCACGGCGAGCAGCCGGTCATCCCCAACGGCGGACGCCAGCACACCCGCGACCCGAAGGTGGTGTGGGACGACGAGCGCGACCAGTGGATCGCGCTCGTGGCCGAGGGCGATCGCGTCGGCTTCTACACCTCGCCGAATCTGAAGGACTGGGATCGGGCCTGGGAGTACGTCAACACGGGCATCGGCATGATCGAATGCCCCGACCTCTTCCGCATCCGCGCCGACGACGGCACCGAGAAGTGGGTGTTCGGCGTCAGCGCGAACGGCTACGCGACGAACGAGCCGGCCACCTTCGCCTACTGGACGGGCGACTTCGACGGCACCGCGTTCACCTTCGACGAGACGGCGCCGCAGTGGCTCGACCACGGCTTCGACTGGTACGGGGCCGTCACGTGGGAAGACCCCGCCGCGCCGCTGGACCGGCGCTATGCGGTGGGCTGGATGAACAACTGGGACTACGCGCACACGACGCCCACCTGGACCGAGGACGGCTTCAACGGCACCGACTCGATCACCCGACAGGTCACACTCCGCAGCTCCCCGGACGGGTACCGGCTCGCCTCGCAGCCGGTCGCGGCCCTCGACCACATCGCGACGCGCACCGTCGAACTCGGTGATGTGACCGTCGATGGGCATCGCGTGCTGGACTACACCGGCGACGCCTACCGCATCCAGACCACGGTCAGTCGCGAGACCGCGGCGAACGTCGGCCTGCAGCTGCGCCGGTCCGCCGACGGCTCCGCGCACGCCGACGTCGGGGTGACCGACACCTACGCGTACGCCAACCGTGGCCAGACGGGGCATCCGCCGAACCCGTTCAAGCTCGAGAGCCGCACGCCGGTGGCGGGCGACCAGGTGGCGCTGACGATCCTCGTCGACCGCACCACGATCGAGGTCTTCGTCGACGACGGTCGCTATGTGCACTCCAGTCAGGTCTTCGCCGACCCGGCAGATGTCGGTCTGGCCCTGTACACCGTGGGCGGCGCGGCGACCTTCGGCGACCTGACGATCACCGAGTTCGGCAGCGTCGATCAGCGACCTGCGCGCGTGCTCGCCGACTTCGAGTCCGACGTGTGGGGCGAGGGGTGGACGGCATCGGGCGACCTCGCGGGCATCGGCCCGGTGACGGCGTCCGCGCCGGGCCAGGTGGGCGCCCGCGTCGCCGACACGTTCGCCGGCGCAGATGCGGCAACCGGGGTGGTGACGTCGGCGCCGTTCACGATCGACCGCAACTTCATGCACCTGCTGGTCGCGGGCGGCGACAACGCGCTCGGCAGTGAACCGGCGACGTCGGTGCAACTGCTCGTGGACGGCGTGCCGGTCCGCACGGCGACCGGTGACGACTCCGGCACGTTCCGACCCGTCGAGTGGGATCTGCGAGACCTCGCCGGTCGGACCGCGCAGATCCAGATCCTCGATGACGCCGTCGGCGCGTGGGGGCACCTGCTGGTAGATCAGATCGTCCTGAGCGACTGAGCGCGCGCCGATCAGACCACGTCCGCCCCCGTCGCTACGCTGGAGCGATGGGGGCGGACGTCGATCAGCGCGCGCACGGTGGACGTGCGCGCATCAGCGACGTCGCGCGGGTGGCCGGCGTGTCGCCGACGACCGTCTCGCACGCGTTGAGCGGCGCGCGGAGCGTCAACGCGCAGACGCGGGAGCGCATCCTCGTCGTCGCCCGAGAGCTCGGGTACGCGCCCGACCGTGTCGCGAGCGGCCTGCGCCGGCAGCGGACCGGCATCGTCGGGTTCATCGGCGACCATGTCGCGACGACGCCGTTCGCCGGCCGCATCATCGCGGGAGCCCGTGCCGCAGGGCTCGAGCGCGACGTGCTGCTGCTGGTCGTCGAGACCGAGGGCGACGAAGCCGAGGAGAGCGCGCTCGTCGACCGGATGCTGGCGCAGCGCGTCGACGGCCTGCTGCTCGCGCGAAACTACAACCAGCGCATCGCTCGACCGAGACTCTCGGCAGACGTTCCGATCGTGCTCATCGACGCTGCACCCGACCCGGGCTGGCATGTGGATGCCGTCGTGCCCGACGAGGCGCAGATCGCCGCGCTCGCGTGCGAGGTGCCGCTGCGCCTGGGGCACCGCGAGATCGCGTACGCGACGACGAACGACGATTCACGCGCCTCTCGAGGCAGAGCGCTTGCCGTCCGAACGATCCTCGGCGACGCGGGAGTCGCGCTGCCCGACGACCGCATCGTCCACGTCGCCTCGGATGCCGCAGGCGGGCGAGAAGCCGGCGCGAGACTGCTCGACCGCGCCGACCGCCCGACGGCGGTCGTGTGCTTCAACGACCAGATCGCGATGGGGGTCATGCAGGCGGCGGGCCGGCTCGGCCTGCGGGTGCCCGAAGACGTCTCGATCGTCGGCATCGATGACCTGTTTCCGGTCGCGGACGCACTCGACCCCGGGCTCACCACCGTCGCGCTGCCGCACGAGCAGATGGGGCGGTGGGGGATGGAACGGCTCCTCGACCGCATCGACGGCGCTACCGACGAGCGCCCCGGGCGCGTGCATCAGTTACCTGGCCGCCTCGTCGAGCGAGCGTCGGTCGCACCGCCGACGCGCTGAGTCACTCCGCCCGCGCGACGGGTGCCGCTCGCAGCGGCACGAGCGTCGCCGCTGCGAGCGTGACGGTGCCCCGCTCGGCGCCGAGCCCGATCGCGGACGCTTCGCGCCGCTCGGCGCCCTGCCCGGAGACCATGCTGAGCGTCGCGCGTCCCGACCCGGTGAACACCTCGATCGATGCGGCGTCGACGATGATGTCGAGCCTGACCACGCCATCACGCGGCGATTCCGGCGCGGTGCGCACCACGCGATACGCCTCGGGCATGTCGCCGGCGATCGCGTCCGCGTCGCGCGCGACGAACACTTCGCCGGCTGCCGCGTCGTAGCCGACCGTCGCGAAACCGTCGCCGCGGGGGATGCGGATGCGTGCCTCCGAGGTCGATTCCTCGACCTGCAGGTCGACGGTGAGGCGATAGGCTTCGGCATCCGGTTCGCCCAGCGAGATCGTGGCACCGGGTTCGACGACGGCGCTCGCGGTCTCGAGCGCCGGGCCCGCGAGGCCGTCGATGGTGCGTGAGGGGGTCGATGCGAGCAGGGTGGCGTCGCCGTCCGACACGAGCCGCAGCTCGCGGATGATGCTGTCGGACCCGCCGGCGAACTGTTCGCCGGGCACCTGTCCCGCGTACGCCCAGTTGTTGAGCCAACCGATGCCGTACCGCTGGGCAAGGCGGTCGTCGTCGCTGAGTGATGGATCGTCCCAGGTGACGGCCGCGTAGTAGTCGGCGCCGCGGTCGAGCCACCGGTGCCCCTGCTCGTCCGGAGTGAACCGTTCGCCGTCCCAGGCGCCGGTCCAGTAGACCGTGCCGGTGGTCATCCCCTCGGCTTCGCCATTGGCGCCCGCCATCAGGATCCACTGGGTGCGTTCCGGGTCGCCGTCGACCGACATCACGAACAGATCCGGACACTCGAGCACGCCCAGATCTGCTGCCGTCACGTCGGACTGGTACGTCCACGTCTTCAGGTCGGGGGAGGTATAGAACCCGATGCGTTCACCCTCTGCGAGCGCCATGACCCATTGCCCGGCGGCCTCGTCCCACAGCACCCGAGGGTCGCGCCAGTCCGGGGTGCCGGGATTGTCCATGACCGGGTTGCCGTCGTACGAGGCGAAGGTGTCACCGCCGTCGGTGGAGAAGAACAGCGACTGCCGCTGCACACCGTCGTGTTGCTGCGTCACGAGCGCGATGACGGCTCCGGCACCGAATCCGGCGGTGTTGTCGTGGTCGACGACGGCTGTGCCGGTCCAGATGTCGCCGAGGCCGTTCGTGTACTTGTCGATCGCGACGCCGCGGTCGGTCCAGTGCACGAGATCGGTGGAGGTTGCGTGGTACCACGCCGTGCCGTTCCCGTCGGGGTGGTCGGCGTTGTAGAGGTAGTAGAAGTGCCACAGCCCGTCGAGGAAGAACGGGCGCTGCGGATCGTTCATCCAGTGCTGGGCGGGAGTCAGGTGGATCGCCGGCCGGGCGGGGTCTTCGCCCGCAGGCAGACGGTAGGGGTCGGCCGCCTCGGTGTGCTCGGGTGTCGGGGTGGGGGTGACCTCGGTGTCGGGGCGCGCGAGCGCGATCGCGAGCACCGTGGCGAGCACGACGACCGCCGCCATGGCGATCGAGAGGATCGTCAGGCGGCGCCGGTCTGAGCGCGGCTCCATGCGGACTCCTTCGGGTCGGAGCGGAATGCGGACGCGGGACGGCGCGTGCCCCCGGTGGGGAGCACGCGCCGTCGCGTGTCAGTTCTTCTTGCCCTTGGTGACGAGGTTCTTGTTGGCCGGGACATCCGCCCAGCCGCCGAGACCGCCGTCGCCGTAGGAGTAGTCGACCGACGTCGTGTCGCCGTCGATGTCCATCTTCACGGTGGGGCCGAGCGTGCCGCCGCGGACGAAGTCGTCCGAGGTGCCGATCGTGTCGATGAACGACTGCACCAGACCGCCCGGCATGACGTAGTGCGAATACGCCTGGAATGCGCCGGGGTGCTGGTTGTAGTCGGGAGCGAACGGCTGCCCCTGCCAGAAGTTCAGGTTCGTCGGGTTGCCGAGCGCGAGACCCGAGCCGCCGTTGAGCGGCTGGAAGTCGCTCCGGATGCCGTCGCCGACGAATCCGTAGACACCTTCCGGCCCGTCGATCCCCGCCGCGTAGGTGCTGCGGTGCGTGATCGTGAACAGATACGCCTTGCCGTCCTTGAAGACGAACTGCGGGCGTTCGGTCTGGTCGGTCACGCAGTTGGCCGAGAGGATCGGCGGCAGGAACTCCCATTCGGTGAGCTGCTTGTTCTTCGCGACCGCAAGGCCGACGTTCGCGATCTGGTACGTCGCGCCCGACGCGTTGACCTCGTCGACCGTCTCGGCGTAGGGGTCACCTTCGCGGTAGCCGAGGTCTTCTTCGGTGCAGTACGCCTCTTCACGCGCCATGGCGGTGTTGCCCTCGAAGACCATGTAGGTCTTGCCGGGGTTGTCGGGGTCTTCGAAGGTGAACGGGTCGCGGAAGTTGAAGTACGGGTTCTGCTCACCGGTCTGGTAGTACTCGCCGTCGGCCTGCAGCAGGTCGGTCACCTTGTTGAAGCCGGTCAGCTTGACCTTCTTCTTCGTGGTGTGCACCTTGCCCACGCTCAGCGCGATGCGCGGGTCGTAGGGCTTGATGTCGGCACCGCTCTCATCGCGGTAGAACGCGACGTCGGTGAAGAACAGCTTGATCTCGCCGTTCTTGAAGATGCGCGCGGAGCCCGACCACTGGGTCTGGTGGCTGTACGACTGGTCTTCGAAGATCTTGCCCGTCACGCCCTCCTTGAAGACGAGGCCGCCGTAGGTCCAGCCGCCGTCTTCCGGGCGGTCCTCGGCAGCGATGTCGGCCGGACGGTAGAAGTATCCGATCTTCGCGTAGACGTGACGGTCGTCGAAGCCGAGGTCGCGGTCTGCGACGAGCGAGAAGATGATCTCCCACCCGTTCACCGAGTACTGGTTGCCGTCCTCATCGGTCAGCGGCCAGGTGTCCCACACCCACACCTGCTCGTCCGACATGTCGGGAAAGTCCTGCGGGACCGTCGGCATGGTGAGCGAGGTGGGCATGGAGTTCTCCCGCGACGGAGCGTCGGGGTCCGACAGGCGCACCAGCTGGCGGGCGTCGGCACGCGTCCACTTCGCGGTGAAGTCGTCTTCGGGGGCGTAGGCCTCCTGGGTGTGGATCGTGGGCTCGGGCCCATCCTGCAGTTCATCCGCCGGTGCCGCAGTGGCAGCCGTCGACGTGCCGACCAGGGCGGTCGCGACGAGCGCGGCTGCCGAGGCTCCCCCGGCGATCAGGCGCGCGATGCGCCGTCTCTTCGTGTGCATTTCTCTGGTTTCCCTTCTGATGCAGACGTATACAAATCGATTTGTATACGCATCTAGGGTGACACGGGTTCGCAGAATGCGCATGTCGGCCGTTTGGGGGACTCCGTTGTCGGGGCCCGCGGTGTGGGTGCGCGGGTAGAGTTTCGAGCGTGGCGAGCAAGGATGATGGCCGGAACGGACGGGACGACCCGAGGTCGACCGCACGTGCACGCGTGCTCACGCTCGCGCGGGCCATGCTTCCGCTCTCTGACGGCATCTCCGACGAGCTCATCGACGACCTCGCCGACGGTGCGGGCGTCTCGGTCCGTGCGCTTCGCACCCTGTTTCCGACGAACGCAGACCTGCTGCGCGCCGTGAACCAGCAGCTCATCGACGAATGCGCAGGACGGCTCACGAGCGCTGCCGGGCGCTTCACTCCGGTCTCGCCCGACGACGACCTCCGCGAAGCAGCCGTCGCCCTCGCCGAGGCCTGGCCGATGGATTGGGCCTCGCTCGTGATCCGCTCCCGCGAACGGGCCGACGCGCTCGCGGGGCGCACGGGACACGCCGAGGTCGCCGACTCCGAGCGCAGCTTCGTGCCGGCGCTGCTCGATGCGTTCCTCACGCTCATGGCGCGACTGAACCGTCAGTTCACCTGGGAGCCCGTGCTTGCCGTACGGCTCGTCATCCTCGCCTACGAACGGTCCTTCGAAGCGTGGGTGATGTCGGGCGGTGACGAGCGCACCTTCGCGACGTCGCCATTCGTGCAGCAGACCCTGCCGCAGATCTTCGCCGGGATCAGTGCACCGCTGCCCGCGGCGGACGCCACTGGCTGACCGACCGGCTGTTTCGTGGGCGCGACGGCGCGCGCGTCGGCGCCCGGTGCAGGATGCGCAGCCGGGTCGCGCGCTGCGACGTCGTCGCAGCGAACCCCGGACGGTGTGCGGGCGTGTATGCCCGGCGCAGCTCGGGGGTGGCCTGTTCGACGAGTTCGGCGGCATCCTCGTCGCGGCCCGGCTGCACCGCGATCCGCGCGAGTGCCGACTGGATCAGTTGCACCCACGTCAGGATCGTGCCGAAGGCGATCACCTCGAACAGGGTCAGATTGATGACGCCGGTTATCATGGCGATGATCCCGACGATCAGCGTCGTCACGCCGATCACAGCCCAGCGATGCAGCGCCGGCGGGATCTCGGGGAGCATGATGCGACACGCGACGACCATCGCGAGGAACGACAGGAGCACGCCGTTCGCCGCCCGGTCGTGCAGGAACTCGTTCGTGCTCACCGGCACGACGCCGATCATCGAGAGGCTGACGCCCATGACCAGCACGATGGGTGGGAGCACGTGGCGTGTGCGCACGTCGGCGATCGCGCCGGCCTCGAGGGCGCGCTCGATGAACAGCCGCACCGGGATCGCCGAGAACACGACGATCGCACCGCACAGGATGAGCCCGGCGTTGAAGACGTGGCTCGACAGGTCGCCGAAGGTGCCGAGGTGGCTGAAGTACAGCACCCACCACATGGGATCGGTTGTGGACAATGCCGACACGACGATGCCGAGGCACAGTACGATCCCTGAGGCGAGCACCCAGGGGAGGGGGCGCTCGAGGAGCGTCGGAAGGGCGCGCTGACCACCGGTAGGGGGTGACGACTCGCCAACGGCGAGTGGGACTCGCGAGTGCATGGGCGCTCCGGGTTCGGGGGCACTCGCGCGCTACGTCTCGGGGAGCGACGTAGGTGCCCTGCGCGAGTATCCGCAGGGCGCGGGCCACGTGAGGGCACCCGCTTCGTGACGCCCATCCTATGGGAGTGGCGGTGCGAGTTAGAGAAAAGTTTCCTACGGAAGCCGCTTGTCCCCCATCTGGGGGACAAGCTACAGTGAGGCCCACGGAGGCACCAGGAGCCGTTGGGGGACGGCCCTGGAGCATCCGAATTGGGGATCGAACTGGGGGCGACGGGGAGCCATGGGGGTGGCTCCCCTCTTCCGATATGAGAAGGTTCCCCTCAGGAGCGCTGCTTGACGACTGGCCCCTGAGGGGAACCTCGGATCCTCCCGCCGCCGCGATGTGGGGCCCTCTGGGGAAAGGCCACACGCCGAAGCTGGGGACAACGGCTTGGGATACGGAACGGCGTCACAGATCCGACCCCCAGGGTATCGGTCCTGGCTGAAGATCGGCACAACGCGCCGTACGCGATCGAACTCGATCAGGCGTCGACTGGATCGTTCACGACGCGCGAAAACGCGAGCTCGGCGGCGCCGATGTGCAGGCGGTCAGCGGCCAATGAAGCACGGCGGGTGCGCAGATCTTCGCCGTTCGCGTGCATCGCCTTCGCGCGGACCAGCCGCGTGAGGTCGTCGCCGTCGCCGGCGACATCGCCGAGAAAGCCGCCCAGCACGATGAGTGCCGGATTGAGCACGTTGACGGCGTTCGCGAGCGCTGTCGCGAGGATGCGGCGCTGGCGGGCGAGCTCGTCACCCACCGAACCGGCGTCCGAGGATTCCAGTGCTGCCGTCAGCGTCGCATCGTCGGCCGCCGGGCTCGCGCTCGTGCCGTACTTCGAGGGGGAGCGTACTCCGAACCTGCCCGACGCGTCGGCATCGCTGACCGGCATGACCCTGGCATCCACGACCCGCGAAAACCTCGCCAGGGCTGCCGTCGAAGGGATGCTGTCGGGCCTTGCCGCCGGCCTCGACGCGATCCGCGCGCTCGGCGTGCCGATCGAACGCGCCCTGCTCGTCGGCGGCGGGGCACAGTCTCAGGCGGTGCGCGAGATCGCACCGCTGGTGCTCGGCGTCCCGGTCGAGGTGCCGCCGCCCGGCGAGTACGTCGCGCTCGGCGCCGCCCGCCAGGCCGCAGCGCTCGTCTGAGCGACGCGGATCGCCGAGTTCCTGCATCCGTCGCGAGACACGCCGTCAGACCGTCTGAACCACCACCGAAGACCGGACTCGGTTTACCCCACGAGGCGCACACCTCGGGAGTAGTCTGCGATCAGCGGCGGCGACGGGGCCACCGCTCGACGCACCCGAGCGTCGTGTTCGAAGGGGCGGATGCCATGACTGCAACCGAGCCGATCAAATTCGAGCGGCAAGACGGCAAGGGGCTCGCAACCGGCACTCTCGGCCTGTTCGGCTCGACCGTCATCGGGCTCGCCTCGACGGCGCCGGTCTACTCGCTGGTCGCGACCCTCGGCTGGGTCGTGCTCGCCGTCGGCGCGCAGGCGCCCATCGCCTTCATCGTCGCCTTCGTGCCGATGCTGTTCATCGCCTTCGCCTACCGCGAGCTCAACAACGCCGTGCCCGACTGCGGCACCACCTTCACGTGGGGCACGAAGGCGTTCGGGCCGTGGGTGGGCTGGATGGGCGGGTGGGGCGTCGCGGTGGCCGGCATGGTCGTACTCGCCAACCTCGCGCAGGTCGCCTCCATCTACTTCTGGGCCATGTTCGGGATGGAGTTCGAGCAGAACAACGACTGGCGCATCATCATCGTCGCCGTCTTCTTCATCGCCGCGATGACGTGGGTCAGTTGGCGCGGGGTCGAGATCGGTGAGCGCATCCAGAACGTGCTCCTCGGCATCCAGTATCTCGCCCTCGCCCTGTTCGTGGTCGCGGCGCTGTGGCACTTCTTCGGCGGCACCGCGCCGAACCCGACGCCGTTCTCGTGGGAGTGGATGAACCCGCTCGCGTTCGAGGAGTGGAGCGGGTTCACCGAGGCGGTGCTGTACGCCCTCTTCATCTACTGGGGCTGGGACACCTGCCTCGCCCTGAACGAGGAGACGAAGGACCCCAAGCGCATCCCGGGGCTCGCGGCGCTGCTGACCTGCGTCATCCTGCTGTTCACCTACGTCGGTGTGACGATCGCGGCGATGATGTACGCGGGCCTCGGTGAGAGTGGTGTGGGCCTGGGCAACGAGGCGAACGCCGACGACTTCTTCCTCGCGATCAAAGACGGGCTGCTCGGCCCGATGGGGTGGTTCCTCGTGATCGCAGTGCTCATCTCGGCCGTCTCGTCGACGCAGACGACCATCCTCCCGACCGCCCGCGGCACGCTCGCGATGGGCGTCTACCGGGCGCTCCCCGCGAGGTTCAAGCAGGTGCACCCCACCTACAAGACCCCGTCGTTCTCGACGCTCGTGATGGGCGTGGTCGCGTCGATCTACTACGTCGGCATGACCCTCATCAGCGACAGCATCATGCAGGACACGATCGCCTCGTTGGGACTTGCGATCGCGTTCTACTACGCCATCACCGGGTACGCGTGCGTCTGGTACTTCAAGGACGAACTGTTCACCTCGGGGCGCAACTTCGTCTACAAGTTCTTGCTGCCGCTGGCCGGTGCGCTCCTGCTCACCTACGCGTTCATCCAATCGGCGATCGACATGCTCGACCCCGACTACGGCTACTCGGGCACGCTGCTCGGGGTCGGCTCGACGTTCGTCGTCGGCGTCGGGGCGCTGCTGGTCGGCGTCGTGCTGATGTTCGTCTGGTACATGTTCCCGCGCTCGAAGCGGTTCTTCTCGGGCCAGAGCCTCAACCGCGAGACGCCGGTCATGGTGCCCGATGAAGCGGCGAGCTACCCGCGCTCGGTCGACGGCGGCATCTGACCGCGCCGCCGGCTCAGCGGGGGCCGGGGCGCACGGTCAGGTCGCTGATGACCGCGTCGCGTGGCAGGTCGAGCGCAGTGACGACGGCGGTGGCGACCGACTCGACGTCGATCCAGGCGGCCGGATCGTAGGCGGCGCCCTCCTGTGCGTGCACCTTCGCCTGCATCGGCGTGGCGGTGCGGCCGGGGTACACGGTCGTCACGCGCACGCCGTTCGGTGCCTCCTCGCCGCGCAGGGCGTCGGCGAGTGCCTTCAGCCCGTGCTTGGATGCCGCGTACGCAGACCACTCGGGGTGGGCGTTCAGTCCCGCGCCCGAGTTGACGAACAGCACCTGCCCGCGGGCCGCGCGCACCCGCGGCAGCAGCAGCCGCGTGAGTTCGGCGGGCGCGACGAGGTTGACCGTGAGCTGCGAGGTCCAGGCATCCACCGGCAGGTCGGCGACCTTGCCGAGGTCGACGACACCGGCGGCGTGGATGACGCTGTCGACCCGCTCGGGCAGGCCCGCCCCGTCCACTGCCGCCGCGAAGCCGGTCGGGTCGCCGAGGTCGGCGATGATCGCCGTCGCACCAGGGAACGCCGCGGCGAGATCATCGGCGCGGCCGGCGTCCCGCGCGACCAGCACCAGTCGGTCGCCGCGCGCCGCGAGACGCTGCGCCACCGCCTGCCCGATCCCCGACCCTGCCCCCGTCACGACATGCACAGCACTCATCCCGCCATCCTCCCACCGCGCTCCCCCCGCAGGACAGAATGGGGGCGTGGTGGATCCCGGGAGTGCCAGTGCGCTGATCGACGCGGCGCGGCGGCGGTTGGCGGGGCAGCGGCAGGAGCGGCTCGGCGATCACGCGGCGGCGCGGCGGCTGCTCGGGTTCGGACGGGCGCCGAGGATCGTGCCCGTCGGGTCGGCGTGGCATCTGGGCGTCCTGCTGATCGCAGACGATGCCGTCTTCGCCACCGGCGAGATCCTCCGGGCGCGCGAAGAGGTCATCCGCGGGTTCGCGGCCGAGTCGCAGCGGCAGCGGGCGGCGACTGCGGCGGCTGCGTTCCGCGGCGGGTTCCGCGACGGCGAGACGGTGCACCTCGGCTGGGCGCCGATCGATCTGGCGGCGGTGGATGCCGGGGGTTCGTCGGGTCCGCTGTCGGTCGCCGCCGACGGCACCCCGATCGTGCGCTGGAGCGCGGCCGGTGGCACCCGCGACCTCGCCGGCTACCTCGACGATCAACTGTCGCTGCGATGACAGTGCACTGACATCACGTGGAAACGCGCCCGAAGTAGGGTGGAGAGTCTGTACCCGATAGCGCCCCAGGAGGATGCATGCAGGTTTGGCCCGGATCTTCGTATCCGCTCGGTGCCACCTTCGACGGCAACGGCACGAATTTCGCCCTCTTCAGCGAAGGTGCCGAGCGCGTCGAGCTGTGTCTGTTCGACGACGAGGGACTCGAGACCCGGGTGCCGCTGCAGGATGTCGACGCGTACGTCTGGCACGCCTACCTGCCGCACGTGCAGCCGGGGCAGCGGTACGGCTACCGCGTGCACGGCCCGAACGACCCGGCGAACGGGCATCGGTTCAACCCGAACAAGCTGCTGCTCGACCCCTATGCGAAGGCCGTCGACGGGCAGATCGAGTGGGGCCAGGAGGTGTTCGGGTACGACTTCGGGTACCCCGACTCCCGCAACGACGACGACTCGGCCGCCCAGATGATGAAGGGCGTTGTCATCAATCCGTTCTTCGACTGGGCGGGCGACCGTCAGCCGAAGACGCCCTACGCCGAGACCGTGATCTACGAGGCACACGTGAAGGGGCTCACGCAGCGGCATCCGGACATTCCCGAAGAGATCCGCGGCACCTATGCGGCCCTCGCGCACCCGGCGATCATCGATCACCTGAAGAAGATCGGTGTCACCGCGATCGAGCTCATGCCGGTGCACCAGTTCGTGAACGACTCCACCCTGCAAGAGAAGGGGCTGTCGAACTACTGGGGTTACAACACGATCGCCTTCCTCGCGCCGCAGAACACGTACGCCTCGTCGGGCCAGCGCGGCACGCAGGTGCAGGAGTTCAAGGCGATGGTGCGGGCGATGCACGCCGCTGGCATCGAGGTGATCCTCGACGTCGTCTACAACCACACCGCCGAGGGCAACCATCTCGGCCCCACCCTGTCGATGAAGGGCATCGACAACGTCGCGTACTACCGGATCGAAGCCGACGACAAGCGGTACTACACCGACACCACCGGCACCGGCAACAGCATGAACGTGGGTAACCCCCACACGCTGCAGCTGATCATGGACTCGCTGCGCTACTGGGTGCTCGAAATGCACGTCGACGGCTTCCGCTTCGATCTCGCCTCGGCCCTGGCCCGCGAATTCTACGAGGTCGACAAGCTCGCCACCTTCTTCGAGATGGTGCAGCAGGATCCGGTGGTCTCGCAGGTCAAGCTCATCGCAGAGCCGTGGGACCTCGGCCCCGGCGGCTACCAGGTGGGCAACTTTCCGCCGCAGTGGACCGAGTGGAACGGCAAGTACCGCGACACCGTCCGCGACTTCTGGCGCGGCGAGGCCTCGACGCTCGGCGAGTTCGCCTCGCGCATCACGGGGTCGGCGGATCTGTATGCGCACTCGGGGCGTTGGCCGGTGGCATCCATCAATTTCGTCACCGCCCACGACGGGTTCACCCTGCGCGACCTGGTCTCGTACAACGAGAAGCACAATGACGCCAACGGTGAGAACGGCAACGACGGCGAGAGCCACAACCGTTCCAACAACCACGGTGCCGAGGGCGACACGAAGGATGCCGCGATCCTCACCCTGCGGGCCCGCCAGCAGCGCAACTTCATCGCGACGCTGCTGCTCAGTCAGGGCGTGCCGATGATCTCGCACGGAGACGAGTTGGGGCGCACGCAGCGCGGCAACAACAACGGCTACGCGCAGGACAATGAACTGACGTGGGTCGATTGGGATGCCGTCGACCAGCCGCTCGTCGAGTTCACCGCGGCCCTGGCACGCCTGCGCCGCGAACACCCGACCTTCCGCCGCAGCCGGTTCTTCGACGGCCGCCCCGTCAGACGGGAGGAGGGCGCCCCGATCCCCGACATCGCGTGGCTGCGTCCCGATGGGTCGCTCATGCAGCCCGAAGACTGGGATGCCGGCTTCGGGCGCGCGATCGGCGTCTTTCTCAACGGCGACGGCATCCGCGAGCGCGATCGCCGGGGTGAGCCGATCAGCGACCGACACTTCTTCGTGCTGTTCAACGCGGGTGACGACGTGGTCGACCTCACGATCCCCGATGCGGCGTTCAGCCCGCGGTGGGAGGTCATCGTCGACACCGGCGGTGCACTCGCCGACAGTGCGCCGTTCAGCGGTGGTGAGCAGGTGCGCTTGCAGGGCAAGTCGCTCGTCGTGCTCATCGACCACGAAGAGCCCGAGCCCGAGGTCGACCACTCGGTGGCGGCGTCGCTCGCGGCGTACACCTCGCCGATCGAGATCATCCCGGCGCACGCGCCGCAGTCCGAGCTGCCGCGCTGACGCCTGCGCCATCCGGCAGCACCTCGCGAAACGGAGACCGTGCGATGACACCCACCTCCACGTACCGGCTGCAGATCCGGTCGTCGTTCGATCTCGATGCGGCGGCCGACGTCGCCGACTACCTGCGCGATCTCGGGGTCGGGTGGGCGTACCTGTCGCCGCTGCTGGAGGCGACACCCGGCTCCGACCACGGCTACGACGTCGTCGATGCGAGCCGCATCGACCCGGCGCGGGGTGGCGCTGCAGGACTCGACCGGTTCGCAGCGTCGAGCCGGACGGCGGGCCTCGGCATCCTCGTCGACATCGTGCCGAATCATCAGGGCGTCGCAGATCCGAGTCGCAACGCGTGGTGGTGGGATGTGCTCACGCGCGGACGGCAGTCGGCGCACGCGCAGGCCTTCGACATCGACTGGGACTTCGGCGGTGGGCGGGTCGTGCTGCCGATCCTGGGTGGCACGCTGGACGACGTGCTCGCCGCGGGTGAGTTGACGGTCGACCCGGTGCCGACGGATGCCGCGCCCTTCGGGCTCGTGCGGTACTACGACAACGTGCTGCCGCTGGCCGAGGGCACCGCTCCGGTGGTCGAGACCTCCAGCGCCGAGGCCGTCCGCACCGTGCTGGAGCGGCAGCACTGGCGGCTCGAGTTCTGGCAGCGCGAGGGCGAGACGCTGAACTACCGCCGGTTCTTCACGATCACGACGCTCGCGGGGGTGCGGGTCGAGGTTCCGGAGGTGTTCGCCGCGACCCATGTGGAGATTCTGCGCTGGTTCCGCGAGGGGCTCGTCGACGGACTGCGCATCGACCACCCCGACGGGCTGGCAGACCCCGGCGGCTACTTCGCGGACCTCGACCGGGCGCTGCGTGAGGCGGGCGCGACCGACCCGTACGTCGTCGTCGAGAAGATCCTCGAGCACGGCGAGACCCTGCCCGGCTGGTGGGCGGTCGACGGCACGACCGGGTACGACGCGATGGCCGACATCGACAGGGTGCTCACCGACCCCGAGGGTGAGACGGCGCTCGCCGACCTCGACACGGCGTTGCGCGGCGAGCCCGGCGCCGCCTACGACGACCTCGTGCACGACCTCAAACGCGCCGTCGCCGACGAAGCACTGCGCCCCGAGGTGCTGCGCATCCAGCGGTTGCTGCCCGCGTACCTGCGCGACGAGCCCGACACAGTCGACGCGCTCGCCGAACTGCTCGCAAACTTTCCCGTCTACCGGGCCTACCTGCCCGCCGGCGCAGACCTGCTCGTTGCCGCGGCGCGCGAGTGCGCGAACCGTCGCCCCGACCTGGGCCCTGCCGCGATGGCTCTCGCGATCGCACTGCAGGACGGCTCGTCCGAATTGTCGCGCCGGTTCATGCAGACCGCCGGACCCGTCATGGCCAAGGGCGTCGAGGATGCCGCGTTCTACCGGTACACGCGCCTCGGGTCGCTGACCGAGGTCGGCGCCGACCCGTCGCACTTCTCGCTCGACGTCGACGGCTTCCACCGGGCGCAGCAGGAACGGCAGGCCGCGTGGCCGCGCACGATGACGGCGCTCTCGACGCACGACACGAAGCGCAGCGAAGATGTGCGGTCGCGCCTGGCGGTGCTGAGCGAACTCGCTGACGAGTGGGCTGAGACTCTCGGCGAGCTTCGGGCCGTGGCATCCACGGGGCACGGGCCGTTCGACGCGCTGTTGTGGCAGGCGATCGTCGGCGCGTGGCCCGCATCGGCGGAGCGCCTGCGCGAGTACGGCGTCAAGGCCGCCCGCGAGGCGGGGGAGCGCACGTCGTGGTCGGCGCCCGACGCCGACTTCGAGGGCGCTGTCGAGTCCGTGGTCGATGCGGCGTTCGGCGCGGCCGGGCCGATCGTGGACCGCTTCGCCCGCAGGATCACCGGGTTCGGTCGGTCGAACTCGCTGAGCGCGAAGCTGCTGCAGCTCGCGGGGCCCGGCGTGCCCGACGTCTACCAGGGCAGCGAGCTGTGGGACCTGTCGCTCGTCGACCCCGACAATCGCCGCGCCGTCGACTTCGGCATCCGCCGTGAGCTGCTGCGCCGGATCGATGAGGGCTGGCAGCCGCCGATCGACGACACCGGGGCTGCGAAGCTGCTGGTCGTCTCGCGCACGCTGCGCGCCCGCCGAGACCGGCCCGACCTGTTCGCCCGGTACACGCCGATGACGGTCGTCGGCGAGCATGCCCATCGTGCCGTCGCATTCGACCGGGGCGGCGCGCTCGCCGTCGCGACACGGCTGCCCGCGGGACTCGACCTCGCCGGCGGGTGGGGAGACACAGCGCTCCTGCGCCACGAGACCCCCACCGTCGACGCGTTCACCGGCCGCCGGTTCGACGCCGGCACCGTGCCGCTGGCCGACCTGCTCGCCGACTACCCGGTGGCACTGCTGCTGCCCGCCGACTGAGCGCACCCCATCCGGGCCCGGCACCGCCCGCATCGGTTCAGTATTCAGTCTCCGCGTCGGCGAGCGCGTGCCCGAACCGCGTCATTCCGCGGGGCGCCCTGTGTTCCGCGCACCGCGGGACTGAATGTTGCACGCGATGGGCGGGTGGCCAGGCGTCACGAACGGATGCGACGATGGAACCATGATCGAGGTATGGGGTCCGAAGGTCGATCGGATGCGGCTGCGCCGGCCCGGGTGCGACGACGTCGAGATGACCGCGGCAGGCGGCGGCTGGTGGCGCGCGGAAGTCGACTTGGCGGGGGGTGACGAGTACGGGTTCGTGCTCGGCGACACGGACGACCTGCGGCCCGACCCGCGGTCGCGCCGGCAGCCGCGCGGCGTGCATGAGGCGTCGGCATGGGACGACCCGGCATCCTTCACCTGGACCGACGACGCGTGGACCGGGCGGCAGCTCGCCGGCGGCGTGATCTATGAACTGCACGTCGGCACGTTCACCCCCGAAGGCACGCTGGATGCCGCTGTGGCCAAGTTCGACCATCTCGTCGCGCTCGGGGTCACACACGTCGAACTGCTGCCGGTGAACGGCTTCAACGGCACGCACAACTGGGGCTATGACGGCGTGCTGTGGTACACGGTGCACGAGGCGTACGGCGGGCCGGAGGCGTACCGCCGGTTCGTGGATGCCGCCCACGCCGCGGGCCTCGCCGTCATCCAGGACGTCGTCTACAACCATCTCGGGCCGTCCGGCAACTACCTGCCCGAGTACGGCCCCTACCTGCGCGACGGGCGCGCGAACACGTGGGGTGACAGCCTCAACCTCGACGCGCAGCCGGTGCGGCAGTTCGTCGTCGACAACGCCCTCATGTGGCTGCGCGACTTCCACGTCGACGGGCTGCGGCTCGACGCCGTGCACGCGCTGCATGACGAAGACAGCGACGTGCACATCCTGCAGGAGCTCGCCGAGGCCGCCGACACCTTCAGCGCCCACGTCGGCAGGCCGCTGTCGCTCATCGCCGAAAGCGACCTCAACGACCCGGTGATGTTCCTGCCGCGTGAGGCCGGCGGCTACGGACTCGCCGGGCAGTGGTCCGACGACTTCCACCACGCCATCCACGTCGCCCTCACGGGCGAGACCGTCGGATACTACGCCGACTTCGCGGCGCTGGACGCGGTGCCGAAGACCTGGACGGGCGGGTTCTTCCACGACGGCACCCACTCGTCGTTCCGCGGCCGCGATCACGGTCGTCCCATCCCGGAGGCCGCGCCGTCGTGGCGCCTCGTGACGTACGCGCAGACCCACGACCAGATCGGCAATCGTGCCGCCGGCGACCGGCTCGCCGCGATGCTGTCACCGGAGCGGCGCAAGGTCGCCGCCGTGCTCACCATGACCGCACCCGGCACGCCGATGCTGTTCATGGGCGAGGAGTGGGGCGCCTCCACCCCGTGGCAGTTCTTCGTCTCGCATCCCGAGCCCGAACTCGCGGCGGCGACCGCGGCGGGCCGCAAGCGCGAGTTCGCGGCGATGGGATGGGACGAGTCGCTCGTTCCCGACCCGAACGACCCGGCGACGTTCGAGCGTTCGAAGCTCGACTGGTCGGAGCCGGATGCCGGCGAGCACGCCGACCTGCTCGACCTGTACCGACGGCTCGCGGCGCTGCGGCGGGAGCGCCCCGAGCTGACCGACCCGCGTTTCGACGAGCGCGCCGCGACGGCAGCCGAGGCGATCGGCGGGCGGGTGTACGAACTGGAACGCGGCGGGGTGCGCGTGCTCGTGAACCTCTCCGAGGTGCCGTGGGAGGTTCCGGCCGGCGATGGCGACGTGCTGCTCGCGACGATCGAGCCGGCGCGGCGCGGCGACGTCTTCGTCATCGCGCCGGATGCCGCCGTGATCGTCGGCTCGGGGGTGTGACGCGAGGCGTGTCAAGGCCCTGACCCGTCCTCGCCGGACCGCGTAGCGTGGCGGCCATGACCGACGAGCCCCGCACCGCCCGCCCGTCCGACACCGTCCGACAGATCGGCGTCATCGCCGCCGTGGTGTTCATGATCGTCGCGGCGATGATCGGTGTGGGCCTGTTCGGCGGCACGAACGTGCGCGAGCTGCAGGGCGGCGCGCTCGACGCCGATGCGACGCTGCTCGCGCCCGCCCGCCCCGCGTTCTCGATCTGGAGCGCGATCTACCTGCTCACGATCGGCTACGCGATCTGGCAGGCGCTTCCCTCGCAGCGCTTTCGCGAACGGCACCGCGCGGCCGGGTGGCCGGTCGCGCTGACGGCCGTATTGAACGGGCTGTGGCTGCTGACGGCGCAGTGGCTCACCCTGCCGCTCACGGTCGTCGCCATCGCGCTGTTGCTGGTCGCCCTCGGATACACCCTGCGCGTGCTGCAGACCATGCCGGGCGTGCGCATCACCGGGGTCGTGCTGCTCGACGCGTCGGTCGGCCTGCACCTCGGGTGGGTCGCGTTGGCGACGGTCGCCAACGTGACAGCCTGGCTCACCGTCATCGCACCCGCAGAGTGGGCGGATGCCGGTGAACTCATCGCCGTGATCGTCCTCGTCGTCGTCGGGGTCATCGGTGTCGCGATCGCGTGGATCACGAACGGGCGGCTGGCTCCGGGCCTCGCGATGGGGTGGGGGCTGTTCTGGATCGGGGTGCAGCGGTCGACGGGGGAGCCGGCATCCATGACCGTCGCGATCGCAGCGTGGGTCGTCGCGTTCGTCGTCGTGGCGGTGCCGCTCGTGCTGACGGTCATGCGGGCCCGCACGGCGCCCGACTGAACCGACGTCAGAACGCGGCGGCGAACGCGCGCAGGATGCGGGTCGGCTCCGACAGCGACGCCGCGTTCACCCGGGCCGCGATCGCATCGAAGTCGCCGGCGTCGAAGTAGCCGTCGTCGCGGTAGACGGCCATCCGCTCGGTGAACGCCTGCGCTGTCGGTTCGGGGTGGAACTGCGTCGCGTACAGCCGGTCGCCCATGCGGTACGCCTGCACGGGGCAGTCCTCGTTCGTGGCCAGCAGCACGGCGCCTGCGGGCGGCTTCGACGACCCTTCCTTGTGGGCCGTGAGCGCAGTGAAACGGTGCGCGAGCGAACCGAACAGCGGGTCGGCGCGGCCCTCGTCGGTCAACGCAACGGTGGTCGGGCCGGTGTCTTCGGGGTGCGCGCGCGTGACTTCGCCGCCCAGTGTGCGGGTCGCGATGCCGATGCCGAAGCAGGTGAACAGCACAGCGGTCTCACCGTCGGCGGCGCGCTCTGCGATGCGGGTGAGGCCGGCTTCGAGGCGGCGCTGCACGTCGGTCTTCGTCGACTCGGGGTCGGTCACGTTGAACGGGCTGCCGCCGACGACGAAGCCGCGCCATCGCGTGAACGCGTCGTCGGGCAGCGATTCGCGGACCAGATCGATGCGTTCGAGCTCGTCGGGCTCGAGGCGCATCGCGCTTCGGAACGACTCGTACTCGGCCTCGGCAGCGCCCTGTTGCGGGCGCACGCAGACGTAGACGAGCGGCGACATGCAGGCGATTCTATTCCGGTTCGGTCGACATGTATCAGGAGCCCAGTAGCCGCACTCGTTCTGGTGTGGCCACAATGGGCGCTATGACTGATGCCGACCCCTCGCCGATCCCACCAACGGACGGCGACGGGGCGATCGACGACGCCTCGAGCATCTGGGTGCGCGCGACCGACAGCTTCCGCCGATGGCGGGCTGGCGACTCACGCGCGATGGACGATCTCGTGCGGCTGCTGACTCCGGTGCTGTGGCACGTCGTGCGCGCGTACGGGCTCGACCGTGCGGCGGCAGAAGACGTCGTGCAGTCGACATGGCTGACGCTCGTGCGCCGTCACGAGAGCATCGTCGACGAGCGGGCTGTGGCGGGATGGCTCACGACCACCGCCCGCCGCGAAGCGTGGCGGGTCGGCAAGGCGCACCAGCGCGCCATGCCGACCGAGACGGTCGACCTCGAACCGCTCCTCGACCCCGAAGAGTCGGCCGAGGGGCGTGCCGAAGTCGCCGACCGCGATGCCCGACTGTGGCGGGCGGTGCACGGCCTCGACGACCGCTGTCGGAGGCTGCTGCAGGTGATCGCGTTCGAAGAGCGACCGGACTACGCCCGAATCGCCGAAGACCTGGCCATGCCGATCGGATCGATCGGCCCGACACGGGGACGGTGCCTCGGAAAACTGCGCACCGTCCTGGCTTCAGAAGGATGGAATGGAGATGACGATGGCCTCTGAACAGCCCGCGGCCGACGCCGCCCTGTTCCGTGCGATGCGTCGCACGTGGGAGCGGGTCGACCCGCATCCCGCCGACCTGATCGACCGCATGGTCGCGGCAGTTGCCGCAGACGACCTGTCGACCGAATACGCGTTGCTGACACTCGTCGAGTCGGATGCCGTGGCCGCCGTGCGCGGCGATGCCGACCTGCTCACACTGCAGTTCAGCGACGGCACCACGACCGTGCTGATCCATGTCACGGTGACCGACCGAGGTGGGCGTCGCATCGACGGCTGGGTCGACGGTGATGCGTCTTCAGCCGTACTCGAACAGGACAGCCGCGAGCTGAGCACGCCCGTCGAGGGCGGCAGGTTCTCGTTCGACGAGGTCGCCGCAGGGCCTGCCCGACTCCGGATCGCGCCGGGGAGCGACGGCGTCGAGTTGCGCACGCCCGGATTCGAATTGTGAACGTCCGATCGGACAGTGAGGGGAATCGGTGATGGCACCCAAAGACGAGAACGGCCCTGGTCTGCCCGACGGCTGGTCGTGGCGGGATCGTGCGCGCGGATCGGTGATCCGTGGCGTGGTCCTCGATCCGGGCGATGAGCCGGTCACGGGCGTCGAGGCGTTCCAGACTGCGTACGTGCCCGACCGGCTGCTCCTGACCGGCACGGACGCGCAGGAGAAAACCGGCTCGGGTGACCTGTTCGATCGCGTCCAGCAGGCGGCGGCCGCGTTCGGATGGGCGGCCGTCCCCGCGCCCGATCAGCTCCGACGCGACGCGAAGACACTCGACCGTATCGGCGTGGGCCCCACCGTTCGGGTGCTGCTGACGACCCCTGACGAGCCGGTGCGCGGTGAATCACCGGTGCCGCCCGACGCCTGGCGCGTGCTGCAGCGGTTGCGGCGCGACGCGCTCAGGCAGGCGCAGCTCGGCGCCGACGCGTCGGCCGAGGCGGTCGCGAAAGTGCTCGCCGGGGCGGGCCTTGACCGCGTGGGGCTCGATCACATCCTGACGGTCGATCCGGTCGGGCTGAACCCGTACACGAAGACCAATCCCTACACGAAGACGAACCCGTACACGAAGACCAATCCCTACACGAAGACGAACCCGTACACGAAGACCAACCCGGTCGGAGAGTATGCCGAGTCCGGACTCGGCGGACGTCAGCCGGTGGCGTGGATCGGTGCGGCACCGCGCCGCGGAGAGATCGAGTCGGGGCTGCGCCGCGCCGTCGTGGCCGTGCTCGACACCGGCGCGGGGGTGCACGCGTGGCTGCCCGACGACATCGTCGACAGGGACGTGCGCATCGACGGTCGAGCCGTCGGGCTCGACGACGAAGCCAATCCCGAGATCTACCCCGACCTGTACGGCCCGCTCGACGGCGAGATCGATCCGGTCGCCGGGCACGGCACCTTCATCGCGGGGATCGTCCGCCAAGCCGCGCCGGATGCCGACATCCTTGCGATCCGGCTCGCAGACGCGCTCGGGATGGTCGAAGAGTCGCTGCTGCTCGAGGTGCTCACCGATGTCGTCGACCTCGTGGCACGGTTCTGCAAGGGCATGGAGGGAGGGCGTCCGGTCGACGTGCTCAACCTCTCGCTCGGGTACTACCACGAGACGCCGCAGGACGGCCTCTACAGCACAGCGCTGTACGACCTGCTCGCGCGCCTGCGGCACCTCGGCACGACCGTGGTCGTCTCGGCGGGCAACGACGCGATCGATCGCCCCGCCTTCCCGGCGTCGCTGTGGCCGTGGCCGGGAGCCGACAACGGGATCGCCCCCGACGGCGGTGCGCGGCACGTGTCAGTCGGCGCACTCAACCCCGATTGTCGATCGACGGCCCTGTTCTCGAACGTCGGCCCGTGGGTGCGGACGTACGCGCCGGGAGCGGCAGTCGTCAGCACGATCCCCGACTTCCTGGGTGGACTGCAGGCAACGGCCCGCGACGACGAGTACCGTCGCCGTCGCACCACGATCGCCCCCGAGGACTTCCGCGGCGGATTCGCAGTGTGGAGCGGCACGTCGTTCGCGGCACCGCTGTTCGCCGGACGCGTGGCTGCGCGCATGCGGGCACTGCCGGCATCCGGGCCGACGCCCGACATCGCAGCCGCGTGCGGTGAGGTGGACGACGAGATCGGGGTGAGCGACACCGGCGAATGACGGAACCGCGGCGGCCGCAGAGCCGCCGCGGTTCCGGCATGCTGGGGGAGTGACCGACGAGGGGCTTTACGAGCGCGCGCTGGCGCTGTCGAACCAGCGTCGCTACCGCGATGCACGGCGCCTGCTCGACGAGGCGGCGGAGGTCGAGCACGATCCGGAGCGTGCGGCTCGGATCGCCGGCACGCGAGCGTATGTGCTCACGCAGTTGGGTGAACCCAGCGCCGGCGAGCGCATCTGCCGCGAGGCGCTCGCGATGCCCAGATTGTCGGATCACACGCGTGGCGTGCTGGCGGGTCAGCTCGCGAGTCTGCTGTCGCACCAGGGGCGCATGGACGATGCGCTCGAGGCGTTCGACCTGGCGATCACGCAACTCGTCGACGATCCACTCGCCCAGGCCAATCTTCGGATGAACCGGAGCGTGCTGTACATGCAGCGCTCCGAGCTCGATGCCGCCGCCGCCGACCTCGAACTCGCCGTTTCGGCCTTCCGGGACGTCGGCCAGCCGGTCGAGGTCGCCGAGGCACAGCACAACCTCGGCTACGTGCGCCTGTTGCGGGGCGAGCTCGTCGAGGCGATGTCGCAGATGGCGTCCGCGCGCCCGCAGATCGCTGCCGTCTCGGTCGCGAACGCCGCGATCGGCGACGTCGACCGCGCCGAGGTGCTGCGTGAAGCCGGCCTCGTCCGAGATGCCGAGCAGCTGCTGGCCTCGGCATCCGACGCCTTCGGGCGAGAACGCATGCCGCAGGCGCGTGCCGAAGCCGACCTGCAGCGTGCGCGCTCCCTGCTCCGACACGATCCTGCGCGCGCGCGAACCGTCGCCGGCGCGGCAGCGCGCCGATTCGAGGGGTTGGGTGCGACGACCTGGCGGTGGCGCGCCGAAGCGGTGCGGCTGCGCGCGGCGTTCGCCGCACACGCAGCGGGGCTCGGACGCCGACCGCAGGCCGAAGCGGTCGAACGGGCCATCCGCGGCCTCAGCCGACGTGGGCTGCGCAACGATGCCGCGGCACTGCGCCTCGCGCGTGAGCTCTCGCGCATCCGCGCGGGCGAGCCGTCGCGATCGACGCCACCGCTCGACGAGGCGAGCTCGATCGAGGTGCGCATGCTCACGCACGAGGTGCGGGCCGCACGCGCCGCACGGTCGAGCGATCACGGCGGCACGCTGCGCCATGCCGCCGCCGGTCTCGACGAGCTCGCCGATTGGCAGGCCGCATTCGGTGCGATCGACTTGCAGAACTCCGCCGCCATGCATGGCAGCGCGCTCATGCAGCTCGGGCTGGATGCCGCGATCTCGACCGGCGATGTCGCCACCATCTTCGACTGGTCGGAGCGTGCCCGCCATCTCAGTCAGCAGGTCGTCGCGCTGCGCCCGCCGCCCGATCCGCAACTCGCGGCAGACCTCGCCGAACTGCGGCTGCTGCGCACCGAATCGCCCGACGGTGACTGGCTGCGCTCGGGGCGTGCGCGCGAGATCGCCGATCGGGTGCGCCGCAGGCAGTGGTCGGCCAGCGCTGTCCACCACGTCGACGTGCGGGTCGGCCTGGCCGACGTGCAGCAACAGCTCGATGCCGACACCGCGGTGCTGGCGTACGTGTACGGCAGCACCGGCGTGCGCTGCCTGCTGGTCACGGCAGAGGACGCCGAGGTGTTCGAACTGCCGGCCGCGCGTGAGCTGCCGCAGCTCATGGCCGGGTTGCGCGCAGACTTCGACATGTCGGCATCCGCTCCGCCAGGGCCGATGCGCGAGGTCGTGCGCCGCTCGCTCGACCGACGTCTCGCCCAGCTGTCGGCGGTGCTCGTCGAGGCGCCGCTCGCGCGCACGGGCGCCACGCGCATCGCGATCACCGCGCCCGGTCTGCTGGCTGGGCTCGCCTGGACCCTGTTGCCGGGGCTGCACGGTCGGCTCACGACGCTCGCGCCGTCGCTGTCGCGTTGGATCGCGTCGCGCCGGCTGCATCCGGCGACCCGCGTGCAGTTCGCGGCCGGTCCCCGAGTGGCCCGTGCCGACGAAGAGGTCCGCGCCGGAGCCGCAGCGTGGCCCGACGCGACGGTGCTGACCGGCGACGCGGCGACGGTGGATGCCGTCACGGCAGCCGCGGCGGCGTGCGACGTGCTGCATATCGCCGCGCACGGTCGCCATGCGGCTGACAACGCGCTGTTCTCGGGCCTCGAACTCGCAGACGGGGCGCTGTTCGGACACGACATCGAACGAATGCAGCGCGTGCCCGACATCGTCGTGCTCTCGGCGTGCGAAGTCGGACGGTCGGCGGTGCGTTGGGGCGAGGAATCCCTCGGGATGGCGCGCACGTGGCTGCACGCCGGTGCGCGGTGCGTCATCGCGGCGCCCGTGGTCGTCGGCGACGACGATGCGTGCGATCTGCTCGCCGCGCTGCATGCTGGGCTCGCCGCGGGCGAGAGCCCGGCAGCGGCGCTGGCGCATGCGTCCGCGGCGACCGGCATCACCGCGCCGTTCCAGTGTCACGGGGCGGGCTTCTGAGGCACCGCCCTCGCGCATGTCGCACCCGGGTGGCACGATGCCGAGCATGGAACTCGAGACGTGGCTCCTCGACGCAGACCCGGCGATCCGCTGGCAGGTGCTGAACGATCTGACCGATGCGCCGTCGGACCAGGTGACCGCGGAGCGACGCCGTGTCGCCACCGAGGGGTGGGGCAGGCGGCTGCTCGACGCGCGCGGCGCAGACGGACGGTGGGCGGCTGGGGCGTGGGCGCCCGCCGGATGGAGCTGGGAGCTCGGCGAGCCGCAGCCGTGGAGCTCGACGCTGTGGGTGCTCGAATCGCTCTACGACCTCGGCATCCCGCCCGACGACCCGTACATGGCCGAGACGGTCGCGCTTCTCGACGTGCACGCACGGTGGGAGTACGAAGACCGGCCGTACTGGTCGGGCGAGGTCGATTCGTGCATCAACGGTCGCACCATCCGGGCCGGCGCCTACTTCGGGGCCGATGTCTCGCGCATCGTGGCGTATTGCGCAGAGGACCAGCAGCCAGACGGCGGCTGGAACTGCTTCCGCCTCGAAGGCGACGGGTCGGTGCGGTCGTCGTTCGACAGCACACTGGCCGTGCTTGAGGGGCTGCTCGAGTACGAACAGTCGACGGGTCTCTCGACGCGGGAGTTGCGCGCGCGGGGTGAGGAGTATCTGCTCGAACGGATGCTGCTGCGACGCCGCTCAGACGGTCAGGTCGTCGATGACGCGTACCTGAGGTTCCCGTTCCCGCCGCGGTGGCGCTATGACGTGCTGCGCGCCCTGGAGTACTTCCGGCTCACCGGCTCACGGCCGGACCCGCGCACGGCCGAGGCGGTGCAGATCGTGCGCGACCGGCGCGGGGCGGACGGTCGCTGGCCCGCGGAGTACGACGACCCGGGGGCGGTGCAACTCGATCTCGAAGCGCCGCTGGGCGAGCCGAGCCGGTGGAACACGCTTCGTGCGCTCCGCGTGCTGCGGTGGGTCGATGACGCCGAGGCCGGGGGCGCAGAAGGTTCCTGAAAAGAATCTCATCTGGTGTGTATCAGGGGCCGGGGTGCCCGCTCTTCTCACATGGAACGACGCGAAACCGAGTCCCGCGGGCCCGGACATCGCTCCCGGGATCGGGGGAACCCGGATCGTTCCGCCACGATCGTCGTCTGCTGGGGAGCGACCGATCATGGGGCCGGCGGTGCTGGGGGCACCGCCGGCCCACCTTTCTGCCTGGTTGCCCCGGTCGTCAGTTCAGCGACGCGAGGAGTTCGCGGTGCGTCCACGGACGATGCCGACGAACTCCTCGACGAGGGATGTCGTGGCCGCGGCCGGCCACGCGAGTGCCACCGTCGAGGTCGGACCGTCGGTGAGCGGGCGGAAGTCGGCATCCTTGCGGTGGTGCAGGCGGGCGAGCGACATCGGCACGATGACGATGCCGACCCCCGATGCCACGGTCGCAACCGCGTCGCCCGTCGTCTCGAGGGTCGCGAACGACGGCGCGAGCGTGCCCGCGACTTCGGGTGACAGCACGTCGTCGGCGGGCACGATCAGCACCTCGCCGGCCAGGTCTTCGGCGCTGAGCTCTTCGGCCGCCGTCAGGTGGGAATCGGCCGCACACACGACGACCGGCACCTCGTCGTACAGCGTGATGACATGCAGACCGTCACGGTCGATCGGCAGGCGCACAATTGCGGCATCCACCTCGCCCGCCTCGATCGCAGCGCGCTGATCGGCGACGGCGAGCGGCACGAGTTCGAGGTCGATCGAGGGATGCCGGCGTTGCCACGTGTCGATCCACTTGCCGGGCGTGGCGCCGGGGATCGCACCGAGGCGGAACGGACCGGGTGGCAGGGGTGCGGGGCCGGGAGCGGGCGTCGGCTTGGGCTTCGGCTTCGGCTTCGGCTTCGGCTTCTGGGGTTTCGCCGGCTTCGGTGTCTTCGCGGGCTTGCCGCCGGCGCGCTGAGCGGCCGGTCGGGGCGTGCGCCCGCGACCGCGCTTCGACCCACCGCCCGATGCCGCCACTCCGCCAGCGTAGTCGCGCTACTGTCAGCGCATGGTGCCGATCATCGCAACCGTCGTCGCGGCCCTTGCCGCGCTGCTGCACGTGTACATCTTCATGATGGAGTCGATCCAGTGGACGCAGCCCCGCGTGTGGAAGCGGTTCGGGGTCGCCGATCAGAACGCCGCCGAGATCACGCGGCCCATGGCCTACAACCAGGGCTTCTACAACCTGTTCCTCGCGATCGGCGTCGTCATCGGTCTTGTGCTGTTCTGGGCGGGCGGGCCTGAAACGATCGCCGACATCGCCGGTCGCACCCTCGTGCTGTTCAGCCTCGGTTCGATGCTGGCCGCCGCGCTCGTGCTCATCACGAGCGGCTCGAAGTACCTGCGCCCCGCGATCATCCAGGGCACCCTGCCCCTGTTCGGCTTCGTCCTGTTCCTCTTCGCCTGACGCCCCGTCGGCTCAGCCCGCCCCCGCGAGACTGCACCTGCGCTGTCGAGACCGCGCGAAATTTGACCGGTCTCGACAGCGTCAGTGCTGTCTCGCGTCCGGAGCGGGGTCACTCGCAGGTGAGCCAGATGCCGGACCCGGACTGCTGGGCGGAGCGTTCTGCGTCGGCGAAGGTCGCCGCGTGCTCGGTGTTCGGTTCGATCGTGAGGGTGCGCGCGTGGCCGGCGCGCAACTGCTCGGCGTTGAGGAAGGCGCCCGCATCCGTCCACGCGTAGACGAGCGCGCGGTCGTAGCGATCGCGTGGCTCGGCGCCCGGCACGACCCAGACCGTGGCGCCGTCCGGCAGCAGGCCGCGCAACGCCGACTGCGACTCCTGGGCGCCGCACTCCTGTGTGGGCGTGCCCTCTGGCGCGTCGATGCCGATGAGGCGCACTTCGACTTCGCCGTCGGCGAAGCCCTCGGCATCCACCGCGATCGCACGCAGACTGTCGCCGTCGTAGACGTGGTCGACGGTCAGGGCGACCGCGCCGTCTGGGCGTGTACCCGTGTCGCCGCCGGATGCCGGGGCCGACGGGTCGGCGCAGCACGCTTCGCTCAGCCGCGGCACGATGAGCAGTACCGCAGCGATCGCGACCGCGACGAGCACCGCCGCCACGACCAGTCGCATCTTCACGCCGCGATGCTACCGGCGTCCGCTGCGCCGCGTGTCCGGCATCCGCTCCGGTGCGTCTGTGAGGGAGTCCGCGATCCCAGGACGAGCCGGGCGTGCTGCACGGGGACTCAACCGAAAAGCCCGGACTCGGTGAGTCCGGGCTTTCGCGACAGCAATGGCATCAGGCGGCGAGGCGCAACCCGCGACGGTCGGTGGCGACGCGTTCGCCCTCGCCGACCTGCTCATCGTCGCGGATGAGCGACGAAGCGGCGACACGTGCGCCGGCTCCGACGTGGGCGCGGACGCCGATCTTCGCGCGTTCGCCGATCGCGGCGCCCGGCCCGATGTGCGCGTGCGGCGCGATCTCGGCCTCGGCGCCGATGACGGCGTCGGGTTCAACCCACACGCCGCGCCCGATGTGCGCCCCCGCGGCCACCTGCACGCCCGGTTCGACGTACGCGCCCGCTTCGACGAGCGCGCTCGGGTGCACCTTCGCGCCGTGCGCGATGAGGCCCCGGCCGTTGACGTGCTTGCGGTAGCGCAGCGACTGTCCGTGGTCGTTCTCGATGTCGACGTAGTTCTTGCCCAACGAAACCTCCTGGATCTACGACAACGATTCGACCCGCGTGTTCATTCCCGTGTGCGCACGTTCGATCGGACGTTCGCGCGGCGCGAACACGACGGCCCGCTGCACCGAGAAGCTGACGAGAAAGAGCGTCGCGTCGGTGAGGATCTTCGCGGGCAGGGTTGCGATGCCGATGTCGAGCAGTGCGGTGAGCATGCCGAAGCTCGCCGTCATGATCAGCACGGCGAGCGACGCGTAGCGGATGGCCGCCGTCCGCACCGGCACGTCACGGCCCGACCGGAAGACCACACCGCGGTTGACGGTGAAGTTGACCGAGGCGCTCAGCAGCCGCGCCGCGACGACCGACAGCAGCAGCCACCCCGTCAGTGCGTGGATGACGAGCAGCGCGATGGTGTCGATCGCGAACGCGAGCAGCGCCGAGAGGGAGAACCGCAGCAGCGGTGCGTAGATGCGCACCGAGTCGACGAGGGGGCGGAAGTGGCTCGACACGTTCCCCTCGAGATACACCGTCTCGATCGGTACCTCGATGAGCCGGATGCCGGCGGCCCGAGCCCGCAGCAGCATCGTGAACTCGTACTCGAACCGGTCGCCGGGGAGGGACTGCAGCCACGGCACGACGCTTGCGGGAAAGGCCCGCAGTCCGGTCTGCGTGTCTTGCAGGCCGGTGCCGGTCACCGCGCGGAACATCCAGCGGGTCACGGTGTTGCCGATCCGGCTGCGCGCGGGCACGTCACCGACGAACCCGCGGGCACCGAGTACGATCACCCGCTCCTCGTCGCTGCATCCGGTCGACTGCGCCGCGAGGGCTGCAGCGACCTTCGCGATGTCGGCGGGCGTGTGCTGCCCATCGGCATCCGCCGTCACGATGTCGGCACCCGGCCAGCGCCGGGCGGACTCGGCGAACCCGGTGCGCAGTGCCGCGCCCTTGCCGCGGTTGACCGGATGCCGTACGACGACCGCGCCGGCGGCCTCGGCATCCGCGAACACCGTCGCGAAGCGTTCGCCCGACCCGTCGTCGACGACGAGCACCGGCACCGGGAGCATCTGCACGAGCGCGACGAGGCGGGCGTTGGGCTCGTACGCCGGGATCAGGACGATGTTCACGGCGCTCATCCGGCGATGTAGAGGATGTCGCTGGTGGCGCGCTCGCCGCCGTTGCTGGGCTGGTTGACGACTTCGCCGTTGAACCACATCTCTGCCGAGCCGCCGCCGTCGAGGTTGTAGGCGGTCGTCGCGCCGAGCGGGACCATGATGTCGGCGAGCTCGGTCATCGTCACGCCCCGGCTGTAGCCGTCTTCGCGGCCGTCGACGACGACCATGACGATGTGGTTCTCGTCGATGATGCCGATCGCGGTGCGCGGCTGCTCGCCCTGGATGGAGTGGTTGCCGAAGTTCGTGTCGATCTCGACCTCGTCGATGCCATCGATCACCGCGCCGTCCTCGACGAGCGCGGGGCCGAAGCTGAGGGTGTTCCAGGCGCCGTCGGCGAGCAGTTCGTCGGCGGTCGTGGTGGTCTCGTCGTACACGGCGACCGTGCCGTCTTCGTAGAAGACAAGCCCTTCGCGGGCGCCGTCGTCGCGGTAGACGACGCCGTTGCGGATCACGATGCCGGTGTCGCGGAACCCGTAGTAGTCGCCATTGATGGCGAAGACGGCCCCATTGGCCTCGGCGGTCTCGCTGACGAGCGCGGTGATGTTCTCGCCGAACTGGTTGTTCGCGAACGCGCTGCGCAGCACCGTCGCGTCACTCAGGGTGATGTCGGCGACGTAGGAGGTGACGGTGTCGTCGCCGGACCCTTCGGTGTACTGCGTGATCTCGATCGACGCGTCGTCGGACGTGTACGTCGTGTCGGTCGTGACGGCTTCGGTGTCGGCCTCGTCGTCGGTCGTCGTCGCGGTCGTGCCGGACTGCTCGGCTTCGTAGGCGGCCACGTCGGAGACTTCGACGTGGGGGATGACGAACCGGTCGAGCGCCCACACGGTGCCGCCGGTGGCGGCGAGGGCGACGACCAGTCCGCCGGCGGTCAGTGAGGAGGCGAGGCGTCGGTTCATGCGCTTCAGTGTGCGCAGCCGTGTGATGGGCACCGTAGGGCGAAGCTATGCGGCGTCTATGAAGCGTGCGGGCGGCGATCTGTGAGGATGGATGCCGTGAGTTCCGCCCCCGCACCCGACGCCGCCGACGCGCCGGAGACCGGCCCGTCGCTCGTATTCGAGCGGGAATCGACCGCACACACCGTTCCCGAGGATGTGCTCGGGCTGCTCACCGGCACGTTTGCGGTGTCGTTCGGGCTGTACCTGCTGCACACCGCCGGTGCGGTCACCGGCGGTACGGCGGGGCTCTCGTTGCTGCTGGGATTTGCGACCGGGTGGCCCTTCGCGCTGCTGTTCGCGGTCATCAATCTGCCGTTCGCGGTGCTCGCGATCTGGCAGAAGGGCTGGAACTTCACGATCCGCACGGTCGTCGCGATCGGGCTCGTCTCGGGGTTCTCGTGGGTGCACGAACAGCTCTTCGACATCGCTCGGCTCGACCCGTGGTACGGCGCGCTCGCCGGCAACCTGCTCGCGGGCATCGGCCTGCTGATCGTGTTCCGTCACCGCGCGAGCCTCGGCGGCGTGAACGTGATCGCCCTCGTCCTGCAGGACCGCACCGGCTTGCGGGCGGGGTGGACACAAATGATCTTCGACGTGCTGATCGTGCTGGCGTCGTTCCTCGTCGTGCCGTGGCCGAACGTGCTGATGAGCGCGGCCGGTGCCGTGCTGCTGAACCTCGTACTGGCGCTCAACCACCGCCCGGGCCGGTACATCGGGCACTGACGCCGGGCCCCTCGAGGTCGCGGTTCAGGGCTGGCACATCGGGCACCAGAACACGATGCGCTCCGCGGTCGCCGATTCGCCCAGGTCGGTGCGCGCGATGAGTGTGCCGCAGCGGCGGCACGGCTTGCCCTCGCGGCGGTACACCCACGTCTGCCGCCCGGGTCTGCTGTCGCCTGTGAACGTGCGCGGCACACGGTCGCGGTTGGCGCGGATCATCCGTGCCCCGGTGTCGATGAGTCCCGTGACGTCGACATCACGGGCGCGGGCGGTGGGGCGGATGCCGCGGACGAACAGCAGCTCGTTCGCATACTCGTTGCCGAACCCGGCGACGTTGCGCTGGTCGAGCAGCGCGACGTGGATCGCCCGGTCGTCTGCGGCGAGGCGGCGCGCGGCGTCGGCCGCATCCCAGTCGGGGCCGAGCGGATCGGGACCGAGGTGCCCGACGACGCGGCCTTCGTCGGCGGTGGGCAGCACTTCGACCATCGCGAGGTCGTAGCCGACGGCTTCGGCGCGGGCGGTCGCGACGATCGCGCGGGCGCGGAACGCGGGTTTGCGCCACCGGTCGCCGGGGCGATGCACGGCCCACTCGCCCTCCATCTTGAGGTGGGAATGCAGGGTCTGGTCGCCGATGCGCATCAGCAGGTGTTTGCCGCGCGGGGTCACATCGCGCACGTGCTGCCCGGTGAGGTCGGCGGTCGCCGAACCGGGCACGCGGATGTCGAAGCGCGTGACCGCGCCGCCCGCGAGCGCGTCATGCAGGCGCTTCGCGGTGCGGAAGACGGTGTCGCCCTCAGGCATGCGCTCGCTCAGCCATGGGTCGCCTTGCGCAGGGTGAGGCCGCGTGCTGATTCGACGAACCCGCCGTCGCGGAGGGCGCGACCGGCGGCCGACGTGTAGACGAACTCGCCGTTGACCTGCTCGACCGTCAGGGTCTCGAGTCGCCGCGCGCGGGAGGTCGCGACGAGGTCGCGCGCGGCAGCGGCGAGCACATCGGCGTCGTCGGTGAAGGCGAGGGCGGTGCGTCCGCCGCGTTCGAGGTACAGGCTGAGGGCGCCGTCGACGAGTACGACGAGCCCGCCGGCCTTGCGACCCGGTCGATGCGAGACGCCCTCGAGCGCCGGCCACGGCAGCGCCGCGCCGTACGGATTCGCGGGGTCGGTCGCAGCGAGGGTGATCGCCTGGAGCGGTGCCGGGTCGGCGACGGAGGCGTATTCGCGAAGCCGGTCGACCGTGGCGGATGCCGCGAACTGCGCGGCGCCGAGCTTCTCGATGAAGTAGCCGCGGCGGCAATGCCCGGCATCCTCGAATCCGGCCAGGGTGCGGTAGGTCTGCGCGAAGCCGCCGGGCGTGCCCTCTGCCTGCACGGATCCGCGGGTGACGACGCCGTAGCGGTCGAGCAGCAGGCTCGCCGAGGCGGTCGCGCGCAGGGCGAGATCGGCGGATGCCGCGGGCAGCAGCGACCAGCGGCCTCCGACGAGCGGTGGTCGCTGCGGCGCCGTCGGGCGTGCCAGCGAGGTGCCGCGGAACATGCGGGTGCGCGGGGTGCGGCGTGCGGTGCGGTGCGCCTGCGATCCGCCGCCGAGCAGCGACCGCACCGGCGCGAAGGTGTCGTTCGTGATGCGCCCGGCCCATGCGAGCGACCAGAGCGCGTCGACGACGGACTGTTCGTTCTCGGCCGCCGTCATGCCGACCAGTTGGGCCGCGAAGTAGGCGCCGCCCGCGCCGAGGGCGTCGAGCACGCGCGTTTCGAGCGGTGACGGGTCGTGCTCCTGCGGGGCCAGAGTGAGTGGTGCCGCGTCGGCGGGATGCAGGGCGACCCAGCCGTCACGGCCGGGCAGTGCGCCGTGTCCCGACCAGACGACCTCGCCGGTCGCGGTGAGCTCGTCGAGCATGGCCGGGGCGTAGTCGCGCACCCGCGATGGCAGGATGAGCGACTCCCACGCGCTCGCCGGCAGCGGCACGCCCGCGAGCTGCTCGACGACTGCGAGCACGCCGTCGATGCCTTCCAGCGGTCGGGTCAGATGCTGCCACACGGGCAGGAACCGTGCGTACGCGGCGGGTGAGACGGGTTCGACGGCGCCGCGGATCGCCGCGAGCGAGCGCAGCCGCAGCCGCCGAAGCACCTCGGTGTCGCACCACTCCAGGTCATCGCCGCTCGCGGATTCTGCGGGCAGGAAGTATCCGCTCGACAGCCGCCCCTGCGATTCGAGGCGCTGCAGCGTCTGCCGCGCGACGGCGGTGCCCACACCGAGTCGTGCGGCGACGTCAGACGTGCGGAACGGACCGTGCGTGCGTGCGTGCCGTGCGACGAGATCGGCGAGCGGATCGACGACCGGTTCGAGGAAGGCGGTCGGGATGCCGACGGGCAGCGCTGCGCCGAGCGCGTCGCGCAGGCGCCCGGCGTCCTCGATGGCAGCGACCCGTGCGACTCCCGCGACGGTCACCGGGATCGCCCGCCGCGCCGCGATGAGCGCGTCGAGGTGCGCCTGCGCGGTCGCCGGCGTGGCAGACGGCTCGGGATCCCCCGGTGGTCGAGTGCCGTGGCGCGGCGACGGTGTATCGAGACCCGCCTCACCCTCCGGAGCCAGCCGCGCCGCGACTTCCTCGGCATCCAACGGTCCGAGCAGTCGCAGCAGGTCGGCGGCGCCCTCGACCCCACGCACCCGACGGTCGGGCGCGAGCCGCTGCACCTCGGCCTCGAACTGGGCGATGATCGCGGGGTCGAGCAGCTCACGCATCTCGACCTTGCCGAGCAGCTCGCTCAGCAGCGCCGGGTCGACCGCGAGGGCCGCTGCACGCCGTTCGGCCAGCGGCGAGTCGCCCTCGTACATGAACGCGCCGACGTACCCGAACAGCAGGTCGCGCGCGTACGGTGACGGCTGGCTCGTCGTGGTCTCGACCAGCCGGATGCGGCGGTCGCCGATCGCGCGAGCGAGGCGGAGCAGGGCGGGCAGGTCGTAGACGTCCTGCAGCACTTCGCGCAGCGTCTCCAGGATGATCGGGAACGTCGGATGCCGCCGCGCCACCTCGAGCAGTTGCGCCGACTTCTGGCGCTGTTGCCAGAGCGGCGACCGGCGGTTCGGGTTCAACCGCGGCAGAAGCAGCGCGCGGGCCGCGCATTCCCGGAACCGTGAGGCGAACAGGGCTGAGCCGCCGACCTCGTCGGTGACGAGCTGTTCGAGCTCGTCGGGTTCGAAGACGAACAGCTCCGCGCCGGGCGGTTCAGTGTCGGCATCCGGTACCCGCGCGATGATGCCGTCGTCGCTCGCGACCGCCGCGCCCTCGACCCCGAGACGCTCGCGGATGCGGGCGTTGACGGCCAGCGCCCACGGTGCGTGCACGTGCATGCCGTACGGGGAATGCAAGATGACGCGCCAGTCGCCGACTTCGTCGCGCGACCGTTCGACGGTGAGCGTGCGGTCGGTCGGGAGACTGCCGGTCGCCTCGCGCTGTTCGGAGAGGTACGACAGCAGATTGCCGATCGCGTTGTCGTCGAGACCCGATTCGCGCAGGCGCGCAGTGGCCTTCTCGGGGCCTGCGGCCGACACCTCGCGGGTGAAGGCGCCGAGGGCTTCGCCGAGCTCCGCGGGTCTGCCGAGGCCGTCGCCGTGCCAGAACGGCAGTTTACCGGGCTGCCCGAACGCAGGGGTCACATTGACGCGGTCGTGGGTGATCTCGACGATGCGCCACGACGTCGTACCGAGCGTGAACACGTCGTTCACGCGCGACTCGTAGACCATCTCCTCGTCGAGTTCGCCGACCCGGGCGTTCCGGGTCTCGCCCGCGACGAACACCCCGAACAGTCCGCGGTCGGGAATCGTGCCGCCGCTCGTGACCGCGACCCGTTGCGCGCCGGGGCGACCGGTGAGCGTGCCGTGATCGCGGTCCCAGATGACGCGGGGCCGCAGTTCGGCGAACTCGTCGGACGGGAATCGCCCCGACAACAGGTCGAGCGTCGCCTCGAACGCCGACCGCGGCAGGGTGCGGAACGGGGCGGAGCGCCGCACCGTCTCGAACCACTCCTCGACGTCGATCGGTGCGAGGGCGGATGCCGCGATCGTCTGCTGCGCGAGGATGTCGAGCGGGTTGGACGGGACCGCGATCGCTTCGATCTTGCCCGCCAGCATCCGCTCGGTGACGACGGCGGTGTGCAACACGTCGCCGCGGTGCTTCGGGAACAGTGACGCCTTGCTGATCTCGCCCACCTGGTGGCCGGCGCGACCCACGCGCTGCAGCCCGGACGCGGCCGACGGCGGCGCTTCGACCTGGATGACGAGGTCGACGGCGCCCATGTCGATGCCGAGTTCGAGGCTGCTCGTCGCGACGACGCAGCGGAGGATGCCGGATTTCAGCTCGTCTTCGACCTGCGCGCGCTGCTCCTTCGACACTGACCCGTGGTGCGCCTTCGCGAGCACCGGGTCGGCGCCCGCGCTGACCCCGGCTTGCGCCATCATTTGCGCGGGGGGTCTCGATACACCGTCGCTGCGCGACGGCACTCGACCACCGGGCGAGCGTTCGGTCGTTGAGCGAGCGGAGCGAGACGAAACGCCCTCGCCATCCCCTGCGCCGAGCCGCTCCTCGTAGATCTCGTTGAGCCGTCCGGTGAGTCGTTCGGCGAGGCGGCGCGAGTTGGCGAACACGATCGTGGAGCGGTGGTCGAGGATGCGGTCGACGATCGCCTCTTCGACGTGCGGCCACACGGATCCGGTCATCTCCGTCGTCTGCGGCGGCGTGTACCAGTCGTCGCCATCGCCCGTGTCGCCGGCGGCCTCGGCATCCGGTTCGTCGGGTGCGCCGGCCGGCGCCGGCGGGTTCGACATGTCTTCCATCGGCACGACGACGCTGAGGTCGAACGTCTTGCTCGCCCGCGGCGCGACGATCTCGACCGGCGCCGCCCCGCCGAGGAACCGGGCGACCTCGTCGATGGGCCGAACGGTCGCCGAGAGGCCGATCCGCTGCGCCGGTTTCTCGAGCAGCGCGTCGAGGCGTTCGAGGCTTACGGCCAGGTGCGCGCCGCGCTTGGTGGCGGCGACAGCGTGCACCTCGTCGACGATCACGGTGTGCACGCCGCGGAGCGTCTCGGCCGCCTGCGACGTGAGCATGAGGTACAGCGACTCGGGCGTCGTGATGAGGATGTCGGGTGGATCAGTGACCAACCGGCGACGGTCGGCCGAGGTCGTGTCGCCCGAGCGCACGCCGACCGTGACCTCGGGCACCGGGATGCCGAGGCGACGGGCGGACTGCCCGATGCCGACCAGCGGTGAACGGAGGTTGCGCTCCACGTCGACGCCGAGCGCCTTGAGTGGCGAGATGTAGAGGATGCCGGTGGTCCCGGCATCCTTCTTCCGGCGCGAGCCTTTGGTCGCCGGCACCGTCACCGGCTTGTCGCGGAAGACCCGGTCGATCGCCCACAGGAACGCCGACAGGGTCTTGCCCGATCCGGTCGGCGCCACGACAAGTGCGTGCTTGCCAGCCGAGATCGCCTCCCACGCCCCGGTCTGCGCCGACGTGGGCGCCGAGAACGCGCTCCGGAACCAGTCCTGCGTCGCAGGACCGAAGCGCTCGAGCACGTCAGCCATCCCCTTATCTTCGCGCGCACCGCCGACATCGGCATCCTCGCGATCGGGACGCACTCGCAGGACGCGTGTGGCGGCATCCGGGATGCCGAAGCGACCACACGCGCCCTGCAAACGCGACTCAGGCTATGACCAACTCCCGAACAGTCAACGCTCCCTCGCGCAGTTCGAGCACCAGGTCGGGCTCGAGGCGCGCAAGGAACGCGTCGTCGTGGCTCACGACGAGCACCGCGCCGCGGTAGGCGGACAGTGCTGCGACGAGTTGGTCGACCGTGTCGAGGTCGAGGTTGTTCGTCGGCTCGTCGAGGATCAACAGCTGCGGTGGCGGATCGGCCAGCAGCAGCCGGGCCAGCGCGACCCGAAAGCGCTCGCCGCCCGACAGTGCCGCCACGGGGCGCAGCACGGTGTCACCGCGCACGAGGAACCGGGCGAGCCGGTTGCGCAACTCCACATCGCCGACCCCGGGCGCTGCCCGCCGCATCGCGTCGAGCACGGTCTCGTCGTCGCTGAGCCCATCCATCCGCTGCGACAGGTATCCGATCCGGTCGGTGTGCGCTGACGCCCGTACCGAACTCCTCAGTTTCTGGTCGGATGCCGGGGACTCGGCCGATTCCGGCCCCCTATCGCCCGAAACTGAGGAGTTACGCACGCCATCGCCGTCATCGTCACCCCCGCCGGATGCGACGAGCCGCTCCAGCAGCGTCGTCTTGCCCGCGCCGTTCGGCCCGATGAGCGCGACGCGCTCCGGGCCCTGGATCACCCACTCGCGCTCCGCGTCGCCGAGCGTCGCGATGCGCCGGCCGGCTGCGACCGCAGGGTCGGGCAGGTCGATGCGTACGGCGTCGTCGTCGCGGACGCGCCGCTGCGCGGCATCCAGCGCCGACCTCGCCGACGCCTCCTTCGCGGAGGCCTCGCCACGCAGCTTGCCGGCCGACACCTGGGCGGCGTTCTTGCGGTTGCCGGCGACGATCCCGGGCACGCGCTTCTCGGCGAACGCCTTCGCGCCCATCGCCTGCCGCGTCGCGATCGTCGCCTCCGCAGCGATCCGGTCGCGCTTCTCGCGCCGCAGCACCTGCCGCGCGGCTGTCTCGGCCTGCTGGGCCGCAGCCTGTTCGGCATCGAGCCACGCCCGCCACTGCGAGTACGGCCCGCCGAACACCGACAGGGTGTCGTCGTAGAGCTCGGCGGTGTCGTCCATGAGCTCGAGCAGCGCGGTGTCGTGGCTCACCACGATAAGCGTGCCCCGCCACGTGCGCACGAGCTCGTGCACGCGCGCGCGGGCGTCGCGGTCGAGGTTGTTCGTCGGCTCGTCGAGCAGCGCAATCGGCGCACCGCGCAGCCGCACGCCGACCAGTGCTGTGAGCACGGCCTCGCCGCCGGAGAGCTGCCCGACCGTGCGGTCGAGGGCATCCGGCGGCAGCCCCGCCTCGGCAAGCGCGGCGCCGGCGCGCGCTTCGACATCCCAGTCGTCGCCGACCTCGTCGAACCGGGCGGGGTCGACGTCACCGGCGGCGATTGCGCGCACGGCATCCAATGCTCGGGCGATGCCGAGCACGTCGGCGACGCGACGACCGGTGTCGAGCGTGAGCCGCTGGGGGAGCAGGTCGACGGTGCCGGTCGTCGAGATCGAACCCGAGGTGGGCGCGAGGTCACCGGCGATCAACCGGATGAGCGTGGTCTTGCCGGAGCCGTTGCGGCCGACGAGGCCCGTGCGTCCCGCGGGGAACGCGCCGCTCACGTCCCGAAGGGAGACCGTGCCGTCGGGCCAGGTGTGATGCAGGCGGTCGAGGACGACCGCGGGTTGAGGTGTCTGGGGCATGGGGTGCCTCCGTTCGTGTCGGTTGCGGACGCGCAGACACGACGGACACCGGATGCCTTCAAGAGGCCGGATGGCTGACGGTCGGCGCGGATGGAATCGCGCAGACTCGTCGGTGAACGTCCCGGAATCGGGGTCGACGGTTCAGCGCAGGATCACAGCGCGATCGCGTCGATTGCTTTCAACGGCTCTTCCTCACACTCGGGACAGGACCTCCCCATGGTAGCGGAGGCATCTCCGCCGTGGGAGGGATGCCGGGGCGCTCGCCCCTGCGTAGCGTCGAAGCATGGACGATCAGCAGCCCGATGACGCCGAGAAGGATGGCGATGGCACGAACTCGTGGGCCTGGGGTGCCGGGATCGCGATCGGACTCGGCGTCGGCATGTCGTTCGGCGTCGCGCTCGACAACATCGGCATTGGCGTCGCGCTCGGTGCGGGCATCGGTGTCGCGATCGCGATCGCGCTCGGCGCGGCATCCTCGAAGCCCGGCCGCGACGGCGACGCGCCCGACGACGACGCACCCGACGCGCCCGACTCCGCACGCTGAGTGGCACCCTTCGCCTGGCGCAAGTTGCGGCATCCGCGTCGGCTGACGACCAAACGTGCCAGGCGAGCGGCGGCGTGTCGACCATGCGCGCCAGGCGAACCGAGCCAGCGTCAGGCGCCCGGCACCCGCAGTCCGTCGAGGGCGATGCGCAGCACGTCGTCGGCGAGGATGCCGGGGTCGTCACCGCGCTCGGACCGGTACCACTCGGTGATGGAATTGACCATGCCGAAGATGAGGCGGGTGGCGACGGCGGCATCCACGTCGGGGCGGATCGCGCCCTCGGCCTGCGCCTCGCGCGTGAGGCCCGCGACGCGCTGGTCGAAGCTGCGACGACGAGCCAGGGCATCCCGCTCGACGTCGCTGTTTCCGTGCACGCGCAGCAGCAGCGTCACCGCCGGAAGGTGCGCGATCAGCACCTCGACGGCGGAGCGGATGACGAACGCGAGCCGGTCGGCAGCGGTTCCGGTCGTCGCGGCGGGCTCGTCGAGCACACCCTCCAGGGCGCCGAGGGCTTGGTCGAGCGCAACCCCGAGAAGCTCTTCTTTGCTGCGGAAGTGGTGGTACAGCGCACTCTTGGTGAGGCCGAAGCGCGCGGCGAGGTCGGCGACGCTCGTCGCGTCGTAGCCCTGCGTGATGAACAGCTGCACCGCGAGATCGAGGATCTGCTGCCGGTCGTAACCCGGGCGTCCCCTGCGACGCGCGGCGTCGTCGCCGGGTGCGCTCGTCGGTGCCATACGCACAGTCTGGCACCCCGCACGGCCGCGGCTGGTAGAAATACTGAACGAGCGGTAAGGTAATCGCAGTCGTCGTGATCGAAGGGGATGCCGATGGCCGAGCCGCTCCGCGTCGACCGACGCACCGACCGCGTCGTCGCGACCCTCGACCGTCCCGAGGTTCGCAACGCGATCGACCAGGCGACCATCGACGCCCTCCACGCGCTGTGCGCCGAGCTCGAGACCGACCCGCGGGTGTTGATCCTCACCGGCGCCGGGGGCGTCTTCGCGTCGGGCGCCGACATCGGACAGCTCCGCGAGCGCGGGGCCGACGACGCCCGCGCGGGCATCAATACGCACGCGTTCCGCCGGGTCGCCGCCCTCCCGATGCCGGTCATCGCGGCCGTCGACGGCTACGCGCTCGGCGGCGGCGCCGAACTCGCCTACGCCGCAGACCTTCGCATCGGCACGCCCGAGGTGCGCATCGGCAACCCAGAGCCGGGGCTTGGCATCATCGCCGCCGCCGGTGCGACCTGGCGGCTGCCGCAGCTCGTCGGCGACGCGCGGGCGGCCGAACTGCTGCTCACCGGGCGGATCCTCAGCGGCGCCGAAGCGCTCGAGTGGGGGCTGCTGTCGGCCCTGCATCCTGCCGACGGCCTGCTCGACGCCGCGCACGCGCTCGCCGACCGGATCGCCGCGCTCGACCCGCTCGCCGTGCGGCACACCAAGACCGCCCTGCGTGCCCCGGCCGACACCCACCCGGTGATCGAGCTGGAATTGCAGGCGGAGCTGTTCGAGTCGCCCGAGAAGCATCGACGCATGACGGCGTTCCTGGAGCGGAGGGAGCGGAAGCGATGATCCCGGAACGGGTCGGTGTCGTCGGCGGCGGGCGGATGGGTGCGGGGATCGCGCATGCGTTCGTGCTGGCGGGCGCCACGGTGTGCGTCGTCGAGCGCGACGTGGCGGCGGCGGATGCCGCGGCATCCCGCATCGCGCAGAGCCTCGCGCGCAGCGTCGAGCGCGGCACGGTCGACGAACCGCTCGACGCGCTGCTCGCCCGCGTCGCCACGACTACCGACGCGGCCACCCTCGACGGCTGCGCGCTCGTCGTCGAGGCCGTGCCCGAAGACCGCGCGCTCAAGCACGATGCGCTCGCCCGCATCGAGGCGGCGGTCGCACCGGATGCCGTCATCGCCACGAACACGTCATCGATCCCGGTGGGCGACCTCGCCGGCATCCTGAACCGTCCTGAACGGTTCGTCGGGCTGCACTTCTTCAACCCGGTGCCCGCCTCCGCGCTCGTCGAGATCGTCGTCAGCGCCGCGACTGATCCCGAGGTCGTCGAACGCGCCACGCACTGGGTCGAAGCGCTCGGCAAGACGCCGATCGTCGTCGCTGACGCGCCCGGGTTCGCCTCCAGCCGGCTCGGTCTTGCGCTCGGGCTCGAGGCGATCCGCATGGTCGAAGAGGGGGTCGCGACGGCGGCCGACATCGACGCCGCGATGGAGCTCGGGTATCGGCATCCCACCGGTCCGCTGCGCACGACCGACCTCGTCGGGCTTGACGTGCGCCTGGGCATCGCGGAGCAGCTGCACGAACGACTCGGCGACCGGTTCGCCCCGCCACAACTGCTGCGCGACCTAGTGGCACGCGGCGACCTGGGGCGAAAGACCGGCCGCGGCTTCTACGAATGGAGTGACTGATGACCAACGTCCTGCCCAGCTATCTGCAGGGGGCGTGGTGGATGCCGGATGCCGCCGCCGACGCCGATGCGGCCGTCGTGCGCGACGCGTCGACGGGCGAGGAGGTCGCGCGTGTCAGCAGCGAGGGCGTCGACCTCGGCGGTGCGATCGAATATGCCCGCACCGTCGGACAGCGCAGCCTCGGCGAGATGACCTTCCACCAGCGCGCGATGCTGCTCAAGCAGTTCGCGATCGCGCTCACCGAGCGCAAGGGCGAGCTCTACGAGCTGTCGAAGCGCGCCGGCGCGACCGAGCGCGACTCGCTCAATGATGTCGACGGCGGCATCGGCGTGCTGTTCACCTATTCGTCGAAGGGGAGGCGCGAACTGGCCAACGCGCAGGTCGTCGTCGACGGCCCGGTCGAGCCGCTGTCGAAGGACGGGAGCTTCATCGGCCGTCACGTCTACACACGCCTGCCCGGCGTCGCGGTGCAGATCAACGCGTTCAACTTTCCGGTGTGGGGCGCGCTCGAGAAGTTCGCACCGGCCTTCCTCGCCGGCGTGCCGACGATCGTCAAACCCGCCACCCCCACCGCCTACGTCGCGGAAGCGTGGGTGCGGATGCTCGTCGAAACCGGCCTGCTGCCGGACGGCTCGCTGCAACTCGTGAGCGGTGCCGTGCCCGGACTGTTCGACCTACTGCGACTCGGCGACCTCGTCGGCTTCACCGGCAGCGCGTCGACGGCCGCCAAGCTGCGCGCGCAGGCGGCATCCGGGGTGCGGTTCACGAGCGAGACCGACTCGATCAACGCGTCCGTGCTCGGACCGGATGCCGCGCCCGGCACGCCCGAGTTCGATGCCTACGTCAAGCAGTGGATGGTCGAGCTCACCACGAAGGCGGGCCAGAAGTGCACCGCCATTCGCCGCGCGATTGTGCCCGAGGGGACGGTCGAACCGCTCGTCGCGGCGCTCGGCGAGAAACTCGCCGAGCGCGTCGTCATCGGCGACCCGCACGCCGAGGGCGTCACGATGGGGCCGCTCGTCTCGACCGCGCAGCGCGACGAAGTGCTGCGCAGCGTCGCGGCGCTGACGGATGCCGGTGGCCGCATCCTCCTCGGGTCCACCGACGCACCGGAGGTCGTCCGTGCCGACGGCTCGCGCGGGGTGGCGCCCGACGGCGCGTTCCTCGCCCCGCTCGTGCTCGGCTTCGACCCCGATGCCGGGACCGCCGTGCACGAGGTGGAGGCGTTCGGTCCGGTCAGCAGCATCCTCACCTACCGCGACCTCGACGAGGCCGCCGACCTCGTCGCGCGCGGCGGCGGGTCGCTCGTCACGAGCGTCGCGACTGCCGATCCCGGCGTCGCCGTCGCACTCATGTCGCGGATCGGCGCGGCCAACGGGCGTGTGCTGTTCCTCAGCCGCGAGAACGCCCGCACCTCGACCGGCCACGGCGCCCCGGTGCCGCACCTCGTGCACGGCGGTCCCGGACGGGCCGGCGGCGGCGAAGAGCTCGGCGGCATCCGCGCCGTGCTGCACCACATGCAGCGCACCGCCGTGCAGGGCTCGCCCGAGATGCTGACCGCGATCACCGGTGTCTGGCATCAGGGTGCTGCGGCGTCGGCGGACGGCGTGCACCCGTTCCGCAAGTCGCTCGCAGAGCTCCGCATCGGCGACCAGCTCGCCTCGCCCCTGCGGGCCGTCACGCTGGATGACATCGAGACGTTCGCGCACTTCACCGGCGACACGTTCTACGCGCACATGGATGAGGAATCCGCCGCCGCCAACCCGTTCTTCCCGGGGCGGGTCGCGCACGGCTACCTGCTCGTCTCGTGGGCGGCGGGCCTGTTCGTCGACCCCGATCCGGGCCCCGTGCTCGCCAACTACGGCCTCGAGAACCTGCGGTTCGTCACGCCGGTCTCGCCGGGCGACGAGATCGGGGTGGTGCTGACCGCGAAGCAGATCACGCCGCGCGAGACCGACGAATACGGCGAGGTGCGGTGGGATGCCGTCATCCGCAACCAACGCGACGAGATCGTCGCGACCTACGACGTGCTGACCCTGGTGGCCAAGGAGCCGGTGTGAGCCCGGGCTCGAATCTGGGCGAGTCGTCGCGGCCGATGTTGCGCGCGGACGCGGCATCCGCTGTCCTCGGCATGCGCATCGAACGCGACGAACCTGGGATCGCCGTCGTGTCGATGACGGTGCGCGCCGACATGCTCAACGGCTTCGCGATCACCCACGGTGGGCTCGTGTTCGCGCTCGCCGACACCGCCTTCGCCGTCGCCTGCAACGAAGACGACAAGGTCACGGTCGCCGCCGGTGCCGACATCACCTTCCTGCGCTCGACCGGCGAGGGCGACGTGCTCACCGCGACGGCTCGCCGCCGCATCCGCTCCGGCCGCACCGGCCTCTACGACGTGACCGTCACGGATGCCGCGGGCGAGATCGTCGCCGAGTTCCGTGGCCGCTCGGTGACCACCGACCGCCCGGCGCCGGCCTGATCCGACCCGCGTGCCGCCGCCCGCCCCGTGCGCAACTCCTCAGAAATCGCACGCGCACCCCCTGAAACGGGCGATCCTCGCCGTCCGGGCACCGAAACTCAGGAGTTACGCACCGGTTGTCGCCGCAACTCCCGCCGCGTACACTTTTTACTGAACGATCGGTCTGTAAAGGAGTCGACGATGACGACGGCAATGGCGCCGGAGATCGACGAGGCGGGGCAGGCGGCCTTCGACGAACTCATCGAGAAGGATTCGCGTGTCGAACCGCGCGACTGGATGCCGGATGCCTACCGGCGCACGCTCATCCGGCAGATCTCGCAGCACGCGCACTCCGAGATCATCGGCATGCAGCCCGAGGGCAACTGGATCACCCGTGCCCCGAGCCTCAAGCGCAAGGCGATCCTGATGGCGAAGGTGCAGGATGAGGCCGGTCACGGCCTCTACCTCTACTCGGCCGCGCAGACGCTCGGCATCACGCGCGACGAGATGACCGAGCAGCTCATCGACGGCCGTGCGAAGTACTCGTCGATCTTCAACTACCCGACCCCGTCTTGGGCCGACATGGGCGCGATCGGCTGGCTCGTCGACGGCGCCGCGATCTGCAACCAGGTGCCGCTGTGCCGCGCCTCCTACGGCCCATACGCCCGCGCGATGGTGCGCATCTGCAAAGAGGAGTCGTTCCATCAGCGGCAGGGGTTCGAGATCCTGCTCGCCCTCATGCAGGGCACGCCCTCGCAGCGCGAGATGGCACAGGAGTCGGTCAACCGCTGGTACTGGCCCTCGCTCATGATGTTCGGCCCGCCCGACGACCAGTCGCCGAACTCGGCGCGGTCGATGGCGTGGAAGATCAAGCGCTTCTCCAACGACGACCTGCGTCAGCGCTTCATCGGGATGCTGGTGCCGCAGGCCGAGATCCTCGGCGTCACGCTCCCCGACCCCGAGCTGCGGTGGGATGAGGATGCCGGCCGCTGGCACACGAGCGACATCGACTGGGATGAGTTCCACGAGGTGCTGTCGGGCCGCGGGCCGATGAACGCCGTCCGCATCCAGCACCGACGCGACGCACACGACGACGGTGCGTGGGTGCGCGAGGCCGCCGCCGCGTACGCCCGCAAGCAGGCAGCGCGAACCGAGGAGGCAGCATGACCACGGCAGGTGCATCCGAGGCCGAGACGTGGCCGATGTGGGAGGTGTTCGTTCGGGCATCCCGCGGGCTCAGCCACGTGCACGCCGGATCGCTGCACGCCCCCGACGCCGAGATGGCCCTGCGCAACGCCCGCGACCTCTACACCCGCCGCGGCGAGGGCGTCTCGGTGTGGGTCGTGCCCGCTGATGCCATCACGACGAGCGATCCCGACAGCAAGGGCGCGTTCTTCGAGAGCCCCGCCGGCAAGAACTACCGACACGCCGTGTACTACACCGCGTCGGAGGGGGTGCCGCACCTGTGACCGCCGCATCCAGCACCGATCACGGCGACGTCACCGTCGAGCGCATCGAGCTGTCGGCCGAGCTCGCCGGCACGGATGCCGTCGCAACGCCCGACGTCGCCGAGTACGCGCTGTGGCTGGGCGATGACGCGCTCATCCTGTCGCAGCAGCTCGGCATGTGGATCGCCCGCGCGCCCGAGCTCGAAGAAGACGTCGCGCTCGCGAACATCGCGCTCGACCTGCTCGGCCACGCCCGCTCCCTCCTCCACTACGCAGGCACCGCGACGAACCGCACCGAAGACGACCTCGCGTATTGGCGCGACGAGCATGACTTCCGGTGCGCGTGGCTCTTCGAACAGCGAAACGGCGACTTCGCGCAGACGATCGTGCGGCAGCTCGCGGCATCCGTCTATCAGTTCGAGCTCTACACGGCGCTGCAGTCCTCGTCGGATGCGACGCTCGCCGCCGTCGCCGCGAAGGCCGTGAAAGAGGTCGAGTACCACCGCGACCACGCCGTGCAGTGGACGCTCCGGCTCGCCGGCGGCACCGACGAGTCGCGCCGCCGGATGCTGCGTGCGCCCTGTGACCTCTGGCCGTACGTCGACGAGCTGTTCCGCGACGAGCCGCTGCTCGACCGGCTCGACGGCATCGCCGTGCGTCCCTCGACGCTGCGGGCGCCATTCGACGCCGTCATCGCCGCGGTGTTCGCCGAAGCGGAGCTCACGGTACCCGAGACGCCGCCGTCCGCGGGCGGCGGGCGGCAGGGGCGGCACTTCCCGACGCTCGGGTTCCTGCTCGCCGAGATGCAGGTGCTCGCCCGGCAGCATCCGGGGGCGACATGGTGACCGCGACCGATGCCCGCCTCGCCCACGCCCGCGAAGTGGCCGCCGAGGTGCGCGACCCCGAAGTGCCGGTGCTGACGATCGCCGACCTCGGCATCCTGCGCGGCGTCACGCTCGACGGTGACCGGGTCGTCGTCACGATCACGCCCACCTACTCCGGTTGCCCCGCCGTCGACACGATCCGCGACGACGTCGTGCTCGCGCTCGCCGCCGCCGGGTTCGACGACGTCGAGGTGCGCACGACCCTCACCCCCGCGTGGACGACCGACTGGATGACCGAGACCGGCAAGCGCAAGCTCGCCGCGTTCGGCATCGCGCCGCCGACAGGCCGGGCAGCGGCATCCGGTCCTATCCCGGTCCGGCTCAGCCTGACCCGCCCCGCCGTCGCCTGCCCGCGCTGCGGCTCGACCGACACCCGCGAGGTCACCCGGTTCGCCTCGACGGCGTGCAAGGCGCTGTACGAATGTCGCGCGTGCCTCGAGCCCTTCGACCACTTCAAGGTGCACTGATGGCGCACCAGACGGATGCCGTCGCCGACACCCTGCTGCGCTCCGCCGTCGGCGGGCCGAGCGCCGGACGCACGCGCGCACGGTTCCACCCGCTCACCGTCGCCGAGGTGCGCCCGCTCACCGACGACGCCGTCGAGGTCACCTTCACGGTCCCCGACGACCTCGCCGACGCCTTCGACTACCTGCCTGGGCAGTACGTGGCACTGCGGGCGCAGATCGACGGTCACGAGCTGCGCCGCTCGTACTCGCTGTGCCGTCCGCCGCAGCGCGGCTCGGTGAGCGTCGGCATCAAGCGTGACGAGGGCGGGCTGTTCTCGACATGGGCGCAGACGCAGCTGCATCCGGGCGACGTCATCGACGTCATGAGCCCCGACGGGGCGTTCACCTCGGCACGTGTCGGGGGAGGACTGGATGCCGCAGACCTCGATGGTGCGCACATCGCCGGCATCGCGGCGGGCTCCGGCATCACGCCGCTGATGGCCCTCGCGACCGCCGTGCTCGGCCGGTCCGACACGTCGCGGTTCACCCTCGTCTACACGAACCGGTCGACGCCGGACGTGATGTTCCTCGAAGAGCTCGCCGACCTGAAGGACCGCTACCCGACCCGCCTCGCGCTGCATCACGTCCTCTCGCGCGAGCAGCGGTCGGCGCCGCTGCTGTCGGGGAGGATCGATGCGCAACGGCTCGGCACGATCCTCGACCGGCTCGTGCTGCCCGCCACCGTCGACGAGTGGTTCCTGTGCGGCCCGATCGACCTCGTGCAGCTGTGCCGGGACACCCTCGACGATCTCGGCGTCGACCGCGCGCACGTGCGGTTCGAACTGTTCACGACCGGCGACCACCCGCGCGGATCGGATCGCCCCGTCGTCGTGAAGGCCGGCGACCCGGTGCGCACGATAGAGCTGTCCCTCGACGGGCAGTCCTCGACGGTCGAATCGCCGGTCGCGGCGCGCGAGTCGATCCTCACCGCCGCGCTGCGGGTGCGCCCGGACGCCCCGTTCGCCTGCTCGGGCGGGGTCTGCGGCACCTGCCGCGCCAAGCTCATCGACGGCTCGGTGACGATGACCGAGAATTACGCGCTCGAACCCGACGAACTCGACGCCGGGTACGTGCTGACCTGCCAATCCCACCCGACGACCGACCGGGTCGTCGTCGACTACGACGTGTGAGGACCCGATGATCGACACCATGATCGACCTGCGCATCGACGGCGACGTCGCGATGATCGTGCTCAACAACCCCGACAAGCTCAACGCGCTCGACGAGCGGGCCGTCCGTGACCTGGATGCCGCGTACTCAGGCGCCGAGGCCGCAGGCGTCCGGGCGCTCGTGCTCCGCGGCGAGGGGCGCGCGTTCTGCGCCGGCCGCGACATCTCCGGCGTCGACCCGCGCACCGACGATGTGGCCGGCTACCTCGACGGGCTGGTCACCCCGCTGCTGCAGCGGATGGCCGCGTTCCCCGCACCGACCTTCGCCGCCGCGCACGGCGCGTGCCTCGGCGTAGGGCTGGGTCTGCTGATCGCGACCGACGTCGTCTACGTCGCCGAGAACGCGAAGATCGGCTCCCCGTTCGCGGCCCTCGGCGCGACGCTCGACTCCGGCGGGCACGCGCTGTTCTTCGAGCGCCTCGGCGCACACAAGACCCTCGACCTGATCTACACGGGGCGACTGATGACCGGCGCGGAGGCCGTGGCATCCGGCCTGTTCTCCCAGACCTTCCCTGCCGACACCGTGGTGGCCGAGACCGAGGCTGCGGCCGCGAAGGCGTCATCCGGGGCGACCGCCGCGTTCGTCGCCAGCAAGCAGCTCATCGCCTACCTCCGCGACCAGCGACTGGGCCTGTGGGCATCCATGACGACCGAGAACGCCGCGCAGGCTGCCCTCTGCGACACCGACGACTACCGCGAGGGCTTCGCCGCCTTCCAGGCCAAGCGCCCGCCCGTGTTCCACGGCCGCTGAGTGGGGCCAGTCGCCGCGCACCTGGCATCTTCCGATCCGGTTCAATATTCAGTCTGCGCGAGCCTGAATCGGCCGAAAACGGCCCGAATCGGTGGGTCAACGTCGCGGAGACTGAATGTTGCACGGCGGCGGCGGCATCGATCCGCACGTCGGATGCCGCGGCATCCACGGGCTCGCCGCGCGCGGCCGCCCGGTCGAGCACCGTCTGCATCGTGCGGTGAGCGGCGCTCGGTGACGTTCGCGCCGGCTGCGCGCCGCCCTGCAGCGACTCCGCGATGATGGCGCGCATCGCCTCACCCGGCATATCGGCCATCTGCGCGCGGATCACCCGCACCGCACCCTCGACACGTCCGCCACCGCCCGGGGTGCCCGCCACGAGCGCGTCACCGACACGACGATCGGGGTACAGATTCGACGGCGCGATGAGGGGGATGCCGCGAGCTCCGCGTATGCTGCCCGACGACGTTCGGCTGCTGCCCAGTAGTTCGTGAACGCTGCGTTTACAAGAGCGTCGGTCGCAGGGACGGCTCAGGACTCCAACTGCTTCGCGAGGAACGTCGCGACGTCGTCGAGCTCGTCCTGCGAAACGCTGTGCGTCAACCCCGCGTACACCCGCCCGCTGAGTTCGACATGCTCGGGCAGCCACTGCACGGTGTGCTCGACACGGTCTGCGGGAATCACCTCGTCGCGCGCGCCGCGGCCCCAGAACACCGGCGGCCGCAGGGCCTTGAGTGCCTCATCGGTCGGGAGCGGATCGGCATCCACGTACCCGGCGAGGTTCACGACGAACGCGACGCCCTCCGGCCGCAGCCGAAGCGCCTGCAACGCGATCGCCGCACCCTGCGAGAACCCCAGCATCCCCACCGACGCCGCGTCTGCCGCATGCGTGTCGAGCCAGTCGAGCACGGCCCGCGCGGATGCCGTGATCGCATCCGACCCGCGGCCCTCGAGCCCCTCGATCGGGTACCACGACCACCCCGGTGTCGGGAACGGCGGCGACAACGGCGCGCGCACGGAGGCGACCACGAAGCCCTCCGGCAGATACGGCGCGAGCCCGAACAGGTCGCGCTCGTCGGAGCCGTAGCCGTGCAGCAGCACCAGTAGCGGTTTGCCGGCGCGCTCTGGCTCGGGCGCCGACCAGATGACAGCATCCGCATCAAGAGTGAGATCGTCGGTCATTCCCTCATCCTGCCAAACGGCACCGACGCCGGCAGCTGGTGGTCGTACCGGCCCGTCCGCCCCGCGCCGTACCGGCCGGGCGCCCTGCGGTGCGGCGTGGCTGGGGTATACAGGATGCATGGCCGTCCGCACCCCCGACCCCGACCCGAACGAGCGCGACGACGACGGCGCACGTCCGGATCCGCTGCGGGGCCTCGGGTCGCTCGGTGGGGATGCCGCCAATCCGGCGTGGCTGACCGACGTCGAGCTCGCTGAAGCCCGCCGCCGGCTGCCGATGCTGTACGTCGAAGCGGTGCCGGTGCGCACCGACGGGATCGGCACGGTCACCGAGGTCGGCATCCTGCTGCGGGCGACGCCCGTCGGTGAGATTACCCGGACCATCGTCTCGGGGCGCGTCCGCTACGGCGAGCCGGTGCGCGACGCGCTGTTCCGCCACCTCGAGAACGACCTCGGTCCGATGGCGTTCCCGCTGCTGCCGCCGCAGCCGGTGCCGTTCACGGTCGCCGAGTACTTTCCGATCCCGGGCGTGAGCGCGTTCCACGATGACCGCCAGCACGCTGTGTCGCTCGCGTTCGTCGTGCCCGTCACGGGCACGTGCGAACCGCGCCAGGACGCGCTCGAGGTCACCTGGATGTCGCCGGAGGAGGCGGCATCCGAGTCGCTCGCCGCCGAGATGGAGGGCGGCCGCTCGACCCTCGTGCGCCTCGCCCTGGCATCCGTCGGCGCCCTGCGCTGACCCCGGTCGCGCCATGCGGCGACCGCCGGTGTGCACGGCCGGTCGCGCGTCCCCGACGTCGCATGCCGGCCGTAGGCTCGGAGGATGAGCGAACCTCTGCAGTTTCCGACCGATTCCGCCGGGTGGACGGCTTTCGTGACCGAGCGGCCGACCGCCGCGATCGCGACCGTCGCCGAGATGGATGCCGCCCTCAAAGCCGGCCCCGCCGATGCCGCCGCAGCCCTCGAGCTGTGGAACGACGCCGACATCGCGTTGTCGCAGGCGACGCATGAGGCGTACCTGCTGAGCGAGTCGCACCCCGATGGCGACGTGCGCGGGATCGCGGAGGAGCAGGTGCAGACCCTCGAGGCCCTCAGTGCGCAGCGCCTGCTCGACCGTGAGCTGTTCGCGGCGCTCGACGGTCTCGACACGGCGGGGCTCGACGATGAGCAGGTCAGGCTCCTCGAGCACACCCTGCGCGACTTCCGCCGCGGTGGCGTCGACCTGCCCGACGCCGTACGCGAGCGCGTGCGAGAACTCACCGACCGCGACACCGCGCTGAGCCTCGAATTCTCCCGCAATGTGCGCGACGGCAAACGCAGCGTCCGGGTCGCGCCCGAGGGGCTTGTCGGCCTCCCACAGGACTTCATCGACGCCCACCCCGCCGGCGACGACGGCCTCGTCGCGCTCACGACCGACTACCCCGACCTCATGCCGGTGCGCGAGTATGCGACCGACCGCGACACGCGCACAGCCCTCGTCGGCGCGTACAACGAGTTGGCATGGCCCGAGAACGACGCCGTGCTCGCCGAGCTCCTCGCCGTGCGCGAGGAGCGTGCCAAGCTGCTCGGCTACGGAGACTGGGCCGACTTCGAGACCGAGACCCGCATGATCGGCACCGGTGCGGCGATCGCCGAGTTCCTGCAGCGCCTCGACGTCGCGTCGCGCGATGCCGCCGACGCGGAGTACCCGATCCTCCTCGACCGGCTGCGGCAGGACGTGCCGGATGCCGAGGCCGTCACGATCGCCGACTTCTTCCACCTGCTGAGCGTGCTGAAGAAGGAGCGCTTCGACGTCGACGCGCAGGAAGTGCGTTCCTACTTTCCGTTCGAGAAGGTGCTGCCCGGCGTGCTGCAGACCACAGGGCGCCTCCTCGACGTCGAATACGTGCCGGTCGATACGCCCACCTGGCATGACGACGTGCATTCCTACGACGTCGTGCGCGGCAGCGAGCGGCTCGGCCGCATCCACCTCGATCTGCATCCGCGCGACGGCAAGTTCTCGCACGCCGCGTGCTTCGGGCTCGCGCCGGGCATCTCGGGGCGGGTGCTGGCAGAGTCGGTGCTGCTGTGCAACTTCTCGCGGGGCCTGCTCACGCACGACGAGGTCACGACGTTCTTCCACGAGTTCGGTCACCTCGTCCACGCGATCCTGGGCGGCGGACAGCGTTTCGCCCGCTTCACCGGTGTCGCGACCGAGTGGGACTTCGTCGAGGCGCCCAGCCAGCTGCTCGAGGAGTGGGCGTGGGATGCCGAGGTGCTGGCGACATTCACGGCGAACGCCGCGGGGGATCCGATCCCGGCCGACCTCGTCGAGAAGATGAAGGTCGCCGACGGTTTCGGCCGTGCGCTCGAGGTGCGCCGACAGCTCGGTCACGCGAACGTGTCGTACCACCTGCACGTCGACCGACCCGAAGATCTGCAGGCCGCGACCGAGCACTGGTACCGGGTCACGTCGCCCGTGCAGCCGCTCGCGGGCTTGCACTCGTATGCCGGGTTCGGGCACCTGACCGGCTACGGCGCCTGCTACTACACGTACCAGTGGAGCCTCGTCATCGCGCGCGACCTGCTGTCGGGGTTCGGCGGCGAGTTGCTGGACCCGACGGTCGCCGAGCGCTACCGCCGCGAGATCCTCGAGCCGGGTGGTTCGCGTGACGCTGCAGACCTCGTCGAATCGTTCCTCGGTCGCCCCTACGGCTTCGACGCCTACCGGGAGTGGCTCACGCCCGGCGCCTGACCGCGCGGCTACGCGGAGCGGGCGCGAACGGGTACCGTTTGTCTCAGAAGCCGAGTGTGCGGTTTCTGATCCCCCACCCCCTCGGAGTATCCGTGTCCGACGACCGCCCGACCCCTGACATCACCGAGCCACGCTCGGCCTTCGACGACCTGCTCTCGCAACAGCATCAGCAGTCGTCCGACGGCGACGCCGACTTCACGACGGCCTTCCGCGGCTATGACAAGAGCGAGGTCGATTCGGCGATCTCCGAGCTGAACGCACGCGTGCGCGCCGGTGAGTCGGCGATGGGCGTCGTGCAGGAGCGCCACCGCCGCGCCATCGCCGACGCAGAGGCGCAGCACGAGGCGGCGATCGCCGATCTCGAGAGCAAGCTCACGGTTGCCGAGGCCAAGGCGAACACCGCCGAAGATCGCGTCGCAACGCTCACCGACGAGCTGCGCGACGCTGCGGGTGAGTCGGCGAACCGGCAGCGGTTCGAAGAGGTGCTGCACGTCGCCGAGGAGCAGGCGTCGGTCATCATCAAGAACGCCAGCCTGCAGGCCGACCGGCTGCTCGCGGCGGCAGACGTCGACATCCAGCAGCGGCGCGCCGAGGCGCAGGCCGACGCCGAGGCGATCCGCTCGCGTGCCGAGCACGAGGCGCAGCAGGCGCGCGTGCGCATCTCGACCGAGCTGACCGCTCACACCGCGCAGCTCGAGCGGCAGACGGCGCACGCCGCCGAGAAGGTGGCGCAGGCAGAGCGCGAAGCGGCGGCGATCCGCACCGAGGCCGAGAAGTCCGCTGCTGCCCTGCGCGGTCTGGTCGCGCGCGAGACCGACCAGTCGCGTGCCGAGGCCGACGACGCGGTACGCGAGCTGCGGCGCCGCGCGCTCGACTTCGAGGAGTCGCTGACCCGCCGTCAGGACGACGCGCAGCAGGAGTTTCTCGCACTGCACAACCAGGCGGTCGCGCACGCAGAGCGCATCACGAAGGATGCCAACGACCAGGTCGCGGCATCCCTCGAGCACTCGCAGCGCATCACCGCGAAGGCCGACGATTTCGACCGGCTCATGCGTGCGCAGGCTGCGCAGATCGACGCCGACGCGCAGCTGAAGGCACGTGAGCACATGGACCGTGCCCGCGACCGCGCCCAGCAGATCATCGACGCCGTCACGAGCCACGCCGATGCCGTGCTGCGCGATGCCGAAGACCGCACCCGTCAGCTGCGCTGGCAGCAGCACCAGCTGTCGAGCTTCATGGCGGACGTCCGTGAGTTGATGCGCGCAGAGGGCGCGGGTGAGTCCGTGTCGCTGCGGGATCCCGGCGCCGGCGCGTCGGCCGATCTCGTCACCGATGACGTCGATGTCGAAGGCGACGCACCGGCCGAGGAAGCGGTCGAACCCGAGTTCGAACTCGTGCTCGCCCCCGAGATCGTCGCAGCCCCCGACGACGTCGTGGCCGACAGCACCGTCGAGATCATCGAGGTCGACCTCGCGCACGACGAAGACGACGACGAGCTCGTCGAACCCGAAGAGAGCCTCGCGGCGAAGGACTGACGCGCCGCGCCGGCGCTCAGGCGCCGGCGGTCAGCCGCGCGAGTTCGGCGACGAACGCATCCACGTCGTCTTCGTGGGTGTCGAAGGAGCACATCCAGCGCACCTCGTTGCGCGCGGCATCCCAGTCGTAGAAGCGGAACGACTCGCGCAGCCGGTCGGCGACGCCGTCGGGCAGCGTCGCGAACACGCCGTTGGACTGCGTGGGCTGGGTGAATGCGACCCCGTGGATCGATCCGTCGGCGATGCCCGCCTCGACGGCGCCCCGGAGGCGCTGCGCCATCGCGTTGGCATGCCGCGCGTTGCGCAGGTAGAGGTCGCCTTCGAGCAGGGCGATCAGCTGTGCCGAGACGAAGCGCATTTTGCTGGAGAGTTGCATGTTGAGTTTGCGCAGGAACAGCAGTCCTTCTGATGACGTCGGTTCGAGCACGACGACGCACTCGCCGAGCATCGCGCCGTTCTTGGTGCCGCCGAGGCTGAGCACGTCGACGCCGGCATCCCGCGTGAACGCGCGCAGCGGCAGGTCGAGAGCGGCGGCGGCGTTCGACAGGCGTGCGCCGTCGAGGTGCAGCTTCATGCCGCGCGCGTGGGCGTGGTCGGCGATCGAGCGGATCTCTTCGGGCGTGTACAGGGTGCCGAGTTCGGTCGACTGCGTGATCGACACGACGAGCGGCTGTGCGCGGTGCTCGTCGCCCCAGCCCCAGGCCTCGCGGTCGATGAGGTCGGGGGTGAGCTTGCCGTCGTCGGTGGGCACGTTCAGGATCTTGATGCCCGCGACCCGCTCCGGCGCGCCGCCCTCGTCGACGTTGATGTGGGCGGTGGATGCCGCGATCACGGCTCCCCACCGCGGCAGCATCGACTGCAGCCCGACGACGTTCGCCCCGGTGCCGTTGAACACCGGGAACCCTTCGACCCCCTCGCCGAAGTGCGCTGCGAGCACCTCCTGCAGCCGCGTCGTGTAGACGTCTTCGCCGTAGGCGATCTGGTGCCCGTCGTTGGCAGCGGCGATCGCCTCGAGCACCTCGGGGTGCACACCGGAGTAGTTGTCGCTGGCGAAGCCGCGCACGGCGCGGTCATGGATCGTCGTCACGAGAGTCCAGCCTAATTGCCGCCTGTTGCGTGTCGGAGGTGCTGAGTACGCTCGCATCCATGCGCACCTTCATGGCCGTGCTCGTCAACACCGCGGTCGCGAACGTCACGACGAGCTTCCTGTGGTTCGCGCTCACGTTCTGGGCGTATCTCGAGACGCAGTCGGTGCTCGCGACCGGCATCATCGGCGGCGCGTACATGCTGTTCCTGGCGGTGTTCGCGATCCCGTTCGGCACGTTCGTCGACCGTCACCGCAAGCATCGCGTCATGGTCGTCTCGAGCTTCATCACCCTCGCCGCCTTCGCCGTGGCGGGGTCGCTGTTCCTCCTGTTCCCCGAGTCGACGATGATCGATCTCGGGCAGCCGTGGTTCTGGATCTTCTCGGCGATCATCCTGTTCGGCGCCGTCATCGAGAACATGCGCAACATCGCGCTGTCGACGACCGTGACGCTGCTGGTGCCGGTCGAGCGCCACGCGAACGCGAACGGCTTGGTCGGCACCGTGCAGGGGCTCGCGTTCATCGTGACGAGCGTGTTCTCGGGGTTCGCGATCGGCCTCGTCGGCATGGGGTGGACGGTCGTGATCGCGCTCGTGTTCACGACCGCGGCGCTCGTGCACCTGCTGACCCTCACCGTGCCCGAGGACGAGCCCGAGCGCGTCGACGGCCAGGCGCCGAAGGTCGACATCCGGGGCAGCATCGCGACGATCCTGCTCGTTCCCGGGCTGTTCGCGCTGCTCATCTTCTCGACGTTCAACAACCTCATCGGCGGCGTCTACATGGCGCTCATGGACCCGTACGGGCTCACCCTGTTCGACGTGAAGATCTGGGGCATCGTGCTGGCCGTGACGGCGACGGGCTTCCTCATCGGCGGTGGGGTGATCGCCGCGAAGGGCCTCGGTCGAAACCCCGTGCGCACACTGCTGTGGTGCGTCATCGCGATGGGCCTGCTGGGTGCCGTGTTCACGATCCGGGAATGGTGGTGGCTGTACCTCGTCGGCATCTGGGCGTACATGTGCCTGATCCCAGCCGTCGAAGCGGCCGAGCAGACCGTCATCCAGAAGGTCGTGCCGTTCCGCAGGCAGGGGCGGGTCTTCGGGTTCGCGCAGGCGTTTGAGTCGGCGGCGGCGCCGATCACCGCGTTCCTGATCGCGCCGCTGGCCCAGTTCTGGATCATCCCCTACATGGATTCCAGCGAGGGCGAGCAGACGTGGGGCTGGCTGCTGGGCGAAGGTGAGGCGCGCGGCATGGCGCTCGTGTTCCTGTTCGCGGGGCTCATCATGGTCGTCGCCGCGATCCTCGCGTTCGCGACCCGCTCGTACCGCAAGCTGTCGCAGTCGTTCGCCGGTCAGCTCGAGTCGGTCAAGCCCGACGAGACCGCAGCCCCGACGCCGGCGGCAACGGCCGGCAACGACCAGACCTGATCCGAGGTTCGGCGATCAGGCGAGCGGGATGACGGTGTCGTTCACGTCGGCGGCATCGACGTCCCAGAGGCCGACGAACGCATCGGCGAGCGCCTGCTCGAGGCCGTCGAGCGCGGTGACACGGAACGTCACGGCGGCCGTGCGCAGCGGCTCGTCGGCATCCCGGGCTGCTTTCGCGAAGCCGTGCGCGACGGCGCGCGTCCACGCCTCCGACGCGGCCTTCACGGCTGCATAGTTCGCGCCACCGGCGAGCGGCCGCTGCACGGCGGTCGAAGACACGATCGCGAAGCGCCCGGCATCCGATGCGCGCAGGTCGGCGTCGAAGGCACGCGACACGTGCCGCAGCGCCGTGAACCCGTGCTCGAGGAACCGATAGTCCGCATCGGTCTGGCCCGCCAGCCCGCCGCCTCCGCGCCACCCCCCGACGAGGTGCAGCACTCCGTCGACACGCACCCCGTCGCCCCGCAACCGCCCCGCCAACGCTGCAACGGCATCCTCATCGCTCAGGTCGCATACCTCGCCGCGCGCGCCCACCGACAGCGCTGCGAGCTTCGCGGCGTCGCGTCCGACGGCGATGACGCCGGCGCCGGCGGCGGTGAGGGTGTGGGTGGCGGCAGCGCCGGCTGCGCTCGTCGCGCCGGCGATGAGCACGGTGCGGCCCGCGACGCCCGGCATGTCAGTCGTCCGTGCCGCGGATGCCGGCGGTCGACGCGATCACGTCGCGCATCTTCTTCTCGAGCGCCTCGAAGAACATCGACAGCGGGAACTCGTCATCCAACACCGCGTCGGTGTAGCCCTTGGGTGGACCGGCCAGCACCTCCGTCGGCAGGCCCCTCGCCCAAACCGACGCCGGGTGCGGGGTGACGACGCCGCGCACCAACTCGTACGCGGCGAGCCAGTGTGCCACCTTCGGGCGGTCGATCGACTCCCAGTACAGACGGTCGATCGCGTCGCTGAGCCCGATGACCGCTGCCGGCACGTCGTGCCAGTCGAAGGCCAGCGACGTGTCGGTCCAGTGCAGCACGCCCCGCTGGTGCAGCCACGCGAACAGCAGCTGTCCGCCCAGTCCGTCATAGTTGCGCACCCGCGTGCCGGTGATCGCGAAGCGGAAGATGCGGTCGAAGATGACGGCGTACTGCACGAGCCCGGCGTGCTCGAGCATCTCGGTCTCCGCCGATGTCAGCTCGTCGCCTGCCTCGACGCGCGCCTGCAGACGGGACTGGATGTTCACGCACTCGCGGAACGCGGTGAGGTCGCAGCGCAGCTCTTCGAGCGAGTACAGGAAGAACGGCATCCGCTGCTTGATCATGAACGGGTCGAACGGCAGGTCGCCGCGCATGTGCGTGCGGTCGTGGATGATGTCCCACATCACGAAGGTCTGCTCGGTGAGCGCCTGGTCATCGAGCATGCGAGCCGCCGCGGCGGGCAGTTCGAGCTTGGTGATGTCGGATGCCGCGCCCACGACGCGGCGGTAGCGTGCCGCCTCGCGGTCTTGGAAGATCGCGCCCCACGCGAACACGGGGATCTCGCGCATCGCGACCGTCTCGGGAAACAGCACGGCGCTGTTGGTGTCGTACCCCGGTGTGAAGTCGAGCAGGCGCAGCGAGACGAATAGCCGGTTGGTGTACTCGGTCTCGAGTTGGGCGATGAACTCGGGCCAGATCACCTCGACGAGCAGCGCCTCGACGAACCGGTTCTGCGAACCGTTCTGCGTGTACATCGGGAACACGACGAGGTGACGAAGTCCGTCGATGCGGTGCTGCTGCGGCTGGAAGGCGACGAGTGAGTCGAGGAAGTCGGGCACGCCGAAGCCGCCGGACATCCACCGGTCGAAGTCGCGCACCGACGCGGCGAGGTAGTCGGCATCGTGCGGAAAGTTCGGTGCGAGGGTCTTGATCGACGAGGTGATGGTGCGCACGAGTTCGCTCGCACGGGGATGGTCGGCTGCCTCCGGCACCGATCCATCCTTCGCCTGCAGGGTCTGCATCGCGGTCGCCGCGTCTTTGAGCGCGATCCAGGCGGACGAGCTCACGACATCCTCGACAACCTGTGTTGTCTTGGCGAGGCCGTCTTCGACGACCTCGGGCTCTCCGACGATGGCCGTGGCGGGGTGTGCGGTCAGGGACATGGGAACCTCCGATCGTGAGGATCGGCCGCCGAAGCGACGCGTGACAGGAAACATTCCGGTGTAGCCGGACATCTACCGGTATTCTTTCACGTATGGAGGATGCTGTCGACCAGGCCATCGTCGAGGTGATCGCTCGCGATGCCCGCGCAACCCTGTCCGACATCTCGGGCGAGGTCGGACTGTCGGTCTCGGCCGTGCAGACACGCCTGCGGCGACTGGAGAGCACGGGTGTGATCGCCGGCTACCGCGCCGTGCTCGATCCCGAGGCGATCGGCCGGCCGCTGTCGGCGTTCATCGAGATCACACCGCTCGACCCCGCCCAGCCCGACAACGCGCCCGAACTGCTCGAACACCTCGAAGCGATCGAGGCGTGCCACTCCATCGCGGGCGATGCCGCCTACATGCTGTTCGTCCGGGTCGCGTCGCCAGGGGCCCTCGAAGGACTCATCCGCGACATCCGGGCCGCGGCATCCGTCAGCACTCGCACGACCGTTGTGCTGCAGACCTTCTACGAGCACCGTCCCGTCCGCCCGCTCTGACGCCGCGGCGGCATGCGACGAGGGGCTGACGCCGATACATCCCCGGGGGGATGCCGTGGCCGCCGCGCTCGCGTAGCGTCGTAGCGTGTTCCGCAGCATCCCGGTCTATCAGCGCGTCGTCGACGCGGTGGTGGCTGGGCTGTTCCTGCTGTTCACGCTTGCGGCGCTCGGGATGCCGGTGTGGATCGCCGGCTCGACCCCCTCGAGCTATTTGCCGTCGATCCTCGCGATGATCGTCGGGGTCGGCGTCACGGTGGCCCTCGCCGGCGCACTCGCGCTGCGGCGATGGGCGCCCGGGCTGGCGCTCGCGATCGCGTGGGGTGCTTCGATCGTCCAGATGATCGCCGGGCTGCCGCCGCTCCCGGCGAACATCGCCACCTTCGGCATCCTTTACACGGCCGCCGCCTACGGCACACAGTTCGCGTTCTGGGCGGGGTTCGGGTCGGCGATCGTCGGCGCCGTGACGATCGCGGTGTACCTCGTCGTGCCGTCGATGATCACGACGATGGGGCTGAGCCCCTCGCACGACCTCACACCCGAGGTGATCGGCGGCATCTCGATCTTCGCGGCAGCCGTGTTCGCGCTCGTGCTGTCGTGGACGGTCGGGGCGCTCGTGCGCACCGGAGTCAGGGCGCGCGAGAACCGTGAGGCGCAGCAGCGCGCCGAGGCGCAGACGTCAGCCGAGCAGGAGCGCACCCGCATCGCCCGCGATATGCACGACGTCGTCGCCCACTCTCTCGCGGTGGTCATCGCCCAGGCCGATGGTGCGCGGTACGCGGCCGACCCGGCGAGTTCGAATCAGGCCCTGCAGCAGATCTCGTCGACCGCACGTTCCGCCCTCTCCGACGTGCGGCTGCTGCTCACGCAGCTTCGCCACAGTCAGACCGACGGTCCGCAGCCGACCCTCGCAGATCTCGAGCAGCTGTACGCGCAGGTGCGCGGTGCGGGCGTCGATCTGCGTGTCGACATCGACCCGGCACCGCACGGCGAACCGCCCGCGGCGGTGCAGCTCGCGGTCTACCGCATCCTGCAGGAGGCGCTCACCAATGCCCTCCGGCACGGCGGCGCCCCGGTCGAGGTGGCCCTGGCGTGGCATGCTGACCGGGTGGAACTCACCGTCACCAATCCCCTCGTCGATTCGCGCCGAAGTGCTGCGACGTCGCCATCCGAAGCGCAGCACGGCGCGAACGAATCGCGCGGGCACGGCCTGATCGGTATGCGCGAGCGTGCGCAGCTTGTGGGCGGCACGTGCGGCGCGGGTGTCGCGGGTGACGTGTTCCTCGTGCGGGCGACACTGCCGATCGGTGAAGCGGCGTGACCGACGAAGCGATCCGCGTCGTCCTCGTCGACGATCAGGCCCTGTTCCGCGCCGGTATCCGCATGGTCATCGACTCGCAGCCCGACCTGACGGTCGTGGGCGAGGCCGGTGATGGCGCCGAGGCGCTGACGCTGGTGCGGTCCGTGCGGCCCGACGTCGTGCTGATGGACATTCGGATGCCGGTGATGGACGGTCTCACGGCGACGTCAGAACTACTCGCCGACACCTCCTTCGGCGCGTCCCCGCCCCGCATCGTCATGCTCACCACGTTCGATCTCGACGAGGCTGCGGCCCGCGCGATCCGGCAGGGAGCCAGCGGGTTCCTCCTCAAGGACGCTGATCCGGAGTTCCTGCTCGCCGCCATCCGCACGGTGCATGCCGGGTCCGCGGTCATCGCGGCGTCGGCGACACGCGAACTGTTCGCGCAGTTTCCGGCGGCGCCCGTCGCCGCGGTGCCCGACACATTCGGCGAGCTCACCGAACGCGAACGGGAGATCTTCGCGCTCGCCGCGCGGGGGCTCAGCAACGGCGAGATCGCGGCGCGCGAGTTCTTGTCGGAGGCGACGGTGAAGACGCACATCAGCCGCATCCTCGCCAAGCTCGCGCTGCGTGACCGCGTGCAGCTCGTCGTCTTCGCCTTCGAGCACGGGCTGGCCTGAGCGCGCCGGTCCGACCGCCCCGGTCAGTGCGAGGTGCGGACGCCCACGAGGTCGTGCACGAGGACGGCGGCGGCGCGGGCGCCTTGGCCGGCGGCGACAATGAGTTGCTGCGGTCCGGGAGCCGCGGCGTCACCGGCGGCGTACAGTCCCGGCACCGACGTGCGGCCCGATCCGTCGACGATGAGGTGCCCGTCGAGGTCGCGGTCGGGGTCCACACCGTCGAAGAAGTCGGCCGCGGCGTGCCACACCGGCCGCACGAAGCCGCCGGCGACGGGGATCACCGATCCGTCGGCGAGTCGCACACCTGACACGGCGCCCTTCTCGCCCTCGAGGTCGTCGATCGCGCGACGCTCGACGGCGATGCCGGATGCCGCCAACTCCGCCTCGGCGACGGCATCCACCACGTCGGTGCCGTTCGTGAAGACGGTGAGGTCGTTCGTCCAGCGTGCGAGCAGGCGAGCCCGGTCCGGCAGATCGGGGGTCTCGCCGATGAGCGCGAGCGGCTTGTCCTGCAGTTCCCACGCGTCGCACGCGGCGCAGCTGAACATCGACATGCCGTAGAACGATCGGATGCTGGGGATCGCCGGCAACGTCTCGCCGAGCCCCGTCGCGACCAGCACCGTCTCCGCGGCCAGCACGGGCGGCTCGCCGGGCGTGCGGGTCGTGACGGCGACTTCGAAGCGGCCGTCGGGGCCGAGGGCGGGGCGCACGGCGCCGACGCGTGCCCGGTCGAGGATGCGCACGTTCGGGTACTGCTGCAGTTCGGCGCGCGCGAGCTTGCGCAGTTCGATCGGCGAGATGCCGTCGCGCGTCAAGAAGCCGTGCGAGCGGAGCGTCGCCGCGTTGCGGGGCCTGCCGGCATCCACCACGACGACCGAGGCGCGGGCCCGACCGAGGTTGAGCGCCGCCGAGAGCCCGGCCGGGCCGCCGCCGATGATGACGACGTCGACGGATGCCGGACAGTGCCCGTCAGTCATGTCCGTCGCCCTGGGGCGGGAGGGCGGCGATGATCGGGTGGTCCTTCTTGATGACGCCGACCTTCGCGGCACCGCCGGGCGAGCCGATGTCATCGAAGAAGTCGACGTTGGCGGTGTAGTAGTCCTGCCACTCGTCGGGGAGGTCGTCTTCGTAGTAGATCGCCTCGACGGGGCACACCGGCTCGCACGCACCGCAGTCGACGCACTCGTCGGGGTGGATGTAGAGCGAACGCTCACCCTCGTAGATGCAATCGACGGGACACTCGTCGATGCACGCACGGTCCTTCACATCGACACAGGGCAGCGCGATGACGTAGGTCATGACTCGATCAGCGCTCCGGAGCGTGAGATGGCGACCTGCTCGTCGCGCGGCACGACCTTGACGCGCTCGCGGGTGTGCTCGTGGGTCTGACCGAGCTCGCGCTCGTGCGCGTCGAGGGCGAGCCAGCCCTCCCACGTCGTGAAGGCCACGTCGCGTTCGGCGAGCAGGTCGAGCACGTCACCGGTGACGGTGGGGGCGGCCAGGCGCCCGGCGGTCGCGTCGGCGACCAGGTGCGCGATGGTCTCCATGGCGTCGGACTTGGTGTGGCCGATGAGACCGACCGGGCCGCGCTTGATCCACCCGGTGGCGTACAGCCCCTGGATCGCCGTGCCGCCGTCTTCGGGGGTCGCCGCCGACGACGTGTCGGTGACGCGGCCTTCGACGTTCGGCACGACGCCGCGCACCTCGTCGAAAGGCGCCCCGACGACCGGCGTGCCGAAGTAGCCGACGGCGCGATAGACCTGCTGCACAGCGATCTCGCGGAACTCGCCCGTGCCGACGACGCTGCCGTCGCCGGTCGGCGTGGTGCGCTCGAAGCGTACGCCTTCGACGCGGTCGGTGCCGAGCACCTCGACGGGCGCGTGGTAGAAGTGCAGGTGCAGGCGGCGGCTCGCACCGGTCGAGGGGCGGTCGCGCCACGAGTTCAGCACGCGCAGCATGACCTTCAGCTGGTTGTTGGATGCCTGTGCCGGGTCGGCGTGGGTGAAGTCCTCGTCGTGCACGATGATGTCGACGTTCGGCACCTCACCGAGTTCGCGCAGCTCGATGGGGGTGAACTTGATGTCGGCGGGGCCGCGGCGGCCGAAGACGTGGACGTCGGTGACGGCCGAGGTCTCCAGGCCCGCCAGCACATTGTCGGGCACCTCGGTCGAGCGCAGGTCGACGGCGTGCTTGGCGAGCACACGCGCGACGTCGAGGGCGACGTTGCCGTTGCCGATGACGGCGACCTCTGCGGCATCCAGCGGCCACGTCGTGGGCACGTCGGGGTGACCGTCGTACCAGGCGACGAAGTCCGCCGCGCCATACGAGGAGGGCAGGTCGATGCCGGGGATGTCGAGATTCGCGTCGCGGATCGCGCCGGTCGCGAGGATGACGGCGTCGTAGCGTTCCTGCAGCTCGTCGAGGGCGATGTCGCGGCCGACCTCGACATTGCCGATGAAACGGGTGGTGCCGGCATCCAGCATCTCGTGCAGCGAGTTCACGATGCCCTTGATGCGCGGGTGGTCGGGCGCGACGCCGTACCGGATGAGGCCGTATGGGGCGGGCAGCGACTCGAACAGGTCGATCGCGACGGTGCCGCCCGCGTCGTTCACCGCGCCGGTGAGGATGTTGCCGGCGTAGATGCCGGCGGGGCCGGAGCCGATGATCGCGACGCGGAGGTTCAGGTCAGTCACGGTGGTGGCCTTTCGGGCTGGTGGTCTCCGCTGCGAGTCGTACGGAGAGGGCTTCGGATGCCGCGAGCGCGTCCAGCGCGATCTCGGCGGGGGCATAGGGGCTGAGACGCACGACATCACCGACGACCACGACGGCGGGGGAGCGGATGCCGCGCTCTGCTGCCTGCGCAGCGATGGAGGCGAGCGATCCGACGGTGACGCGCTGGCGCGTCCCGTACCCATCCTCCACAACCGCGACGGGACAGTCCAGGCCCCGGGCGCCTTGGGCGAGTATGCGGGCGGAGTGCGCGAGGGTGCCCACGCCCATCAGCAGCACGACGGTGTGGTCGCGGCCGCCGCCGATCTCGGCGATCTGATCGTGACCGGTGACGATCGTGAAGGCGGTCGCGACGCCGCGGTGCGTGAGCGGGATCCCGGCGACGGCTGGCACCGAGAGGGCACTGGTGACGCCGGCCACGAGTCGCACCTCGACCCCGGCTGCCTGGCAGAACGCAAGTTCTTCTCCGCCACGGCCGAACACGTACGGGTCGCCGCCCTTCAAGCGCACGACGGTCTTGCCGTCGCGTGCGAGCTGCACGAGCAGCGCGTTGATGGCATCCTGCGGCACCGCGTGGTGGCCCGGGAGCTTGCCGACGTCGATCACCTCGGCCGTGATCGTCTCGCCCTCTGCGGCCAGGCCGTCGAGCACGGCGCGGGCGCCGAGCCGATCGGCGACGATGACGTCGGCGGCGCGCAGGGCGCGCAGCCCTGCGACCGTGAGCAGGCCGGGGTCTCCCGGTCCTGCCCCGACGAGCCAGACGGTCCCGGTCATCGCGCGCCTTCCGTTGTCGATGGTGTGAAGAGGGGGGCGTCCGCGTCAGTCGCGGACGATGCCGGCGGCCAGCGTGGCGCCGTCGGACGGGTGGATCACGAGGAACGAGCCGCCGTGACGGTTGTCGCGGTACGACTCGACCGGCAGATCGGCTGCCAGCCGCAGGCGTGCGCGACCGATGTCGTTGGTCTCCAATGCTGTCGCCTCGACGTGTTCGAGCGCATCGAGGTCGTAACGCGACGAGATCTCGGCGACGAGGGCCTGCACGGTGGCGGTGCCGTGCTTGACGAGCACTCGGCTGCCGGTCGTGAGCGTGCGCGCATCGAGCTGGAAGAGCTCCGCATCGATCTCGCGACGGGCGACCGGCGCGGTGCCTGCGGCCGCCACGAGCGCGCCGCGTGCGGCATCCACATCGTCGGCCAGTTCGAGCGAGATCGACTGCGGCGCGGTCGCGGACTCGACCACGGCTCCGGCCGACCGGATGCCGGTGACGGTCGATTCGATGCCCGCCGGCAGCACCGTGACGCGATCGCCGACGCGCACCGAGCCGGAGGCGATGCGACCGGCGAGTGCGCGGTAGTCGCGCAGCTGCTCCGCCGCGACGGCATCGGCCGCGATGTCGGGGGCGAGACCGCCCTGTGGGCGCAGCACGAGCTGCACGGGCAGGCGGAGCGGTTCGGTGGTGCGGTCGAGATCGTCGGCGGCAGGCAGCGTCTCAAGCAGCTCGAGCAGTGCCGGGCCGTCGTACCAGGGTGTGTGCTCGGACGGGCCCACGATGTTGTCGCCTTCGAGCGCCGAGACCGGCAGCACGTGCAGGTCGGTGATCTCCAGGCCCGCCGCAACCCGACGCGCGTCGGCGGCGACCTGCTCGAACGTCTCCTGCGAGTAGCCGGTCAGGTCGATCTTGTTGACCGCGATGATGACGTGCGGTGCGCGCAGCAGGGCGACGACGGCGAGGTGGCGCACCGTCTGCTCGACGATGCCCTTGCGGGCGTCGACGAGCACGACGACCGCGTCGGCGGTGGTCGCGCCGGTCACCATGTTGCGGGTGTACTGCACGTGCCCGGGGCAGTCGGCGAGGATGAACGAACGCGCGCCGGTTGTGAAGTATCGGTACGCGACGTCGATCGTGATGCCCTGCTCGCGCTCGGCCCGCAGCCCGTCGGTGAGCAGCGCGAAGTCGAACGCGCCGTGCGCGAACCCGCGTTCGACCGACGTGCGCTGCACCTGCTCGAGCTGGTCGGCGAGGATCGCCTTCGAGTCGTGCAGCAGCCGCCCGACGAGCGTCGACTTGCCGTCGTCGACCGAGCCGGCCGTCGCGAAGCGGAACAGCGTGGAGTGCTGCTCGGCGGGCGCCGCGGCATCGGCGGGTGCTGTGAGGTCGGTGGCGGTGGTCATCAGAAGTACCCGTCCTTCTTGCGGTCTTCCATCGCCGCCTCGCTGAGGCGGTCGTCGGCGCGCGTGGCGCCGCGTTCGGTCAGGGTCGACACGGCGACCTCGGCGACGATGTCCGACACGGATGCCGCGGGTGAGTCCACCGCGCCGGTGCAGCTCATGTCGCCGACCGTGCGATAGCGCACCGTGCGCGTGACGACCTGTTCGTCCTCGCGGGGCGGTGAGAACGGGCCGACGGGGCGCCACATGCCGTCGCGTTCGTAGACCTCGCGTTCGTGCGCGAAGTACAGCGGCGGCAGGGCGATGTTCTCGCGCTCGATGTAGCGCCAAATGTCGAGCTCGGTCCAGTTCGAGATCGGGAACGCCCGCACGTGCTGACCGGGCGTGTGGCGGCCGTTGTACAGGCTCCACAGCTCGGGGCGCTGGTTGCGCGGGTCCCACTGCCCGAACTCGTCGCGCAGCGAGATGATGCGCTCCTTGGCGCGCGCCTTGTCCTCGTCACGGCGCGCGCCGCCGAAGACCGCATCGTGGCGGCCGGCGGCGATCGCATCGAGCAGCGGCACGGTCTGCAGTGGGTTGCGCGTGCCGTCGGTGCGCTCGTGCAGGCGGCCGTCGTCGATGTAGTCCTGCACGCTGGCCACTTCGAGGCGGATGCCGAGGCGCGCGACGGTCTCGTCGCGGAACGCGATGACCTCGGGAAAGTTGTGCCCGGTGTCGACGTGCAGCACCGGGAAGGGCACCTTGCCGGGTGCGAACGCCTTCGTCGCCAGATGCAGCACGACGACAGAGTCTTTGCCGCCCGAGAACAGCAGGACGGGTCGCTCGAACTCCGCGACGACCTCGCGGATGATGTGGATGGCTTCGGCCTCGAGCAGGTCGAGTGTGTCGAGCGTGGCGCTCGTGGCGCGTGTATCGAGAACAGTTGTCATGCGTGCAACCCGCATTCCGTCTTCGAGGATCCGGCCCAGCGGCCCGATCGGGGGTCTTCGCCGGGGGCGACCGGCCTGGTGCACGGCTCGCAGCCGATGGAGGGGTAACCGAAGTCGAGCAGCAGGTTGACAGGCGCCTTGTGCTCGGCGGCGTAGCCCATCAGCTGATCGAAGCTCCACGCCGCGACCGGATTCACCTTCACGAGCCCGTTGCGCTCGTCGTAGGTCACCAGCGGGGTGTTGATGCGGGTGGGTGCCTCTTCGCGGCGCACGCCCGTGAACCAGACTTCATAGCCACCGAGGGCGTCGTGCAGCGGTTCGACCTTGCGGCGTGCGCAGCACAGGCCCGGATCGCGCTCGAACAGCTTCTCGCCGAACTCGGCGTCCTGCTCGGCGACGGTCTGCTCGGGAGTGATGTCGACGACGCGTACGTCGAGCACACGCTGCACCTCGTCGCGCGTGATGCGCGTCTCGGCGAAGTGGTACCCGGTCTCGAGGAACAGCACGTCCACCCCGGGCAGCTGCTCGGCCACGAGGTGGGGAAGGGCGGCATCCGCCATGGAGCAGGCGACGGCAGCCGCTTCGACGGCGAAGTTCTCTGCCACCCAGCGCACGACCTCGGCAGCTGAGGCTTCGTGGTCGGTCAGGCTGCCGAGGGCGATGTTGGCCTCGTCGGCGAGGGCGCGCAGCTCGTCAGGACTGCGGCGGGTGGTGGCGCGGGGAGCGAGCGAAACGGTCATTGCAGCGCCTCCTCGTCGGCACGGTGTGCCCACTGTGCGAACGTCTCGTCGGCGGCGCGGTCGTCGAGGAACCGCTTGACGACGCGATCCACGTAGTCGGCGATGCCGTCGGCGGCGACCTTCAGCCCGCGCACCGTGCGACCCAGGCCAGGATCGTCGCGGTCCTGCGAGGCGAGCCCGCCACCGAGGTGCACCTGGTAGCCGGGCACCTGTTCACCGTCGATCGTGACGAGCTGCCCCTTCAAACCGATGTCTGCGGTCTGGATGCGGGCACACGAGTTCGGGCAGCCGTTCACGTGCAGGGCGATCGGATGCGGCAGGTCGTACCCGGCGAGGCGCTCCTCGAGTTCGAGCACCGCGGCGGTCGCGTACGCCTTCGTCTCGACGATCGCGAGCTTGCAGAACTCGATGCCGGTGCACGCGATCGTGCCGCGGCGGATGAGGCTGGGCCGAGCCTGCAGGCCGAGCTCGTCGAGGCCCGCGACGAGGGACTCGACCTGGTCTTCGGGCACGTCGAGCACGACGAGCTTCTGGTGCGGGGTGAGGCGCAGGCGCGACGAGCCGTGCGCCTCGATGAGGTCGGCGAGCTTGGCGAGCGTGGGGCCCGAAACGCGGCCGACGATGGGGGTCGCGCCGATGTAGAAGCGGCCGTCCTTCTGGCGGTGCACGCCGACGTGGTCGCCCGCCGTGAGCGGTGCGGGGGCGGCCGGGCCGTCGGGCAGCTCATAGCCGAGGTACTCGTCCTGCAGCACCTGCCGGAACTTCTCCGCGCCCCACTCGGCCAGCAGGAACTTCAGCCGCGCGCGGTTGCGCAGGCGTCGGAACCCGTAGTCGCGGAAGATCTGCGCGACGCCGTGCCAGGCATCCGCCACCTGGTCGGGGCGCACGAATACGCCGAGGCGCTCGGCGAGGCGGGGTGCGACCGACAGGCCGCCGCCGACCCACAGGTCGTAGCCGATGCCGAGTTCGGGGTGGTCGACGGCGACGAAGGCGACGTCGTTGATCTCGTGCACGACGTCCTGGCTGGGGTGGCCCGTCAGGGCCGACTTGAACTTGCGGGGCAGGTTCGCGAGCGACTCGTCGCCGATGAACCGGCTCGTGATCTCGTCGATCTGCGGGGTCGGGTCGATGAGCTCATCGGCCGCGATGCCGGCGACGGGGGAGCCGAGCACGACGCGGGGCACGTCGCCGCATGCCTCGGTGGTCTGCAGGCCGACGGCCTCGAGGCGACGCCAGATCTCGGGCACGTCCTCGACACGGATCCAGTGCAGCTGGATGTTCTGCCGGTCGGTGAGATCGGCGGTGTCACGCCCGAACTCGGTCGAGATGCCGGCGATGACGCGCAACTGCTCGGTGCTCAGCTGCCCGCCGTCGATACGCACGCGCAGCATGAAGTACTCGTCTTCGAGCTCGTGCGGTTCGAGGGTTGCGGTGCGGCCGCCGTCGATGCCGGGCTTGCGCTGCGTGTACAGCCCCCACCAGCGGAACCGGCCGTGCAGGTCGGTCGGGTCGATCGAGGCGAAGCCGCCCTCGGCGTAGATGTTCTCGATGCGCTCGCGCACCGACAGGCCGCCGTCCTGCTGCTTCCACTCCTCGTTCGCGTTGAGCGGCGCCGTGCCGTCGATCTTCCACTGCCCGTTGGGCTTGGAAGATGCTCGCGGCGGGCGCGCGGCAACGCGCGCTGGGCGCGTCTCGGCATTGCTCAAAGTCACGGAGGCCTCCGTTCGGTCCTCCGCGATGTTATGTGTCTCATTCAGAAATGTCATATTTGCGGTTACCGACTGTGACGCGCGAAGTTGCCCTTCACGCGTCCGCGCCTGCGCAACATTCAGTCTCTGCGGATACCGCACTGATCCCAGCTCGCAGAATCACGGGGGTCTGCTCCGAGGGTGCGGCCGACGAGACTGAATGTTGAACGGCGACGGGCCGTCACCGGGTGCGAACGGCGGCGCGGTAACGGTCGATGACGATGTCGACCAGCGCAGCGGGCACGGGAATGCCGGCGTCCGGGTCGCCCAGCAGCGGGGCGCTCGCCGCGAGCGGGGTCGCGCGAGCGGCGGCGCGGTCGGCGAAGAAGCCGGGCGCGAGCAGGTAGGTCGCCACGACGGTGCCGGGGGATGCCGTGGCCACGGAATCTTCGAGCTTCGGCGTCGCGGCGCTCAGGAACGCGACCGACACCGGCAGACCCAGTCGGGTGGAGAGGTGCTCGCCGACGGTGCGGCAGTCGGCGTTGGCCCGCTCGTCGCTCGAACCGGCGGCGACGAGGATGACGCCCGCGGCCGCAAGATCCGCCCTTTCGCGCAGACGGGCTGCGAGCACATCGGCCAGGCGTTCGTCGGGGCCGAGCGCGCCCGCGACCACCGCATCCGCGCGGTCCGCGGTCGCCTCGGCCAGATCGACGTGCACGTGATACCCCGCCGACAGCAGCAGCGGCACCACCACGACCGGCCCGTCGATCGCCGCCAGTGCCGTCGGCACATCGGGCTGCTCGACGTCGACATGCGCCGCGCGCACCATCACGTCGGGCAGTCGCTCGGCGACCGCCTTGACGAGCGACGCGACAGCCCGCTGCCCGGCGGCATCGGCGGTGCCGTGTGAGACGGCGAGCAGTGCGGGTGCGGACATACCACCCATTGTGCCGTCGCTCGGCGCCCGCCCGGTCATGCCGCAGGTGGCACGGCACATCATCCGCTCGATGTAGCGCAAGCCATCCGCAGGCCGACGCGGGCGACACGCCCCGATTCGTAGCGTCGAGGCATGGAAATCACTTCTACCGAGCTGGGCCTCGCCGCGCGCGTCCAGCAGCTGACCAAGACCTACGGCGCCGGCGAAGGCGCAGTGCGTGCACTCGACGGCGTGACCGTCGGCATCCGCCGAGGCGAGTTCACCGCCATCATGGGCCCGTCGGGCTCGGGCAAGTCCACGCTCATGCACATCATGGCCGGACTCGACGCGCCGACCGCGGGCCGCGTGTGGATCGGGGATGCCGAGATCACCGGCATCACCGACACCGAGCTCACGATTCTGCGCCGCCGCCGCGTCGGCTTCGTGTTTCAGGCGTTCAACCTCGTCCCGACCCTCGACGCGATCGGCAACATCATGCTGCCGTTCGATCTCGACGGGCGCCGCCCGACGGCGATGGAGCGCTCGCGCATCGACGGACTCGTCGAATCGCTCGGGCTGACGGGCAGGCTTCGTCACCGCCCGCACCAACTGTCGGGCGGCCAGCAGCAGCGCGTCGCGATCGCGCGGGCGCTCGCGACCGGCCCCGATCTCGTCTTCGCCGACGAGCCCACCGGCAACCTCGACAGCCGCACGAGTCGTGAAGTGTTGGCGCTGTTGGCCACCGCGAGCCGCGAGCACGGGCAGTCGATCGCGATGGTGACGCATGACCCGGTTGCCGCCTCGTATGCCGACCGTGTCGTCTTTCTCGGCGACGGCCGCATCGTCGCCGACAAGCCGAAGCAGACCGCCGAGCAGGTCTCGGAACACATGCTGGCATCCGAGGTGGCGGCATGACCGCCGTCGCCGCGGCGCCGGTGACGCCGCGCCGCAGCCTCGACCTCGCCTGGCTGCGCGAACGCGGCATGGGTGCCACGGTGCTCGTCTCGGCGATCTCGGCCGCGTTCGGTGTGCTGCTGGTCAGTGTCACCGGCTTCCTCGGTGCGATGCTGCTGGCAGACCCCTACTTCGGCGGCAGCGGTACGGTCGCCGTCGTCGTCGGCATCCTCAGCGTGCTGCTGGTGGGCGTCGCGGTCTACGTCGCGAGCATCGTCACCGCCAACACGTTCTCGACGATCGTCGCCGGCCGTACCCGGCGCATCGCCCTCATGCGGCTGATCGGGGCGTCGGCACGGTCGCAGCGCGGTGAGATCGCGCGGCAGGGGCTCGTGGTCGGTGTGATCGGCGCGTTCGTCGGGCTTGTCGCCGGCGTGCTCGCCGCGTGGATGCTGCTGCTGTGGGCGCCCGCGGCCCTCGACGTCACCGTCGAGTATTCGGTGCTGCAGCCCGCGATCGCGCTGCCGGCGGTCATCGTCGCGCTCACCACGTGGGCCGCAGCCTGGGCCGGGTCTCGGCGCGTGCTGACGGTCACGCCGCTCGAAGCGCTCACGGGCGCGGCCGACCGGTCGATGCGCGACGTCGCGCAGGCGCGCGGGCGCCACGTCGGCGTGATCGTGCTGTTCGTGATCGGCGTCGTGCTGCTCGCCCTCGGTGTGCTCGCCGGCCTGGTCAGCCCGCTCGGCGTGATCATCGCGTTCTTCGGCGGGTTGAGCTCGTTCACGGGCCTCGCGCTGGGGGCGCCGCTGATCATGCCGCCGATCCTGCGACTGACGGGCCGCGTGTTCGGAGGGTCGGCGACCGCGAAACTCGCCGCCGAGAATGCTCTGCGGTACCCGGAGCGCTCCAGCCGGATGGCGATCGGCGTCGTCATGGGGGTGACGCTCGTGACGATGTTCGCGGTCGCGAACGAGTCGGTGAAGCTGCTCATGACGGCATCCGCGGGCGGTGAGTTGGCGCCTGAGGTGGGGCGAGTGCTCGACACGTTCGCGGCCGTCATGATGGGGCTCGTCGCCGTCTCCGCCGTCATCGCGGGTGTGGGGCTGGTGAACCTCCTCACAATCGGCATCGTGCAGCGGCGCCGCGAACTCGGTCTGCTGCGCTCGCTGGGGCTCACGTCGGGGCAGATCCGCCGCATGGTGCTGCTCGAGGCCACGCACGTCACGGTCACGGCTTTGCTGTTCGGGTTGCTGCTCGGCATCGCCTACGGCTGGATCGCCGCGCAGTCCCTGCTCGGTTCGGTGCGGATACCGCCGGCGTGGTCGTCACCGACGTTCGTCGCCCCCGGCATCCCGTGGATCCCGGTCGCCATCGTCATCGCGGCGACGGCGATCCTGACCCTCGTCGCCGCCGTCGTGCCCACCCGACTCGCGACCCGCGTCGCGCCCGTCGAGGCACTCACCGAGTGAGGGGCCCTGACCCAGGCGAAGGCTCAGCCGCGCACGAGCCGCACCTCGCGGATCGCTTCACCCCAGGCGTCGTCGTCCTTCACGGCGCCGTCCGGGGTGAAGCCGTGCTTGGCGTAGAAGGCCTGTGCGCGCGGGTTGTCGGCGAGCACCCAGAGGGATGCCGGACCCTCGCCGATCGCGGCGCGCAGCAGGGCTTCACCAGCACCGGTGCCGTGGTGCGATGCGAGCACATTGATCGCGTAGAGCTGGGTCATCGCGGCCGGCGGATCGTCGAGGGATGCGCCGGCCGAAGCGAAGCCGACGATCACGCCGTCGGCTTCGGCGACCCACAGGACGCCGCGCCGTTCGGTTAGCACGCGATCCCACAGTGCCCGGCGGCTCTCGACGGTCATGCCGTCGAGGATCGACTGCGGCATCCGCCCGGTGTACGCCTCGTGCCACACGGCGACGTGCACCTCGGCGATGCGTGGCGCATCGCCGGGGACGGCTTCGCGCACGGTCGCGGCGCTCACGCGGCGTCTTCGGGGTCGTGCGCCCAGGTGGGTGCGAGCGCACGCAGGCGCGCACCGCGCCACTGCCACGTCGTCCAGAGCACGGGCCACAGCGGCAGCGCGGCGGGGCCACCGATCACGAGCCGGTCGCGCCACAGCGTGCGCGACGGGTCGCCGGGCGCTGGTGAGACCGCCATCTGGTGGTCCCAGACGTCGAGCGCCGCGAGCGGGCCGGTGAGCGGGATGCCGCTGTCACGCATGATCCGCACGTTGCCGTGGCGGTCTTCGGTGTACCGGTCGGTCGCGTGGATGAGCTGGTCGCCGAGGGGGATGCCAGCCATACGCAGCCGCACGGGCACGTCGGCACCGTGGTCGATCGTGGGCGGCAGCGCACCCATCATCGGCTCGAGCTGCACGAGCGGACCGTACAGTTCTGCGATGGCCCGCGGCGAGTGCAGCGCGCGCCATGCGGCGTGCGGGTCGCAGTCCAGAACCAGCTTCAACAGGATGCGCATGTCCACCAGTCTGCCGGGCGCGACGCGTGCCCCCAAGCGCGCTTAGGCTGAGCGGATGCCGCTCTTCGACCAGTCCCGCTATCAGGTGCGCTTCGACTGGGGTCGTGAAGGGCTCGAGCGCCTTGCGCCGGCAGAGGTCGTGATCGTCGTCGACGTCTTGCGCTTCTCGTCGACGGTCGCAGCGCGTGTCGCGGCGGGCGAGCCGGTCGCGCTGGATGCCGACGCCCACGCCGTCTCGATCAACGGCGCCGCGCTCGCCGAGGCGGCATCCGCTCAGGCGACCGTGTTGCTCGGCGGGCTCTGCAACCCGGCGGCGGTCGCGCGGGCGGTGCTGACGGAGCAGCAGCGACGCGGGGCGCGCACGAGCATCACGGTGCTCGCGGCGGGTGAGCTCGCCGGGCGCGACCCCGATGCGGCATTGCGCTTCGCCGTCGAAGACCTGCTCGGGGCCGGCGCGGTCATCGACGCACTCGGCGCGCTCGGCATCGACCACACCTCGCCCGAGGCCGCTGCGGCATGCGAGGCGTTCCGAGGACTTCGCGGCGCCGCGCGACACCTGCTGACCGCGAGCGGGTCGGGCCAGGAACTGGTCGAGCGCGATCGTCGCGACGACGTGCTCGCCGCAGCCGCGGTCGACTCGATCGCGGTCGCCCCGGTGCTGCGCGGCGGGATGTTCGTCGCGTACGGCTGAGGCGTTTCGTCTCGCTCCGCTCGCTCAACGACCGGGTCCCGCGCAATCCCGGTCGTTGAGCGAGGGAGCGCAGCGACCGAGACGAAACGTCAACGGCCAGGCCGCGTCAGCGCGGGGTCATGGCGGCGCGGCGCACGGCGGCGCTGATCTCGCGCCGCTCCCACGTGAACAGGAATCTCGCGTCGAACGCCGCCGAGCAGCGCGCGCACGAGGTCTGTCGGGTGGCGCGCCGGTGCCGGTATGCCACGTGCCCGGCGGGACACGTCCCCACCCACGGGGCGAGCTCGGTCGCGGTCTCACCGTGATGCGTCGTGCCGCCGGTGTACCCGAGATCGCGTGCGATCCGCTTCCAGTGCGCGCCGTGCCCGGCATCCGACCCGGCGATGGCATGCGCGATCTCGTGCAGGATCGTCTGCCGGTTCGTCTCGTCGTCGTAGCGCGCCGACAGATAGCGGGAGAGCGTGATGCGCTTTCGCGTGTAGTCGCACGCCCCGGCGCGACGCTTCGCGTTGTCGAACGCGAACGTCCACGACGGGTCGAGATGCGACGCCATGAGTGCCTCCGCGGCGAAGCGGACGGCGTGCAGATCGGTCATACGGCGAAGCTAGAACAAACGTCCGACACTCAGCTGGCGACCGACGCCGATGATCGGCGACGATCGACCGCGTCGATCGCGAGCAGCAGTGATTCCAGCTGCTCCTCGGGCGCCCCCGCCTCCTGGCGCAGGAACAGGGCGCGCTTGAAGTCGGCGCGGGCCGCAGCGATGCTGCCGGCGTCGTAGTGCACCTTGCCGCGGTGCTGGTGGGCGAACGCCGACAGCGCCGTCCAGTCCTGGCCATCGGCCTCTTCCGTGCAGCGGTTGAGTTCGTGGATCGCGGCCGGGTAGGCGCCGCGGTACTGCAGCACGGTCGCGTGCAGCACGCGGGCGCGCAGCAGATCCTTGCGGGTGCCGGCCATGCGGGCGTGGCGGACGACCTGCTCGGAGAGCACGAGGGCGTCATCGAGGCGGTCGAGCACCTTCAACAACCACACGCGCTCGAGCATGGCGGGAAGACTCCGCTGGTCGCCGATCTCGTCGAGGCGCTCCTTGCAGGCGCCGGCGTCGACGAGTTCGCGCAGCGTTTCGGGGTCGTATCCCTTGATGAAGCTCACGTTGCTGTCCTCCGTCCGCGCGCGATGCGCAACCAGTGTCACCCGCGTCCCCGGGATCGCGCCGAGGGCACGCCGCGTGGCTCGGCTTTCACCGCTCGAACATCGACGCCTTCGGTGCGGGCGAGTCGGTGGCGTCACCGTCGGTCGCGGGCCTGGCGCCTCGCGCGAACGCCGTGACCTCGTCGCCCTGCGCGACCTTCGCCGGGTGCGGGCCGGCCGCCATCAGTCGCGGCAGCCATGCCGTCGGCAGCGGGGCTGCGGATGCCGCGATCACCAGGTTGCCGAATCGACGGCCCTTCAGGGTCTGCACCTCGGCGAGCACGATGACCTCGGGCAGCACTTCTCGCACCGTCGCGACCTGACGCCGCGCGAAGGCGAGCCCCGCGCCGTCGGCCACGTTCACCAGCAGAACGCCGTCCGGCGCGAGCAGCCCCGCCAGGACCCGGTAGTACTCGACGGTGGTCAGGTGCGCGGGGGTCTGCGCGCCGGCGAACACGTCGGAGACGATGAGGTCCGCCGCGCCGTGGAGCCCTGCGGGCAGCCGCGACGCGACGTCTCTGGCATCCCCGATCCGCACCCGGATCTGCGCGCCCCGCGGCAGCGGCAGCTGCGCGCGCACGAGGTCGACGATCGGCTGCTCGAGTTCGACGACCTGCTGCCGTGAGCCGGGACGGGTGTGCGCGATGTATCGGGGGAGGGTGAGCGCGCCGCCGCCGAGGTGGATCGCCGTGATCGCCTCGCCCGCCATCCCGACCTGGTCGACGACCGCAGCCATTCGCCCGACGTATTCGAAGTGCAGGTGCGTCGGGTCGTCGAGGTCGACATGCGACTGCGGGGTGCCGTCGACGTCGAGCTCCCACCCGCCGGCGAACCGGCTCGGCACGACACGCGCGATCGAGCCGTCCGACAATCGTGCCGCCGGCCCCGGTTCGTCCACGTGCGCCCGCGCCATGCCTCAACCGTAGCCGCGGCAGCCGAAACACGATCGAGACCTCCCGGTCATGGTTTATGAGCGTTCACCCAGGTACGGTCGGAGGATCCCCGGAGGGCGCGCCATCCCTGCGCCCGGAACGCCGGGCTCTCACAACGGAAGGTGCACAGCAATGCTCCCCACAACGAGAAAGCGCGTGCTGGCAGGCATCGCGGCGGTGGTCCTCGGCGGACTCACCCTCAGCGCCTGCGCCAGCCAGCGCGGTGGCGATGACGAGACGACGGCGCCGAGCGACGTCGACGGCACGTTCGTCTTCGCCGCATCGAGCGACCCGGCCAGCCTCGACCCCGCCTTCGCGCAGGACGGCGAGACGTTCCGCGTCTCCCGGCAGATCTTCGAGGGCCTCGTCGGCACCGTGCCCGGCACGGCCGACCCGGCACCGCTGCTGGCCGAGGAATGGACGTCGTCCGACGACGCGCTCTCCCACACCTTCACGCTGAAGGAGGGCGTCACCTTCCACGACGGCACCCCGTTCAACGCCGAAGCGGTCTGCGCCAACTTCGAGCGTTGGTACAACTGGGAGGGCCTGGCCGCCAGCGAGGCGCTCGGCTACTACTACTACAAGCTGTTCCGCGGCTACGCCTCCAGCCCCGAAGCCGCCGTCTACAAGTCGTGCACGCCCGACGGCGACTACTCGGTGACGATCGACCTGAACCAGCCGTTCGCCGGCTTCATCCCGGCCCTGTCGCTGCCGGCGTTCGCCATGCAGAGCCCGACCGCGATGACCGAGTTCAACGCGGACGAGGTCGGCGGCACCGCCGAGGCCCCCGTGCTGTCGGAGTACGCGACCGGAAACCCGTCGGGCACCGGCCCCTACAAGTTCGAGGACTGGGCACCGGGCGAGCAGCTCACCCTGACCGCCAACGAGGAGTACTGGGGCGACACCGGCCAGATCGACGAGATCATCTTCCGCGTCATCGGTGACCCGACCGCGCGTCGTCAGGCGCTCGAGTCCGGTGCGATCGACGGCTACGACCTGGTCGGGCCCGCCGACACCGCCGTGCTCGAGGAGGACGGCTTCACGATGGTGTCGCGTCCGCCGTTCACGATCCTGTACCTCGCCTTCAACCAGGCGATCGAAGAGCTGCAGGACCCGAAGGTGCGCCAGGCGCTCTCACACGCGATCGACAAGGACGCGCTCATCTCGCAGGTGCTCCCGGAGGGCACCCAGAAGGCGACGCAGTTCATGCCCGACTCGGTCAACGGCTGGAACCCCGACGTCACCACGTACGAGTACGACCCCGAGATGGCCAAGACCCTCCTCGCCGAGGCCGGCTACGACGAGTCGAACCCGCTCACGCTGACCTTCAACTACCCGGTCGACGTGTCGCGTCCGTACATGCCGGACCCAGAGCAGATCTTCACCGTGCTCTCGGCCCAGCTGAACGAGGTCGGTGTCGTCACCAACCCCGAGACGGATGCCTGGAACCCCGACTACCTCGAGCAGATCACCGCGACCGCCGACCACGGCATCCACCTGCTGGGTTGGACGGGTGACTACAACGACACCGACAACTTCGTGGGTGTGTTCTTCGGACAGCAGTCCTCGGAGTGGGGCTTCAACGACCCCGAGCTGTTCGCAGCACTGTCGGAGGCGCGCGGCATCGCCGACCTCGACGAGCAGACCGCGAAGTACATGGAGATCAACGAGATGGTCGCCCAGCTCATCCCGGGCGTCCCGCTGGCCCACCCCGCTCCGACCCTGGCGTTCTCGCCTCGCGTCGACAGCTACCCGGCCAGCCCGGTCAACGACGAGGTGTTCAGCGAGATCGTCCTGAACGAGTAACACCGGCACCCGCCGTCCACACGGTGCGGGGTGGGGCTCGTCCCCACCCCGCACCGCTCACCCGTCGACACCGGAGAACCCGTTTTGCTGCGAACCATCGGCAAGAGGCTTCTGCTTCTGATCCCGACGCTCCTGGGCCTGAGCATCCTGCTGTTCCTGTGGGTGCGCGCCCTGCCGGGCGGCCCCGCCGTCGCCCTGCTGGGCGAGAAGGCCACCCCCGAAGCCATCGCTCGTGTCAACGAGCTGTACGGTTTCAACCGACCCCTCATCGAGCAGTACTTCACCTGGATGGGCCGATTGCTCTCGGGCGACTTCGGCAACAGCATCCAGACCGGCCGGCCCGTGCTCGAAGAGTTCTTGCGCCGCTTCCCCGCGACGATCGAGCTGAGCCTCGCGGCCCTCATCTTCGCCGTCGGCGTCGGCGTGCCGCTCGGCTACTGGGCCGCGCGCCGCCACGGCAAATTCACCGACCACGCCTCGGTCGTCCTCAGCCTCATCGGCATCACGATCCCGGTGTTCTTCCTGGCGTTCATCCTCAAGTACATCTTCGCCGTCGAGCTCGGCTGGCTGCCGTCCGACGGCAGGCAGGATGCCAGGATCGACGCCACCCACTACACGAACTTCTACGTACTCGACGGCCTCATCACGGGAGAGTTCGACGCCGCGTGGGACGCCGTGCTCCACCTGCTGCTGCCGGCGCTGGCGCTCGGCACGATTCCGCTCGCGATCATCGTGCGCATCACCCGGGCCTCGGTGCTCGAGGTGCAGAACGCCGACTATGTGCGCACCGGCAAGGCGAAGGGCATTTCGCGCGGCACGCTGCGCAGCCGCTTCATCCTGCGCAATGCCATGCTGCCGGTCGTCACGACGATCGGCCTGCAGACGGGGCTCCTGCTGTCGGGTGCGATCCTCACCGAGACGGTGTTCGCCTTCCCCGGCATCGGCTCGTTCCTGGCCCGCGCGATCTTCTCGCGTGACTTCCCCGTGTTGCAGGGTTTCATCATCTTCATCGCGATCACGTACGCGCTGATCAACCTGATCGTCGACGTGTCGTACAGCATCATCGACCCGAGAGTGAGGGTCTCATGAGTTCCGGCATCCTTCCTCCCGCCCCCGGCGGCGGGCCCGCGGGCGACGCAGCGGTCGCCGACCACGAGGTGCTCGACGTCCAGGTCAAGGGCGGTTTCTGGCGTGACGTGTTCCGCCGCCTCCGCCGCAACCCGACGGCATGGATCGGTGCGGCCATCGTGCTGCTGTTCCTGCTGGTGGCGCTGCTGGCACCCGTCCTCGCGCCCTACAGCGAGATGGAACTCCCCGGTCGTAGCTTCATCACCCCGACGCACATTCCCGGGCCGGGCGAACTGGCGCAGTTCCCGCTGGGGCTGGACCGCTTCGGCGGCGACGTGCTCTCGAAGCTCATCTGGGGCGCGCAGGCCTCGCTGCAGATCGGCGTCATCTCGACGGCCCTGGGTCTGCTCGGCGGCATGCTCATCGGTCTGCTCGCCGGCATGTTCGGCGGCTGGGTCGACAGTGTGCTGATGCGCCTCGTCGACATCCTGCTGTCGGTGCCGAACCTGCTGCTGGCGGTGTCGATCGCCGCGATCCTCGGTCAGTCGCAGTGGGCGGTCATGATCGCGATCGGTGCGTCGCAGGTGCCGATCTTCGCGCGCCTGCTGCGCGCCTCGATGTTGCAGCAGCGCTCGGCCGACTACGTGCTGTCGGCGCAGACGCTGGGTCTCGGGCGCGGCACGATCACGATGAGCCATGTGCTGCCGAACTCGATCGGCCCCGTCATCGTGCAGGGAACGCTGTCGCTCGCGACCGCGGTCATCGACGCCGCCGCACTGTCGTTCCTGGGCCTCGGCGGCGGACGCCCCGAGACGGCCGAGTGGGGCCGCATGCTCACCTACGCGCAGGCAGAACTGTCGATCGCACCGTGGCTGGCGTTCCTGCCCGGCATCGCGATCGCCGTGACCGCCCTCGGCTTCACGCTGCTCGGCGAGGCGCTGCGCGAGGCGATGGACCCCCGCACCCGCGCCCGCTGAGACACCCCGCGCGGGTCAGACGGCGATGTCGAGTTCGTTGCCGGGGATGGATGCCAGCAGCTTGCGCGTGTACGGATCACGCGGGTTCGTGAAGATCTCCTCGCTGGATGCCGCCTCCACGAGCGCGCCGTCCTTCATGACGCACACGTAGTCCGAGATGAGTCGGACGACCGCGAGGTCGTGGGAGATGAACAGGTAGCTCAGGCCGTACTCGCTCTGCAGGTCGCGCAGCAGCGTCAGGATCTGGTCTTGCACGAGCACGTCGAGGGCCGAGACCGGCTCGTCGCACACGATCAGCTCGGGCTGCAGGGCGAGTGCGCGGGCGATCGCGACGCGCTGTCGCTGCCCGCCCGACAGCTCCGACGGGTACCGGCGCAACATCGAGTGGGGGAGCGCGACGTCGTCGAGCAGCTTCCGCACCCGCGCGGCACGGTCCTTCGAGCTGCCGCGCTTGTAGAAGTCGAGCGGCTCCGACACGATCCGCTCGATCGTGAACATCGGGTTCAGCGATGAGTACGGGTCCTGGAAGATCGGCTGCACCTTCTGGCGGAAGTCGCGCAGGTCACGTCCCTTGAGGGCCGCGACATCCTGGCCTTCGTACCGGATGGCGCCCTCGGTGGGCTCGATGACCTTCAGCAGCATGCGGGCCGTCGTCGTCTTGCCCGACCCGGATTCGCCCACGATCGCGACCGTCTCGCCGCGGGGGATCGCGAAGGAGACGTCCTTGACGGCGGCGAAGTCCTCCTTGCTGCCGCGCACCTTGTAGAGCTTGGTGAGCGATTCGACTTCCACGATGTTGTCGACGGGCTTCGCCTCTGCGGCCGTCTCCGCGGCGGGGCGGAAGGCTTCGGGCCGCAGCCGAGCGGCGGCGACAGACGGGGCGGCCTTCACGAGCGACTGGGTGTAGGGGTGCTGCGGGTCTTCGAGGATCTGGCGTGCCGGGCCCTGCTCGACGATCCGGCCGCGGTGCATGACGACGACGCGGGCGGCGCGGTCGGCGGCGAGCCCCAGGTCGTGTGTGATGAGCAGCACCGAGGTGCCGAGATCGTCGGTCATGCGGCCGAGCTGGTCGAGAATCGTCTTCTGCACCGTCACGTCGAGCGCGCTCGTCGGCTCGTCGGCGATCAGCAGGCGCGGGTTGCAGGCCAGTCCGATCGCGATGAGGGCGCGCTGGCGCATGCCTCCCGAGAACTCGTGCGGGTACTGCTTCGCGCGCTCTTCGGCGTTCGGCAGGCCCGCCGCGGCGAGGGTCTCGACGACCTTGCGGTCGACGTCCTTGCTCGTCGCGAGGCCGTGGGCCAGCAGCGTCTCGGCGACCTGCGTGCCGATCTTCGAGACCGGGTTGAGGTTCGACATGGGGTCCTGCGGCACGAGTCCGATCGAGCCGCCCCGGATGCGGCGCATCTGGCTCTCGGGGGCGCCGACGAGCTCACGGCCCTCGAGCTGGATGCTGCCGCGCACGACCTTGCCGTTTCCGGGCAGCAGTCCGATGACGGCCATCGCCGTGGTCGACTTGCCCGAGCCGGACTCGCCGACGATCGCGACCGTCTCGCCCGCGCCGATCTCGAGATCGACGCCCTCGACGGCGTGGACGGGGCCGTCGATCGTCTGGAAGTCGACCGCCATGTCGCGGACGGTCAGCAGCGGGGTCGACCCCGCGGGGCGTGTCTCGAGCGGCATCCCCCCATCCTGCCCCCACGCGCCCCGATGTGCACCCGCCTGCGCGCCCCAGTTACTCACTCGTAACGCACGGGGTCACGAGTACCGTTGACGCATGAGCGCCATCGACCTCAACGCCGACCTCGGCGAGACCGTCGACGGCGTGCCGACGGCCGACGACGAGGCCATGTTCGAAGTGATCTCGAGCGCGTCGGTCGCGTGCGGCGGGCACGCCGGTGACGTCGACGCGATGCGCGAGGCCGTCGCGCGCGCGGCTCGACACAGCGTCGCCGTCGGTGCGCACCCGTCCTTCGTCGACCGCGCCGGGTTCGGGCGCACGGCGCTCGCCGTGGCACCCGAAATGCTGCGCACCCAGGTGCGTGGGCAGCTCGACGCGCTCGTGTCGGCAGGCGCCGACGTGCGCTACGTCAAGCCGCACGGCGCGCTCTACCACGTCGTCACCGTCGACCAGGAGGCCGCGGATGCCGTCGCGACGGCTGTCGCCGAGTTCGCCGCGGTGCTCGGTCGCCCGCTGCCGATCCTGGGCCTCGACGGTGCGATCGCCCGCGCCGCGAACACCCGCGGGCTGCCGTTCGTGCGCGAGGCGTTCCTCGATCGCGCCTACCTGCCCTCGGGCGGACTGGTGCCCCGGTCCGAGCCGGGCGCGATGCTGCACGACATCGACCGGATCGCCGAACGGGCGGTGCGTCTCGCGACCGCGGGAACGGTCGTGGCCGTCGACGGGTCGATCATCGACACGGATGCCGTCTCGCTGTGCGTCCACGGCGACACGCCCGGCTCGGTGGCGATCGCCCGGGCCGTGCGCACCGCGCTCGATGCGGCGGGCGTCGCGGTGCGGGCCCCGTGGTGACGGGCGCCGACGTGCGGGTGCTGCCGTTCGGGACCCGGGCGCTGCTGGTCGAAACGGACGGGCTCGACGACGTCCTCGCGCTCGCCGCGCGACTTCGCGGCTCGGCGCTCGCCGGGGTCGTCGACCTGGTGCCGGCGGCGCGAACCGTGCTCGTCCACGTCGACACCGCGGTGCTCCCGATCGCCGCGGCACGCGCGTGGATCGAGAAGACCGTCGACGGCGCCCCGCTCGACACGTCGGCATCCACTCCTGCCGTCGAACTGCCGGTCGTCTACGACGGCGCCGACCTCGACGAGACCGCACGGCTGCTCGGCGCGACGCGCGAGGCCCTCGTGGCCGCGCACACCGCCGCCGCGTGGACGGTCGCTTTCACGGGCTTCGCGCCCGGGTTCGGATACCTCGTGAGCGAGGAGTGGCCCTTCGACGTGCCGCGCCTGACGTCGCCGCGGACCCGCGTGCCTGCCGGCTCGGTCGGCCTCGCCGGTGCGTTCTCCGGCGCCTACCCCCGCGCGACGCCCGGCGGATGGCGGCTGATCGGCCGCACCGATGCGCCGCTGTTCGATCCCTCAGCCGACCGCCCCGCGCTGCTCCGGCCCGGCGACCGCGTGCAGTTCCGCGCCGCCCGGGCCACGGCATCCACCGCATCCGGCGTGCACAACCGCGGGGATTCCGGCGAACACGCCGGGGTCGAGGCCGGTTCGGTCGGCGTGTCGGGCGCGATCCCCGCGGGTGTGCACGGGAGTGCGGATGCCGTGGCCGCCGCGTTCGTGGTGATCGAGCCGGGCTTGCGTGCGACGGTGCAGGATCAGGGGCGGGCCGGTCACGCGGCCGAGGGCGTGGCGCGGTCGGGCGCCGCCGACCGTGCAGCCCTTCGCACGGCGCTGCGACTGCTGGGCACTGCCGAAGGCGCAGCCGGCATCGAGATCACGATGGGCGGATTCCGTGCCAGGGCGCTGCGTGACCTGTGGGTCGCGGTCTGCGGCGCGTGGGGCCCCCTCACGATCGACAATCGCCCGGTGGACCCGTACGCGGCGCACGCGTGGCCGGCCGGCACCGAGTTGCATGCCGACTGGTTCACCCACGGTGCCCGCGGCTACCTGGCGATCAGGGGCGGGGTCGACGCGCCCCGCACGATCGGCTCCCGCTCGACCGACACGCTCGCCGGCCTCGGTCCAGAGCCGCTGCGCGCCGGCGAGGTCGTCCGCGTCGCCGACGCGACGCTCGCGCCCATTCCGCCCGACGATGTTCACCCGTGGAGCCCGGTGGCGCCGGACGTCGTCGAGATCGCGCTGGCACCCGGCCCCCGCGCCGACTGGTTCGCCGACACCGCCGCGGGGCTGTACGAGACGGCATGGACGGTCACGCCGGCCGCCGACCGCGTCGGCATCCGCCTCGACGGCCCGCCGCTCGTGCGGGTGCGCGAGGGCGAACTGCCCAGCGAGGGCATGCTGCCGGGGGCGGTGCAGGTGCCGCCGGACGGGATGCCGGTGCTCTTCGGCCCGGACGCGCCCGTCACCGGCGGCTACCCCGTCGTCGCCGTCGTCGCCGAACCCGACGCGCTCGGACAGCTGCGCCCGGGGGACCGGGTACGGTTCCGCCATGCGCGACCGCCCGGCTGACCCCGGAATCCCGGCGCCGCGGGCGCGGTTATACCGCAGGTCGAAGGTCGGGTCAAGGATGCCGCTGGACATGGCGCGCCGAAACTCCTATAGTGAGTAGTTGCGCTCCCTTTCCCCATGCCTTCATATGGTGGTCGGCATGTGTCCTGCGCGCCCCCGCTGAACAAGCGGCGCGCGTCGTGCAGGCGGATTCGGGAGCACTCCACCTGACGACAAGGAACACCGGCCCTGCCCGGGCCCACGGAGGTTATCCCCTTGGCTGCTGCGCGTAACGCAACCACTTCCACCACCACCCCCAAGAACGGCCGCGGCGCATCGCGTCTGTCGTTCGCGAAGATCTCCGACACGCTGACGGTCCCCGACCTGCTGGCGCTGCAGACGGAGTCCTTCGACTGGCTCGTCGGCAACGAGGCCTGGAAGGCGCGCGTCGCCGAGGCTGAGGCCGCCGGTCGCACCGACGTGCCGTCGGTGAGCGGACTCGAGGAGATCTTCGAGGAGATCTCGCCCATCGAGGACCTCGCCGAGACGATGCAGCTCTCGTTCACGAACCCCTACCTCGAGCCCGAGAAGTACTCGATCGAGGAGTGCAAGGAGCGCGGCAAGACCTACGCCGCCCCGCTGTACGTCGAAGCCGAGTTCATGAACCACCTCACGGGTGAGATCAAGACCCAGACGGTCTTCATGGGCGACTTCCCGCTGCAGACCAGCCGCGGAACGTTCATCATCAACGGCACCGAGCGAGTCGTCGTCTCGCAGCTCGTGCGTTCGCCCGGTGTCTACTTCGACAAGACCCCCGACAAGACGAGCGACAAGGACATCGTCTCGGCGCGCGTCATCCCGAGCCGTGGTGCATGGCTCGAGTTCGAGATCGACAAGCGCGACCAGGTCGGCGTGCGCATCGACCGCAAGCGCAAGCAGTCGGTCACCGTGTTCCTCAAGGCCCTCGGCCTCACGAGCGAAGACATCCTGAACGAGTTCGCCGGCTTCGAGTCGATCGAAGAGACCCTCAGCAAGGACACGATCCTCACCAAGGAGGACGCGCTCCGCGACATCTACCGCAAGCTCCGTCCGGGTGAGCAGGTCGCCGCAGAGGCCGCCCGCGCGCTGCTCGACAACTTCTACTTCAACCCGAAGCGCTACGACCTGGCCAAGGTGGGTCGCTACAAGATCAACCAGAAGCTGGGCCTCGAGGCCGCCCTCAGCGACTCGGTGCTGACCGTCGACGACATCGTCGCGACCATCAAGTACCTCGTCCGCCTGCACCGCGGCGACGTCACCTTCGAAGGTGTGCGCAGCGGCAAGCAGGTCGAGATCCGTCTCGACGTCGACGACATCGACAACTTCGGCAACCGTCGCATCCGCGCCGTCGGCGAGCTCATCCAGAACCAGGTCCGCACCGGTCTGTCGCGCATGGAGCGCGTCGTCCGCGAGCGCATGACCACGCAGGACATCGAGGCGATCACGCCGCAGACCCTGATCAACGTGCGCCCCGTCGTCGCCGCGATCAAGGAGTTCTTCGGAACCTCGCAGCTGTCGCAGTTCATGGACCAGAACAACCCGCTCGCGGGCCTGACCCACAAGCGTCGCCTCTCGGCGCTCGGCCCCGGTGGTCTGTCGCGTGAGCGCGCAGGTGTCGAGGTCCGTGACGTCCACCCGTCGCACTACGGCCGCATGTGCCCGATCGAGACGCCGGAAGGCCCGAACATCGGTCTGATCGGCTCGCTCGCATCCTTCGCACGCATCAACGCGTTCGGTTTCATCGAGACGCCGTACCGTCGCGTCACCGGCGGCAAGGTCAGCAACGACATCGACTACCTGACCGCCGCCGAGGAGAACGACTACATCGTCGCCCAGGCCGGTGTCGAGCTGAAGGCCGACGGATCGTTCGCCCAGGACCGCGTGCTCGCACGTCGCGGCAAGGGCGGCGAGGTCGACCTGTTCCCCGCCGATGAGATCGGCTACATGGACGTCTCGCCCCGTCAGATGGTCTCGGTCGGCACCTCGCTGATCCCGTTCCTCGAGCACGACGACGCCAACCGCGCCCTCATGGGTGCGAACATGCAGCGCCAGGCCGTGCCGCTCCTCGAGAGCGACTCGCCGCTGGTCGGCACCGGTATGGAGGGCTACGCGGCCATCGACGCCGGTGACGTCATCACCGCCGACAAGCCCGGTGTCGTCGCATCCGTCTCGGCCGACGTCGTCACGCTGCAGCTCGACGAGGGCGGCACGAAGGACTACTTCCTGCGCAAGTTCGACCGCTCCAACCAGGGCAACTCGTACAACCAGCGTGTCGTGGTCTCGGCCGGCGACCGTGTCGAGGTCGGCGAGGTCATCGCCGACGGCCCCGCCACCGAAGACGGCGAGCTCGCCATCGGCAAGAACCTGCTCGTCGCCTTCATGACGTGGGAGGGTCACAACTTCGAGGACGCCATCATCCTCAGCCAGGAGCTCGTGAAGAACGACACCCTCTCCTCGATCCACATCGAGGAGTACGAGGTCGACGCGCGCGACACCAAGCTCGGCAAGGAGGAGATCACCCGTGACCTCCCCAACGTCAGCCCCGAGCTGCTGAAGGACCTCGACGAGCGCGGCATCGTCCGCATCGGCGCCGAGGTCCGCCCCGGTGACATCCTCGTCGGCAAGGTCACGCCCAAGGGTGAGACCGAGCTGTCGGCCGAGGAGCGTCTGCTCCGCGCGATCTTCAACGAGAAGAGCCGCGAGGTCCGTGACACCTCCCTGAAGGTGCCCCACGGTGAGCAGGGCACGGTCATCGCCGTCAAGGAGTTCAACGCCGAAGAGGGCGACGACGAGCTCGGCTCGGGCGTCAACCGCCGCGTCGTGGTCTACATCGCCCAGAAGCGCAAGATCACCGAGGGCGACAAGCTTGCCGGCCGTCACGGCAACAAGGGCGTCATCGCGAAGATCCTGCCGGTCGAGGACATGCCGTTCCTCGCCGACGGAACCCCCGTCGACGTCGTGCTGAACCCGCTCGGCATCCCCGGCCGCATGAACTTCGGCCAGGTGCTCGAGACCCACCTCGGATGGATCGCGAAGCAGGGCTGGAAGGTCGAGGGCAACCCCGAGTGGGCCGCCGCGCTTCCCGAGTCCGCCCGTGAGGCAGCGCCCGGCACGAAGGTCGCCACCCCGGTGTTCGACGGTGCCCGTGAGGAGGAGATCGTCGGTCTGCTCGACTCGACGCTCCCCAACCGCGACGGCGAGCGCCTGATCGGCGGCAGCGGCAAGACGACGCTGTTCGACGGTCGCACCGGCGAGCCGTTCCCGGCTCCGATCTCGGTCGGCTACATGTACATCCTGAAGCTGCACCACCTCGTGGACGACAAGATCCACGCCCGCAGCACCGGCCCCTACTCGATGATCACCCAGCAGCCGCTCGGTGGAAAGGCGCAGTTCGGCGGCCAGCGCTTCGGTGAGATGGAGGTGTGGGCGCTCGAGGCCTACGGTGCCGCGTACGCGCTGCAGGAGCTCCTGACGATCAAGTCCGACGACATCGTGGGGCGCGTCAAGGTCTACGAGGCGATCGTCAAGGGCGAGAACATCTCCGAGCCCGGCATCCCTGAGTCCTTCAAGGTGCTCATGAAGGAGATGCAGTCGCTCTGCCTGAACGTCGAGGTCCTCGGCGCCGACGGCACGGCTGTGAACCTCCGTGACACCGACGACGAGGCCTTCCGCGCGGCGGAAGAGCTCGGCATCAACATCTCCACCCGGTTCGAGTCGTCGTCGATCGACGAGATCTGATCCGACCCGATTACCGACGACTGAATCTTTTTCGACACAGGAGAACTCGTGCTCGACGCAACAACTTTCGATGAGCTTCGCATCGGTCTCGCCACCGCCGACGACATCCGTCGCTGGTCCTTCGGTGAGGTCAAGAAGCCTGAAACCATCAACTACCGCACGCTGAAGCCGGAGAAGGACGGCCTCTTCGGCGAGCAGATCTTCGGCCCCTCCCGCGACTGGGAGTGCGCCTGTGGCAAGTACAAGCGTGTCCGCTTCAAGGGCATCGTCTGTGAGCGCTGCGGAGTCGAGGTCACCAAGAGCTCGGTCCGCCGTGAGCGCATGGGCCACATCGAGCTCGCCGCGCCCGTCACCCACATCTGGTACTTCAAGGGCGTGCCCTCGCGCCTCGGGTACCTGCTCGACATGGCGCCGAAGGACCTCGAGAAGGTCATCTACTTCGCCGCCTACATGGTGATCTCGGTTGACGAGGATGCTCGTCACCGTGACCTCCCGACGCACGAGAACAACCTGCGCCTGGAGATCAAGAACCTCGCCGACCGTCGCGACTCGCGTGTCGCCGACCGCCTCGCCAAGCTGGAGGAGGAGCTCGCCGCACTCGAGGCGGAGGGCGCCAAGGCCGACCAGAAGAAGAAGGTCAAGGACGCCGCCGAGAAGGAGATGGCGCAGGTCCGCAAGGGCGCCGACGAGCAGATCGCGAAGCTCGAGCGCATGTGGGAGGAGTTCCGCACGCTCGAGGTCGGTCAGCTCAAGCAGGAGGACGACGTCTTCCACGAGCTGCAGGACCGCTTCGGCCAGTACTTCGAGGCCCACATGGGCGCCGAGGGCATCAAGCGCCGCCTCGAGTCCTTCGACCTGGCCGCTGAGGCCGAGTCGCTGCACCTGCAGATCGCCGAGGGCAAGGGTCAGCGCAAGATCCGCGCGATCAAGCGCCTCAAGGTCGTGAACTCGTTCCTCGCGACGGGCATGAGCCCGGCCGCGATGGTGCTCGACGTCGTCCCGGTCATCCCGCCGGAGCTGCGTCCGATGGTCCAGCTCGACGGTGGCCGCTTCGCCACCAGCGACCTGAACGACCTGTACCGTCGCGTGATCAACCGCAACAACCGTCTTCGTCGTCTGATCGACCTCGGTGCCCCCGAGATCATCGTCAACAACGAGAAGCGCATGCTGCAGGAGGCCGTCGACGCGCTGTTCGACAACGGCCGCCGCGGCCGCCCCGTCACCGGTACCGGCAACCGTGCCCTGAAGTCCCTGAGCGACATGCTCAAGGGCAAGCAGGGTCGCTTCCGCCAGAACCTGCTCGGCAAGCGCGTGGACTACTCGGGCCGTTCGGTCATCATCGTGGGTCCCCAGCTCAAGCTCCACCAGTGTGGTCTGCCCAAGCAGATGGCCCTCGAGCTGTTCAAGCCGTTCGTCATCAAGCGCCTGATCGACCTCGGTCACAGCCAGAACATCAAGGCCGCCAAGCGTGCCGTCGAGCGCACCCGTCCCGAGGTCTGGGACGTGCTCGAGGAGATCATCCGCGAGCGCCCCGTGCTGCTCAACCGTGCACCCACGCTGCACCGCCTCGGCATCCAGGCCTTCGAGCCGCAGCTCGTCGAGGGCAAGGCCATTCAGCTGCACCCGCTCGTGTGTGCCGCCTTCAACGCGGACTTCGACGGTGACCAGATGGCCGTGCACCTGCCGCTGTCGGTCGAGGCGCAGGCCGAGGCCCGCATCCTCATGCTGGCGTCGAACAACATCCTGAAGCCGTCGGACGGCCGCCCGGTGACCCTGCCCTCGCAGGACATGATCATCGGTCTGCACCACCTGACCACGGTCAAGGAAGGCGCCCTCGGTGAGGGCCGCGTGTTCGGCTCGGTCGGCGAGGCGATCCTGGCCAAGGACGAGGGCACCCTCGACCTGCAGGCCAAGGTCCGCATCCGCGTGCCCGGCCTCACGTTCCTCGAGGGCGAAGCGCCCGAGGGCTACGAGCGCCACGGCCTGCTGGACGCATCGCTGGGTCAGGCGATCTTCAACGACACGCTCCCCAAGGGCTACCCGTTCGTGCGGGGCCAGGCCGACAAGGGCAAGCTGTCGCAGATCGTCAACAAGCTCGCCGAGGAGTACCCGAAGACCGAGGTCGCGGCATCCCTCGACCGGATCAAGGACGCCGGCTTCTACTGGGCCACCCGTTCGGGTGTGACCGTCGCCCTCAGCGACGTGCTGACGCCTCCCACCAAGAAGGAGATCGTCGCCGGCTACGAGAAGAAGGCGGCCAAGGTCCAGGGCCAGTTCGAGAAGGGTCTCACCACCGACGCCGAGCGTCGTCAGGAGCTCATCAAGATCTGGACCGAGGCGACCGACGAGATCCAGAAGGCCATGCGGGACAACTTCCCCGAGGACAACACCATCAACCGCATGGTGAGCTCGGGTGCCCGTGGTAACTGGCTGCAGATCCGAAACATCGCCGGTATGCGTGGTCTGGTGAACAACCCCAAGGGTGAGATCATCCCCCGTCCGATCATCTCGTCGTACCGCGAGGGTCTGTCGGTGGCCGAGTACTTCATCGCGACCCACGGTGCCCGTAAGGGTCTGGCCGACACGGCCCTCCGTACCGCCGACTCGGGCTACCTGACGCGTCGTCTGGTCGACGTGTCGCAGGACGTCATCATCCGTGAAGACGACTGTGGCACCTCGAAGGGCCTCGAGTTCGTCATCGCGGCGCCCGGCGCCGATGGTCAGCTCGTCCGCGACGCGAATGTCGAGAACTCGGTGTTCGCCCGCACGCTGGCCGCTGACGTGGTCGACCCGAAGGGCGACGTGCTCGCCGCTGCCGGTGAGGACGTCGGCGACGTGCTCATCGACAAGCTCGTCGAGGGCGGCGTCGAGACCATCAAGGTGCGCTCGGTGCTCACGTGTGACTCGGCCGTCGGCGTCTGCGCGAAGTGCTACGGCCGTTCGCTCGCGACCGGCAAGCTCGTCGACATCGGTGAGGCCGTCGGCATCATCGCGGCCCAGTCGATCGGTGAGCCCGGTACCCAGCTGACGATGCGTACCTTCCACACCGGTGGTACCGCTGGTGCAGACGACATCACGCAGGGTCTGCCCCGTGTGCAGGAGCTGTTCGAGGCGCGTACCCCCAAGGGTGCGTCCCCGATCGCCGAGGCCGACGGTGTCATCAAGATCGACGAGACCGACAAGGCCAAGAAGGTCATCCTGACGCCCGACAACGGCGACGAGCCCGTCGTCTACCCGGTGCTCAAGCGCGCCACGCTCCTCGTCGAGGACGGTCAGCGCGTCGTCGTCGGCCAGCCGCTGCAGGTCGGCACGCTCGACCCCAAGGAGGTCATGCGCGTGCAGGGTGCCCGCGAGGTGCAGAAGTACCTCGTCGGCGGCGTGCAGGGCGTGTACCGCTCGCAGGGTGTGCCGATCCACGACAAGCACATCGAGGTCATCGTGCGCCAGATGCTGCGCAAGGTCACCGTCGTCGACCACGGCGAGACCGAGCTGCTGCCGGGTGAGCTGGTGGACTTCAAGCGCTACCAGGAGCTCAACCGCAAGGCCGTCTCCGAGGGCAAGCGCCCCGCTTCGGGTCGTCCCGAGCTGATGGGTATCACCAAGGCGTCGCTCGCGACCGAGTCGTGGCTGTCGGCCGCGTCGTTCCAGGAGACCACCCGCGTCCTGACGCAGGCGGCCATGGAGGGCAAGAGCGACCCGCTGGTGGGCCTGAAGGAGAACGTGATCATCGGAAAGCTGATCCCGGCGGGCACCGGTCTGAACAAGTACCGGAACGTCACCGTGGAGGCGACCGAAGAGGCCAAGAGCGAGCGGTACCCCAACCGCATCTTCGCCTCGGACGGCGCGTACAGCGACGCCGACCTGAGCTACGTCGACTTCGACAGCTTCACGACCGACGACTTCACCCCGGGCACCTATAACTGACCCGAGGCAGTCTGATGAAGGCCCCCGGTATCCGACAGGATGCCGGGGGCCTTCTCCGTTGGCAGCGCGGCGGCGCGCGTTCGTCGCCGCGGGGTCTCTTCACGTAGCGTGGAGGCATGGCACGGACTGGGGGACGCAGCGCGGTGTTCGCGTGGATCGTGGGGTCGCTGTGCGCCGCCGTCGTCATCACGCTGGCGGTGTTGACGCTGCCGCTGCTGCCGATCGGCGCGACCTGGTTCGGCGGCGAAGCGACACCCGAAGCGTCCGACGCGCCCGCCCGCGAAGCGGTGCCGGGTGAGCCCCGTGAATGCCAGGATCTTTACGGTGACGCGCTGTGGGCGGCGCTGCGCTGGACGCCTTCTGCCGAACTGGAGGTGTCGCGGGACGCGCCGGCGACCGCTGCCACGGGCGTCGTCGACACGCTGACACCCGACGTCCGCTTCACGTGCGCGTGGACGTCGGAGCGTGGAGAGATCTCCACGACCTACGCCGACGTTCCGGCGGACGCCCCGTCGGTCATCCGCGCCGTGCTGCCCGAGGAGGGCTTCACGTGCGACAAGGTGGCCGACCGCATCCGCTGCACGCGGACGACGACCGAGGGCGAGGGTGACGAAGCGATCCAGACTGTCGAGACCATCGAGGCGGGCGACGGGCGATGGCTCTCGAGCGTGCAGCACGGCTGGCATCCACAGGCGTACGCAGGACGCACCGCCGATCGCGTGTGGGCGGTCAGCCTCGCTGCCGAGTGAGGCTCAGGGCCACAGCTTCGACACGATCGACGCCGTGAACCCCTGCGGCGCGAGTGCCGTGTACTGCGTGTCGATGATGACGCCGTCGCGGAAGAACAGCGTGCGCCCCTCGGTGACCTCGATGGCGTGATCGGTGTTGGTCCACTGCTTCTCGCATCGCACCCCACCGTCTGGTTCATAGCACTTGAAGCCTTCGTCGACCTGCAGCAGGTACAGGGCGTCGCTGGCCTCGCGCTCGGGGGCATACCCGATCACGACGACGAGTTTGGTGACGGTCGCGGCGGGATCGGCCCAGACGCACACGCGCGTGCTGTCTTCGCGGATGCCGCCGCCCATGCCCGGCGCGTTCAGCGGGATGCCCTCGAGTTCGGCGCGCATCTCGTCGGTGAGCAACCCGTCGCAGTCGGCGGGGAGCGCTGTGGTCGACGCGGTTGCGCCGGTGGGGAACGGCGCGATCTCGGGGCCCACCGGTGTGGCGGATGCCGATGGCGCGGCGGCGGCGGGGGTGTCGGTGGGTGCGGGTGCCGCTTCGGGCGCGCAACCGACGAACGCGATCGCCGCGAGGGGGAACGCCAACGCGGCGGGCAGAAACGGTCGCCGGATCATGCCCTCAACGATACGTCCCACCATCTCGTGTTCCCGTCACCTGCCGACACGTCGGCACGCCTCACGGGTGGCGGGCACTGCCGGCGGTAACCTCGCACTGCGGTGGCGTGCGCCCCGCGTGAGGAGCATCCCGCCATGAGCGACCCCAAGTACGGCGAGCCGGTCGACGAGACCCCCGACACGTCCGCTTCCCAGGGCGTCGACGACGTGGTCGGCAGCGCCAACGAAAGCCTGGCCGACGCCGAGGCCGCGTCGAACGACGCCGTGAGTTCCCCAGAGCCGGCCGCGTCCGACGTCGAGGCGCCCGCCGAGCAGGCTGAGGCCGCTCCGGCTGCGCAGCCCGCCGAATCGGCAGCCGACAAGGCCGCCGCTGCAGACGCATGGGATGCCGAATTCTCGTCGCACGGTGACGGTGCTGCACCCGCGGCGCCCGTGACCGACACGGCCGCGCCCGCCGAGCCCGCGACGGGTGCTGCTGTCGCCGGAGGCGCGGCTGCGGCGTACTCCGCTCGCGACACCGAAACGTCCCGCGAGCCCGAGGCCTACCGCGCGCCCGAGGCGTACCGCGAGCCGGTCACGACGTCCTACGCCGACACGTCCCGTGAGACGGCGGCCGAGCCTGTTGTGCCGGCGACCCCGCAGCCGATCTTCGTGCAGGCTCCCGAAGCACCGCGGGTGCGTGGCAACCGCGGTGCCGCCGGCGCCATCGGCCTGCTGGCCGCGGTCGTCTTCGCACTGCTCTACCTCGCAGCGGCCCTCGGCCTGCGCGCCGCCGTCGGTGAGGTCACGGGCGAGAACTTCGGCACCGAGGCGCTCGGTGCGCTCACGTCGTGGTGGTTCTGGGTGCCGGTCGCGGTGTTCTTCATCGGCTTCTGGCTGCTCGGCGCGATCATCAACCGCGGACGCTGGGGACACTGGGTCGTCTTCGGTCTGTTCGTCGGTGTCGCGGCGTACGGCGGTCACCTGCTCGGTCAGCTCTTCGAGGCGCAGTTCTGGACGCTCACCGCGAGCGCCGGTGCTGAACTCGTCGGCGAGCAGCTGCTCGCGCCGCTCGCGATCGTGGCGTTCGTCATCGGCCGCGAGATCACGATCTGGTTCGGCGCGTGGGTCTCGTCGCGCGGCAAGCGTGTGACCGAGCTCAACAACGAGGCGCAGCGCGAGTACGAGCGCACCCTCGAGGCGGGGCCGCAGCTGCACCGTCAGTGATGTCCGATCCCGGCGGAGGTGTCGCGCCACCGGTTGCGGCGGCGCTGTCGACCGCCGGGTTCGCAGCCCTTGCGATCGCGGGTCTCGGGGTGACGAGCGTCCTGCTCGACGTCGAGGTGATCGCGGTGCCGGGGCTCGGGAACGTGCCCGGCGCCGCCGCGATGGTCTGCTCGATCGGCGGCGTCGGTGCCGTGCTGGCCACGGTGCTGCGCCGACCGCGACCGTCGTACGCCGCAGCGGGCACGACGGCGGTGGTCGCGTTGCTCGCCTACCTCGTGGGTCTGGTGCTGGGCGCGATCGTCACCGGCGTCGATCCCGCGCGCGCGGGATCGGCGGCGGGCACGTTCGCGCTGTCATGGTTCGCCCTCGTACTGGTGGGTGCGGCGCTTGTCGCCGGGTGGGGCGCCGTCGCACTCGTGCGAACGGGCGCCGACCGGCCGCGCTGGCCGTGGGAGCACACCGACCCGGGCGACGAGTAGTCCGCAAATCCCTGCGCATCCGGGTGCGACAGGGGACAATGGATGCCGTGGAGCGCTCGGTCGAGACCCAGGTGAGCCAGGCTGTTGACGCCTGGCTCCGCTGGCTTCCGCGCTGGCAGCCGGCGACCCACAAGGGCCGGGTCGCTCCGTGTCGTCGCTGTTTCGGGTCGCCGGTGCTGTCGGCGGCGGGGCTCGGCGCCGACGTGCCCCATGGTGTGCAGCACGGATTGTCCACCCGCATCAAGACGATCGTCGATCATGCTGTCGCCGACTACACGGCCCGCAATCTGCCGATGCTGCAAGCCGAGCTGGACCAGCAGTCCGCACGCAACCACGCCCGCAGCTATCGCCCGACCGAAGGGCTCGAGCCCGAGTTCGAGGGCCTGCCGATGGACCCGGATCCGGTGCCGGGGGCACCCTTCCTGTTCACGATCTCGGGCATGGCCGACGCCGCCGACGCCGATGTGCCCGCGCTCCCGCCGCTCAGCGACGAGGCCAAGGCGGCACTGCGACAGGAAGTCGCGCTGGCCGACGACTACGCGAACATGGTGGGGCGCGAGGTCTGCGCCATCTTGCTGCATCATCGGCTGCGTATCCAGGCGGCGATCTCGCAGTACGTCGAACCCCAGATCAGCGCACTGCTCGACGAGCTGACGCGCTCGCTGGATGCGCCGTTCGACCCGAACGCAGACCCGGGCCTTCCAGAGCTCTGACGGCGTCGCGCTTGTTAGCATTGCCGGGTTATGCACCGGATGCCGATCGGGCGACCCGGTGTCGGATCTGTCGTCACGATGCCCGCGGTGACGACTTTCGGTTGGGGGTGCGATGACTCGGAGACTTCCGTCGTCGGCGCCCGTGCTGCCCGGCCTCGCCTACGTCCGTCCGCTCGGTTCCGGCGGCTTCGCCGACGTCTTCCTCTACCAGCAGGACATGCCCAGGCGTCAGGTCGCGGTCAAGGTGCTGCCCGCAGATGAGCGCGACCCCGAGCTGCTGCGCATGTTCAACGCCGAGGCCGATGTGCTGGCCCACCTGTCGGCCCACCCGTCGATCGTCACCGTCTATCAGGCCGGCATCTCCGCCGACGGGCGGCCGTACATCGTCATGGAGTACTGCCCGGGTTCGCTGGCGCAGCGGTATCGCATCGAGCGGCTGCCGGTCGAAGAGGTGATGGCGACGGCGGTGCAGTTGGCCGGTGCGCTCGAGTCCGCCCACCGTGCCGGTCTCATCCATCGCGACATCAAGCCCAGCAACATCCTGGTGACCACGTTCGGTTCGTCGGTGCTCGCCGACTTCGGCATCTCGGCATCCCTGTTGCGCCAGCCCGCTGACGAGCTGCTGGCGATGTCGGTGCCGTGGAGTGCGCCCGAGGTCGTCGGTGAGCACACGAGCGGCACGGTGGCCAGCGAGGTGTGGAGTCTCGGCGCGACGGTGTACTCGCTGTTGGCCGGTCATAGCCCCTTCGAGCGGCGTGAGAAGGGGCAGAACAGCCGGGACCAGCTGCGTCGCCGCATCTCGCGAGCAACCTTCGTGCCGGTGCCCCGCGCCGATGTGCCCGACGGGCTGCAACAGGTGCTGGCCACCGCCATGGCGCGCGAGCCCGAGGCCCGCTACGCGTCGACGCGTGAATTCGGTGAGGCCGTGCGCGAGGTGCAGCGCGGGTTGGGGCTCGCCCCGACGGCGCTGGAGGTGCCGGCCGCGGAGTGGATGCCGGAGCGGATCGATCTCGACGACGCGAGCGCGCGAGGTCCGGTGCGCAGTCGCCTGCCGCAGGAGGGGCGTCGTCGCGCGGCCTCCGGCATCGACGAGATCACGCATCGCCGCCGCGATGAGGACACCGACATCTCGGGGGCAGACGAATCGCGAGCCCCGGTGTGGCCGTGGGTGCTCGCGGCGGTGGCGGCGCTGGTCGTCGTCGCATCGACGATCGCGATCGTCGTCGTCGTCGGGGCCGGCTGATGCGACGCGGCACGCTCATCGGGTTCGGCGCCGTCGCGGCGGTGATCCTGACGATCGTGGGCGTGAGCGTCGTGTGGCCGGGCCTCGACGCGCAGGACACACCGCCGACGGATGCGTCGGTGTGGGTGCTGCAGGCCGACGGGCTGCGCTACGGCCGGGTGAACACCGCCGTCGGTGAGCTCGACACGGTGCGCACGGTCGCCAACCCGTCGCGCATCGCCGAGTCGGCTGAGGGCGCGTACATGTTCACCGACAGCGACAGCAAGATGATCCGCATCGACGAGTCGCTGCCGGCCGACCTCGATGTGCAGGGACTCGAAGATGCGACGGCGGCGCCGAGCGGCGTGCGTGAAACGGTGACGGCGGGCGATTTCGTGGCGTACCGCACCGATGCCGGTGCCGTGTATGTCGGGCGGCTGTCGACGGGGTCGACCTCGCAGCTCGACCCGTACGACACCCGCGACGACGAGGATGCCGTGCAGTACAGCTCGGCCGCGATCGCAGTGGACGAGCGTGGCGTCCTGTTCAGCTATTCGAGCGCCGACGACGTCGTGCTGACCTACGACATCGCGTCGTCCTCGCTGCGCGACGAAGACGAGTTCGCCGCCGACATCGACGATCCCCAGCTGTCGGCGGCGGGTGATGACTGGGTCATCGTCGACGCCGCGGCGGGCACGTTCTGGACGGCGGGTGGCAGCGCAGCCCCCGTCGGCGCCGGGTCGACACTCACGCTGGCGCGACCTGACGCGTATGCGGATGCGGTGTACGCAGCCGACGAATCGGGGCTGGTGGAGCTTCCCGTCGACGGTTCGCCCGCACGTTCGCTGTTCGGTGACGGTTCGACGGTGCAGGGCACGCCGGCGCGGCCGGTGACGCGCGACGGCGTCGTGTACGGTGCCTGGCTCGCCGAGGGGACCGGCGGTGGCACCCTGTGGCGTTCCGACGCCGGACCGGCAGAACTGTCGTACGGGGGATTGGGGCTGCCCTCGCAACGGCGTCCCGTGTTCGCGTCCTCGGGCGACGCGCTCGTGGTCAACGACTCCCGCTCGGGATGGGTGTGGCTGGTGGAGGGCGCGCGCCTGCTGCCGTCGACCCAGGACTGGACGCTCGACGAACGCATCGAGAGCGAGTCCACGCCGAGCGACCAGGAGCAGTCGGTCGTCATCGAGCCCAAACCGCCCGTCGCCGTCGACGATGCGTTCGGGGTCCGTCCCGGGGCGCTCGTCGCGCTGCCGCTGCTGCTGAACGACCACGACCCCAACGAAGACGTGCTGAGCATCGACGCGGCGTCTGTCACCGGCCTCGACCCGGCCTTCGGCACGCTCACCACGACCGACGACCAGCAGCGTCTCGCCGTACGCGTCTCGCCCGACGCATCGGGCGCCGCCTCGTTCAGCTACCGGGTGACCGACGGCACCTCCCACGACGGGTTGCTGTCCGAGGAGGCGACCGTCACGCTCACCGTCGCCGCCGACTCCGACAACTCCGCACCGGTGTGGTGCGTCGATGACTGCCGCCAGGAGTGGCCGGTGCCGACCGTCGCGCGCGGCGGGACGGTCACTGTGCCGGTGCTCTCGGACTGGGTCGACCCCGAGGGTGACCCGTTGTTCCTGCTGTCGGCTGACGGGGCGGGCTCCGGCAGTGTCGCCGCGACGCCGTCGGGGAGCGTCGTGTATCAGCACACCGACGACGGCTCGGGCGGCGAAGAGACGGTCCGCATCCGCGTCACGGTGTCGGATGCGCGCGGCGCGACCGCCACCCGCCCGCTTGAGATCCGCGTCGTCGCAGACCCCGAACCGCGGATCCGGTCCTTCGCCATCGTCGACACCGTCGGCTCTCGGGTCACCGTCGACGTCGCCCCGCACGTGACCGGCACCGCGGGCGACACGACCGTGACCGACGCGCGTGTGCTCGACGACGCGACCGCGACCGCGACCGTGGTCGGCGGCACGACCCAGTTCGACTTCTCCGCGACCGAGCCGGGCGTGTATCGCGTGGCCGTGACCGTGTCGGTCGCCGGGCGCGAGGCCACCGGAACAGCACGCATCACCCTGCTGCCCGAAGACGCACCCGCACAGTTGGCGACTGCGCCGGTCGTCGCATTCGTGCGCCCGCAGGCAGACGCGACCGTCGACGTGTTCGCCGCCGTCTCCAATCCGACGCGCCGCGTGCTGCTGTTGAGCGATGTGACCGCGACCCCGGCGCCGGGCGCGTCACTGTCGGTGGATGCCGTCGCGCAGACGCAGCTGCGGGTCTCGGGCACCACGGCCGACGGTGAGACGGGACTGCTCGGCACCGTCAGCTACCGCGTCAGCGACGGCACGAACGATGACGGATCGTCGGTCGAGGGTCAGGCGGCCGTCTACCTGCTGCCGCCCGCGCCAGAAGTCGCGCCCATCGCCGTCGACGACACCGTCGTGGTGCGTGCCGGCAGCCAGGTCGACATCCCCATCCTCCGCAACGACATCTCGCCGGCGGGCGCGCTGCCGCGGATCGCGCCCGAGAGCATCGTCTCGTCGGCCGCTTCGGCACTCGCGTTCGCGTCCGGTGACGTGCTGCGGTACCTTGCCCCGCAGACGGCGGGACAGTACACCGTCGAGTACGCCGTCTTCACCCCCGGTTCGCCGTCGCTCATCGACACCGCAACCGTGCGGATCCGGGTGCAGTCCGACGACGCCAACCGGGCACCGGTGCCGGCCGCGGTGTCGGGCCGGGTGCTGAGCGGTCTGACGACCACGATCCCGTTCGACGGCTTCGGTGTCGACCCCGACGGCGACGCGGTACGCCTCGACGCGATCGTCACCCAGCCCGATGTCGGCTCGGCATCCATCTCGGCCGACGGCACGTCGATCGTCTACGCGAGTGTGCCGGGCGACCGGGGCCAGCACGAGTTCCGTTTCCGTGTCGTCGACGCCCACGGCGCTGAGGGCGAGGGCGTCGCACGGGTGGGGGTCCTCAGCGGCGACGCCAACCCGAGCCCGGTCACCTACACCGACTACGTCCACGTGCAGGCCGGTGTCGACAACGTGATCAGAGTCAGTCCGCTGGCCAACGACCTCGACCCCATGCAGGGTGCGCTGACGCTTAACGGTGTCATCCCTGATGTGCCCGCGACGGATCTCGACGGCTCGCCCAGCGACGAGTTCGAACGGCTCAGCGACCGCATCTCGGTGATCGAGGACGGCACGGTCACGATCGCCGCCGGAACCGAGCCCGGCACGATGTCGTTCCTCTACGACGTCACATCGTCGTCGCAGAACACGGCGCGCGGACTCATCGTCGTCAAGGTGGTCCGCGAGCGGGTGCCCGAGTACCCGGTCGTGACAGACACCGTGCTGACGGTGGAGGATCGTGACGATTTCGCGACCGGAGTCGACGTGCTCACCGGCAAGGTGACCTGGGCGGGCGGCGAGCTGCCCGATCTCGAACTCGGCGTCTGGGGCGACCCCGATGGCGTCGCGGCGAGCGGTCGGCGCCTCAGCGGCGAACTGACCGACAGCACCCGCATCATCCCCTTCTCGGTCACCGGCGTCGTGGGCGACGACGAACTGACCACCTACGCGTTCCTGCGCGTGCCTGCCGCCGCAGAGCTCTCGCTCGCGCTACGTCGGGGGCTGGCGCCGATCGCGGTCGACGAGGGCGACGTGGTCACGTTCGACATGGCCGACCTCGTCGCCGTGCCCGACGACGAGGTGCTCGAAGTCGGCGGCGCCGTCGAGGCCTCCGGTGCGCGCGCTGCGGGCGCCTGCGAGGCGACCAGCGGCACCAAGGTGCGCTACACGGCAGGATCGGGCGCGCCGTGGACCGATGCCTGCCTGGTGCCGGTGCGGCTCGCCGGGCAGCGCGCGTGGACGGTCCTGTCGGTCCCGATCACCGTCGACGCCGAAGAGCCCCAACCCGTCCTCACCCCCGCCGCGCTCACGGTCGCGCCGGGCCAGTCGCGTACGTACGACCTCGCCGACATGACGAGCTGGCAGGGGCCTGAGGACTGGGACGCGCTGCGCTACCGCATCGACGACCAGACGTCTGCGTTCGACGTCGAACTCGACGGTGCGGCGCTCGCGCTCACGGTCGCCGACGATGCCGTGCCCGGCGCGGTCGAGACGGTCGTCGTCGAGATCACCAGTCACGACGGCGTCGCGCCCGCGCGCATCACGCTGCGCGTCGGTGCCGCGCCGTCGACCCTGCCGCGCGGCGGGTCGATCACGCGTCAGTGCAGCCAGGCGGACGGCGGCTCCTGCACGATCGACGTCGTCGGCATCGCCGGCGAAGTCAATCCGCTGCCGGGCACGCCGCTGACAGCCGTGGGCGTGCGCGCCTCTGGGTCGTGCACCGGCGTGACGTTCGAGCTCGCCTCATCGACGCAGGTGCGGGCGAGGTGGACCGAGGACGCGCCGGGCTCGACCTGCACCGCGACCGTCACGCTGCGCGATGCGCAGGGACGTCAGACCGCCGCCGATCGGGGCGCGAGTGTCACCCTCGATCTGCAGGGCTTCCCGGTGGCTCCCGCGAGCGTGACGCAGACGGCCTACGGCGACGGCACGCTCGTGCTCCGCGTCGATCCGGGCGCCGCCCGCCAGGCGTACCCGGCGGTCACGGGGTACGAAGTGCGCCTCGACGGTCGCCGCGTCGCATCGTGCACGGCGCAGGGGGTGTGCCCCGAGATCGCGGCGCCGAACGGCGAACAGCGGGTCTACGAGGCCGTTGCCGTCAACCCGGTCGGCGCTTCACGCGGCGCTGTCCGCACCACCGCCTGGGCGTACGACCCGCCCAGGCCGCCGTCGGCGATCTCGTCGCGGCCCGTCGTCACGTCCGGTGACGGCGGCATCGTGGCGTTGAGCATCACGGGGGTGGATGCCGCGGCCACCGGTGCTCTCGAGATCGCGAGTGCGTCCGGTGAGACGCTCGTCGTCGCGGTCGGTGAGAACCAGACGCAGGTCGCCGTGCCGTCGTATCGGGTGGGCAGCAATACCGCGACCGACGTGACGGTGACGCCGCGGTCGCGGTTCGCCGTCCCGCCCGTCGGTTCGGACGCGCCGGTGATCGAGTCGATCACGGCGCCCGCGAACGGCATCGGGCGCCCGCTCGATGTGACGCTCACGCTGACCGCCGAGTATGCGGGCAACGGGCGAAGCGACGTGACGGCGGTCGCGTCGGCCCGTTCCGGTGGCGACGGATCGCAACTGCGCTTCGGCATCGTCCGCGATGGTGAGACGTGCACGGCCGACAGTGAGAACCGCACGGCCGTGTTCCGCGATCTCCCCGACGGACGCCAGTACGCCTTCGTGGTGTGCGTGGAGTCGCGGTTCGACGGTGCGGGCTACGGGCGCTCGACGGCGCGCGCTGAGGTGCGCGCCGTGCAGAGCAGCGAAGCGCCGACGGGCTACCGGTTCGTCGTCGGTCCGACGGCGCATGTCGAGGGGCAACGGGCGAACTGGACCATCGACCAGACGCCCACCTCCGCCGAGAATCCGCCGTTCGACAACGTCGCCGTCTTCAGCGGCTACCCCACGGGAACCTTCGACGAGGACCCCGGCATCCGGGTGCGGTACGAGCACACCGCCGGCTGGTGGGTGTCGGAGTGGGGCGCCGTCACGCCCGCAGCGGGGAGCGCACCGTTCCAGGTGCAGGCGCAGTGGTCGGTCGATTCCTGCACCGGCGGCACGAGGCTCGTTCCTCGAGGGTCGTCGACCCGCGGCATCGCGAACGTGACATTCAACGCGGACGAACTCGTCTACTACGACGCCGACGGTGCCGTGCTCGACCCCGGGCCCGACCCCTGGATCGTTCCGCTGCTGGCGGTGCGGGCCAGCGGCATCGGCGTCACGGCCGACTGGTCTGCACGCGATTGGTCGCTCCAACCCGCGACCTCGACCTTCTCGACGACGTGTACGCCCGTGCTCCCCGAGCCGGAGCCCGAACCCGAGCCTGAGCCGTGAACCTGTGAGGATGACAGCATGACCATCACCGAAGAGCAGGCGACCTGGTTCGCCCAGACGTTCGGCCAGCTCGCCGACAACATCGAGCGCGCCGTGCTCGGCAAGCGGCACGTCGTCGAACTCGTGCTCACGGCGATGCTCAGCGAAGGCCACGTGCTGCTCGAAGACGTGCCTGGCACCGGCAAGACCTCACTCGCGCGAGCCGTCGCGCAGTCGGTGCAGGGAACGACCAGTCGCATCCAGTTCACCCCCGACCTGCTGCCGGGAGACATCACCGGCGTCACGGTCTACGACCAGCAGACCGGACGGTTCGAGTTCCACGAGGGGCCGGTCTTCGCCACCATCGTCCTCGCCGACGAGATCAACCGCGCCTCACCGAAGACGCAGTCGGCGCTGCTGGAGGTGATGGAGGAGCACCGGGTCACGATCGACGGCGTGAGCCACGACGTCGGGCGTCCGTTCCTGGTGCTGGCGACCCAGAATCCGGTCGAACAGGCCGGCACCTACCGACTGCCCGAAGCGCAGCTCGACCGCTTCCTCATGCGGGCGTCGCTCGGGTACCCCGATCACGCCGCCACCGTCCGCATCCTCGACGGCGCCGCCGTCGCCACCGAAGAACTGTCACCTGTCGTAACCACGTCCGCACTCGTGGGCATGGCAGAACTCGCCGGCGAGGTGTACGTCGACGCGCTCGTGCTCGACTACATCGCGCGCATCGTCGACGCGACCCGTTCGGCCGACGAAGTGCGGCTCGGCGTCAGCATCCGCGGTGCACTGGCGCTCACACGCGCAACCCGCACGTCTGCTGCGGCGGCCGGACGCACCTACGCCACACCCGACGACGTGAAGCGCCTGGCCGTCCCGGTGCTGGCGCACCGTCTCATCCTGCACCCCGAGGCGGAGTTCGACGGGGTCAGCGCGGATGCCGTGATCGGGCAGGTGCTGCTCGATGTCGCACCGCCCACGAGGCGCGATCCGGCGTGACGCTCGGCGAGACCCGGGTGACCCGCACCTCCGCGACGACGGCGAACGATCGCACGGAGGTCACGGTCGCGCGCGGACGCTCGCTCGTCGGTGCCGCCGTGTGGATCACGCGGGCGTGGCGCGCACTGCGGAGGGGTGTGCGGGCGGTCGTCCGCGCCGGAGGCCGCACGATCCGCCCCGCCGGGCTGCTCGTGCTCCTGACCGCATCGATCGGGCTGATCGTGGGTCTCGCCCTCGGGTGGATGGAGTGGATTGCGGCCGGAGCGGTGGCCGTCGTGCTGCTGCTGATGAGCGTGCCGTTCCTGTTCGGTGCGCGGTCCTACGACGTCGACCTCACGCTCTCGCACGAGCGGATCGTGGCGGGCTCCTCGGTCGAAGGCGGCATCATCGTCCGCAACACGGGCCGCCGCGCGACCCTTCCCGGCCGCATCGACGTGCCGGTGGGCGAGGGGCTCGTCGAGTTCGGTGTGCCCCTGCTGCGCGCCGGTCACGACACGATGCGCGCCCTCGACATCCCGCCCCAGCCGCGCGGCATCCTTCGCGTCGGTCCCGCCGTGACGGTGCGAAGCGACCCGCTGGGGCTCATGCACCGGGAGCATGCGTTCGACGACGTCCACGACCTGTACGTGCATCCGCGCACGGTCTCGCTGCCGTCGACGAGTTCGGGACTGATCCGTGACCTCGACGGCAGTCCGACGCGTCGCCTCGTCGACGCCGACATGTCGTTCCACGCCATCCGGGAGTACGTCGCGGGCGATGCGCGTCGCCAGATCCATTGGAAGTCCACCGCCAAGACCGGTCGGCTCATGGTGCGGCAGTACGAAGAGTCGCGCCGCTCCCGGATGGCCGTCGTGATGGGGCTCGCCGAACGGGAGTACGCGTCGGCCGACGAGTTCGAGCTGGCGGTGAGCTGCGCGGCCTCGCTGTCCGTGCGGGCGGTCACCGACGCGCGCGACCTGGACGTCGTGGTGGGCGCCGAGGTGCCCCGCGTCGTGCGCGGCCGGCTCCGAGCCATCCGGCACATCCCCGCGGGGGGACCGCGGCCCCTGCTCGACGGGTTCAGCGGGGTGGACCGGCTGCATGACACGATGTCGCTGCGCGATGTGTGCCGGCTCGCCGCCGAGGCCAACGAGCGCCTGTCGATCGCGATCATCGTGACCGGATCGACGCTCGGGCTCAATGCCCTGCGGCAAGCTGCCCTCGCCTTCCCGGCCGACACCGCGGTCATCGCCGTCACGTGCGATGAGCGTGCGCACCCGCGGTCGGGGCCTGCCGGCACGCTCACGGTGCTCACCGTCGGCACCCTCGACGATCTCGCGGGCCTCATGCTGCGGGGGGCGACCTCGTGAGGGCCACGACTGCACGCATCGTCTCGGGCGCACTGTTCGCGTTCGTGACCGCGGTGTTGGCGGCGATCGCGGCATGGCCGATCTACCGATCCGGGGCGTTCCTCACACTCGTGGCCGTCGCGTCCGCCGTCGCCGCGCTCATCGCCGCGGTCGTGACCTGGCGGCGCTGGAGCGGGTGGGCGGCAGCGGGACTGCTGGCGGCGGCGGTGTTCGTCCTCGGCGTGCCGCTCGCAGTGCCTGGGCGCGTCGGCGGGGCCGCCGAACTGCTCCGCGGGCTCGGCGATCTGGCTGCCGGGTTCGTGCTCGGATGGAAGGACCTGCTCACGGTCGACCTGCCGGTGGGCTCGTACCGAAACCTCCTCGTGCCGGCGCTCGCCGTCTTCCTCGTCGGCACCTGTGTCGTGCTGCTGCTCGCCTGGCGCGCCGACCGGCTCGCATACGGCGCCGTGCCGCCGGCGCTCGCGATGGTGTGGTTCGGGCTGCTGTTCGGCCGTGCGTCGGTGAGCAGTCCCTGGGTGTGGGGGCCGATCCGCGTACCGGCGCCGGTCGAGACGGCGGTCGGCATCGGCGCCCTCCTGGCGGGCGTGCTGTGGCTGTCGTGGCGCGCACGCGATCGCCGTCGCCGCGCCCTCGAACGCGCCGCCGAGTCGAGCGGCGTCCGGCTGCGTCGGCGCATCGGCCGTGGCGACACCCGTCGCGTCGCCCTCGGCGTCGGCATGCTCGCCGTCGCCGCGGTCGGCGTCGCAGCCGTCGTGCCTGCCGCCGCCGAGCCGGTCGAGCGCACGGTGCTGCGCGGTTCGGTCGGGCCCGAGGTGCAGCTGTCCGAAGCGGTGAGCCCCTTGACCTCCTATCGGACGCTGTTCGCCGACGATGTCTACGCGACGGTGCTGTTCACCGTGACCGGGGCGTCCGTGCCGGAACGTGTGCGGCTCGCCGTGCTCGATGACTACGACGGCGCCGAGTACCGCACCGGTGTGAGCGGGTCGTCCAGTCGCTTCGTCCGCGTTCCCGCTGAGACGGCCGCCGACCCGGGCGTCTCCGTCGACGCATTCGTGGGCATCGGGATGTTCTCCGACATCTGGATGCCGGTGGCCGGCGACCTCGCTGCGGTGGACTTCGAGGGCATCCGCGCCGCGACGCTCGCGGACGGCTTCTATTACAGCGACGACCTGGATGCCGCCGTCCAGACGCAGCGGTGGAACCCGGGCGACCGCTACCGTCTGCGCGCGACGGCCGCAGAGGTGCCGGCGCTCACCGACATCGAAGCGCCCGGATCCGCCACCGGCGACGTCGAGCCGCCGCCGGCGCTGGTCCGCTGGGTCGAGGAGCACCGGGAGGGCGACGGCGGCGCGGCCCTGGCATCCCTCGTCGACCTGCTGCGCGAACGCGGCTACCTCAGCCACGGGCTCGCAGACACCGAGACGCGGTGGCGCGCCGACTTGCCCGGGTACGATTTCGCCGCGAGCGCTGCAGGCCACTCGCTCGCCCGCATCGACGCCATGTTCCAGGCGCTGCTCGAACGCGAAGCCGACCCGCGGGCGCTCGAAGCGGGCAACTTCGTGGCGGCGGTCGGCGACGATGAGCAGTTCGCGGTCGCCGTGAGCCTCATCGCGCAGCAGCTCGGGTTTCCGTCGCGGGTCGTCGTCGGCGCACGCGTCGGGGAGCACCCCGACGGACTGTCGGCGTGCGATGCGGGAGGCTGCCGGGCGGGCGACATCAGCGCGTGGGTCGAGGTGCGCGGCGCCATGGGCGACTGGGTGCCGGTCGACGTCACGCCGCAGCACGAGGTCGTGCCGAGCCTCGAGGTCGCCCAGCAGCGCGACCCCGAAGTGCCGACGCAGGTCGATCCCGACACGATCGAAGAGGTCACCCCGCCCAAGCCGTCGCAGGAGGACACCGTGCGCGACGACGACACCCCTGTCGGGGCGGATCTGGGCTGGCTGTGGGCGGCGTTGCGCATCGTCGGTGTGAGTGTCGGCGGTATCTTCCTCGTGCTCGCGCCGTTCCTCGCGATCCTCGTGGGCAAGGCGCTGCGCCGCCGACGGCGCAGGCGGGCCGCCGCCGCAGCCGCGCGGATCAGCGGCGGCTGGGACGAGTTCGTCGACGCTGCCGTCGATTCGGGCAGCGCCTCTCCGGGGGCGCGGACGCGTGTCGAGTTCGCAGCCGACCACGGTTCTGCGGGCGCGGCGGGCTTGGCCGCGACGGCGGATGTCGCCACGTTCTCAGGTCGCCCGATGACGCCCGACGAGGCCGACGAGTTCTGGCGCATCGTCGAGCGCGAACGCCGCGGCATGTCGAGCGGGCTCTGGCATCGGCTGCGCGCGGCCGTATCGTTGAGATCGTTCGTCCGCACCTCGCGCGCAGCGCGACCCGGACGACGAAACACCGAGAGGGGGAGTCGCGGCCGCGTCGACCGCGACACGTGAGATGAATCCGACCGTCGATGAATCGCCGGTGGCGCTCCTGCTGCTGCTGTCGCTGCTGATCACCGTCGCCCTTTACGTCTGGACCGCGCTCGCGCTGTCGGCCATGTTCCGCAAGATGGGGGAGCAGCCGTGGAAGGGCTGGGTGCCCGTCCTGAACATCGCGACCGTGCTGCGCTGGGGCGGCTTCTCGCCGTGGCTCGTGCTGCTGCTGCTCGTGCCCGGCGCCGGCGGCCTGGTCGTCTACGTCCTGCTGGTGGTCGCCGCGCATCGCCTCGGCCCCGGGTTCGGGTACGGCACGGGCATGACCGTGGTCGCTGCCGTGCTGTTCCCGGTGTGGGCGACGATCCTCGGGTTCGGGCCCTCACGATGGCTGGGTGCACGCCCGGCGACGGCGCTTCCCGCCAACGGCGTCGCCCGACGGGCATCGACCGAAGCACCGACAGCGGCCGCGGCAGACCTTCCCGCGGAGTCACCGCCGGCACCATCGTCGCAGGATGCCGTCGGCGACCCGTTCGCCGCATTCGCACCCCCGTCCGCTGCCGCCGAGCCTGCAGCGCCGTCGGCGCCGCAGACGGCCCCGAACCCAATCGCGCACGAAACCGACGCGGCGGTGCCCGCCGGCTCGGCGTCCTGGGCACCGCCTGCCCCACCGAGCCCGTCCGAGACCGCTGTCGCACCGGAGGTCGCGCCCGCCCCCGAACCGACCGGCGACGACGCGTGGCCGTCCGTGCCGGACGAGGTGTCGGCTGTCGCACCGGCACCGTTCCCGCCGAGTTCCGCCGCCGCACCGGCATCCCGTCATGTCGCGCCGCCCGTCGAGGCCGGTGACCCGCTGGTCTCGTTCGTTCCCGGCCGCCGGACCTCGATGTCGAACCGCAACGAAGAGGTGTCGGTGACGCGCGTGCCGCCGCGCCCGGCTGCACCGGTCTCCGACGAGCAGTCTGCGACCAGCGATGCCGATGCCTTCCCCGAGATGTCCGGTGAGGTCTCTGCCGTCGTCGGCTCGCCGGCGGCCGGTTCGCCCCGATCGGCGCGCGCCTCGGTGGCCGCGCAGCAGCGTGATCGTGAGCCGACCGCCGATGAGGACGACGACGCGGAGATGACCGTCATCGCCCGCCGGCGTCGCCCGGCATGGCGGTTGATGCCCGCGCAGGGCTCGCCCATCCCGCTCACCGCCGACGTCGTCATCCTGGGGCGGCGCCCCGGTTCGGATGCCGGGTTCCCGCGCGCACAACTCGTGCCGCTCGACGACCACACGCGCACCGTCTCCAAGACGCACGCGCGCCTCGAACACCGCGGCGACGGCTGGTGGATCACCGATCTGCATTCGACGAACGGCGTGCTGCTGCCGACGTATCTCGGCAGCGAGGTCGAGGCGGAACCCGGCACCGCCGTGCCTGCGGGGGACAGGTTCCTCCTCGGCGACGCCGAGTTCCGGCTCGCCCGCACCGACGACTGACGGGTGCCCTGCGGCCGCCGTTTGACCGGCTCGTCGCGTCCACGTATCATTGACCGGGTGTGCGCCCTCGCGCGCCCTGCGTCGTGCCCAGCACGGTGCAGGCAGCGAGACGCCACATCACAGGGAACGACCTGCGAACAGGTCCACCCCCACGGCATATCCACCACGAAACGCACAGAGCACTCGCCCTGCGCAGGTGGATCTGTGGTGAAACCACGAACGCTGTCACCGTGCAGCATCCGCAGGAGCCGGCAGGCCCCGCGGAACAACAAGGAGAGAACGTGCCAACCATTCAGCAGTTGGTTCGCAAGGGCCGGTCGCCCAAGGTCAGCAAGACCAAGGCGCCCGCCCTGAAGGCGAACCCGCAGCAGGCGGGGGTCTGCACCCGCGTCTACACGACCACGCCCAAGAAGCCGAACTCGGCGATGCGCAAGGTCGCCCGTGTCAAGCTCCGCAACGGCACCGAGGTCACCGCCTACATCCCCGGCGAGGGCCACAACCTGCAGGAGCACTCGCTCGTGCTGGTCCGCGGTGGTCGTGTGAAGGACCTCCCGGGTGTTCGTTACAAGATCGTTCGCGGCGCCCTGGACACACAGGCCGTCAAGAACCGCAAGCAGGCCCGTAGCCGCTACGGCGCCAAGAAGGGCTGAGTCAGATGCCTCGCAAGGGACCCGCACCCCGCCGCGTCGTCGTCAACGACCCGGTCTACGGTGCTCCGATCGTCACCCAGCTGGTGAACAAGATCCTCGTCGACGGCAAGAAGTCGCTCGCCGAATCGATCGTCTACGGCGCCCTCAAGGGTGTCGAGGCCAAGAACGGCCAGGACGCCGTCGCGACGCTCAAGAAGGCGCTCGACAACGTCCGCCCCACCCTCGAGGTCAAGAGCCGCCGCGTCGGTGGCTCCACCTACCAGGTTCCCGTCGAGGTCAAGCCGCACCGTGCGAACACGCTCGCGCTGCGCTGGCTCGTCAGCTACGCGAAGGGTCGTCGTGAGAAGACGATGACCGAGCGTCTGCAGAACGAGATCCTCGACGCATCGAACGGCCTGGGTGCCGCGGTCAAGCGCCGTGAAGACACCCACAAGATGGCCGAGTCGAACCGCGCCTTCGCGCACTACCGCTGGTAATCAGCGCATTGGTGGCCGGTCGAACCCGGCCGGCCACCCCCGCGACTTTTCCCCACCACACGTAAGGACACCCCTGTGGCACAAGAAGTGCTCACCGACCTCAAGAAGGTCCGCAACATCGGCATCATGGCGCACATCGATGCCGGCAAGACGACGACGACCGAGCGCATCCTGTTCTACACGGGCGTCAACCACAAGATCGGCGAGACCCACGACGGCGCTGCGACCACCGACTGGATGGAGCAGGAGCAGGAGCGTGGCATCACCATCACCTCCGCCGCGGTGACGTGTTTCTGGGAGAAGAACCAGATCAACATCATCGACACGCCCGGTCACGTCGACTTCACCGTCGAGGTGGAGCGTTCGCTCCGCGTGCTCGACGGCGCGGTCGCCGTGTTCGACGGCAAGGAGGGCGTCGAGCCCCAGTCCGAGACCGTGTGGCGTCAGGCCGACAAGTACGACGTGCCCCGCATCTGCTTCGTCAACAAGATGGACAAGCTGGGCGCCGACTTCTACTTCACGGTCGACACCATCATCAACCGCCTGAAGGCCAAGCCCCTCGTGCTGCAGCTGCCGATCGGCGCCGAGAACGACTTCGTCGGCGTCATCGACCTTGTCTACATGCGCGCACTGGTGTGGCCCGGCGACGCCAAGGGTGATGTCACCATGGGCGCCAAGTACGAGATCCAGGAGATCCCGGCCGACCTCGCCGACAAGGCCGCCGAGTACCGCGAGAAGCTGCTCGAGACCGTCGCCGAGTCCGACGAGGCGCTGCTTGAGAAGTACTTCGGCGGCGAGGAGCTGACCCCGGAAGAGATCAAGGGCGCCATCCGCAAGATGACGATCGCCGGCGAGCTCTACCCGGTGCTCTGCGGCTCGGCGTTCAAGAACCGCGGTGTGCAGCCGATGCTCGACGCGGTCGTGGACTACCTGCCCTCGCCCCTGGACGTGCCCGCCATCGAGGCGCACGACCCCAAGGACGAAGAGATCATCATCGAGCGTCACGCCGACCGCGACGAGCCGTTCTCGGCGCTCGCGTTCAAGATCGTGGCGCACCCCTTCTTCGGTCGTCTGACCTACATCCGCGTGTACTCGGGTCACCTCGACTCGGGCGCGCAGGTCAGCAACGCGACAAAGCAGAAGAAGGAGCGCATCGGAAAGATCTTCCAGATGCACGCCAACAAGGAGAACCCGGTCGAGTCGGTCACCGCCGGTCACATCTACGCCGTCATCGGCCTGAAGGACACCACGACCGGTGACACCCTCGCCGACCCGGCCAACCCGGTCGTCCTCGAGTCGATGACGTTCCCCGAGCCGGTCATCGAGGTCGCCATCGAGCCCAAGACCAAGGCCGACCAGGAGAAGCTGGGTGTCGCCATCCAGCGCCTGGCCGAAGAGGACCCGACCTTCCGCGTCGAGCAGAACGTCGAGACCGGCCAGACCGTCATCAAGGGCATGGGCGAGCTGCACCTCGACATCCTCGTCGACCGCATGAAGCGCGAGTTCAAGGTCGAGGCGAACGTCGGCAAGCCGCAGGTGGCGTACCGCGAGACGATCAAGAAGACCGTCGAGCGTCACGACTACACCCACAAGAAGCAGACCGGTGGTTCGGGTCAGTTCGCGAAGATCCAGTTCGCGATCGAGCCCCTCGAGGTCACGGCCGACAAGACGTACGAGTTCGAGAACAAGGTCACCGGTGGCCGCATCCCGCGCGAGTACATCGAGCCCACCAACCAGGGCTTCCAGGACGCCATGCAGGTCGGCGTGCTCGCCGGCTACCCCATGGTGGGCGTCAAGGCGACCCTCATCGACGGCGCTTCGCACGACGTCGACTCGTCCGAAATGGCGTTCAAGATCGCCGGTTCGATGGGCTTCAAGGAGGCCATCCGCAAGGCGAACCCCGTCATCCTCGAGCCGCTCATGGCCGTCGAGGTGCGTACGCCCGAGGAGTACATGGGCGACGTCATCGGCGACCTGAACTCGCGTCGTGGCCAGATCCAGTCGATGGAGGACGCCCAGGGCGTCAAGGTCGTCCGTGCGCTCGTGCCGCTGTCCGAAATGTTCGGCTACATCGGCGACCTGCGCTCGAAGACCTCGGGTCGCGCCGTCTACTCGATGGAGTTCGACTCGTACGCCGAGGTCCCGCGGGCCGTCGCCGACGAGATCGTCCAGAAGACCAAGGGCGAGTAACACCGCCCTCCCGGGGAGTCGCTGCGATGCGTCGCCGAGACTCCCCGGGACATCCACAACTTCATACACATAGACTAGAAACATCCCCGTAGACGACCGGTCGCAATCCAGTGCCCGGAACCTCTACACGACCGTCCTGAGGAGGACCCAGTGGCCAAGGCCAAGTTCGAGCGGACCAAGCCGCACGTCAACATCGGAACGATCGGTCACGTCGACCACGGCAAGACCACGCTCACCGCTGCCATCTCCAAGGTGCTCGCCGACAAGTTCCCGTCGGCCACCAACGTGCAGCGCGACTTCGCGTCGATCGACTCGGCGCCCGAAGAGCGTCAGCGTGGTATCACGATCAACATCTCGCACGTCGAGTACGAGACCCCGAAGCGCCACTACGCGCACGTCGACGCCCCCGGTCACGCCGACTACATCAAGAACATGATCACCGGTGCCGCTCAGATGGACGGCGCGATCCTCGTGGTCGCCGCCACCGACGGCCCGATGGCACAGACCCGTGAGCACGTTCTGCTCGCCAAGCAGGTCGGCGTTCCCTACCTGCTCGTCGCGCTGAACAAGGCCGACATGGTCGACGACGAGGAGATCCTGGAGCTCGTCGAGCTCGAGGTCTCCGAGCTGCTCGCCTCGCAGGGCTTCGACGAGGCTGCACCCGTCGTGCGCGTCTCGGGCCTGAAGGCGCTCGAGGGCGACGAGAAGTGGGTTCAGTCGATCGTCGACCTCATGGACGCCGTCGACGAGTCCATCCCGGACCCGGTGCGCGACAAGGACAAGCCGTTCCTCATGCCGATCGAGGACGTCTTCACGATCACCGGTCGTGGAACCGTCGTCACCGGCCGCGCCGAGCGTGGCACCCTGGCCATCAACTCGGACGTCGAGATCGTCGGCATCCGTCCCACCCAGAAGACCACTGTCACGGGTATCGAGATGTTCCACAAGCAGCTCGACGAGGCCTGGGCCGGCGAGAACTGTGGTCTGCTCCTCCGCGGCACCAAGCGTGACGACGTCGAGCGTGGCCAGGTCGTCGTGAAGCCGGGCTCGGTGACCCCTCACACCAACTTCGAGGGCACCGCATACATCCTGTCCAAGGACGAGGGTGGCCGTCACAACCCCTTCTACACGAACTACCGCCCGCAGTTCTACTTCCGTACCACCGACGTCACCGGCGTCATCTCGCTGCCCGAGGGCACCGAGATGGTCATGCCCGGCGACACCACCGACATGACCGTTGAGCTGATCCAGCCCATCGCCATGGAGGAGGGCCTCGGCTTCGCGATCCGTGAGGGTGGCCGCACCGTCGGTGCCGGCACCGTCACCAAGATCCTGAAGTAAGTCTTCGGACCTTCTCGGCGACCCCCCGGGCTCAGGCTCGGGGGGTCGCCGTGTATCGACCGCCGCCGTCGATGCACGAGCACTGAGGCGGCTTGTACCAGCGTGTCGGGGGAGAACACCAGGTGGCGAAGAAGGAACGTCGGCCGCGTCGGCAATGGGGCTCGGAGCGCATCACCGCGCCGTTGGCGATCATGCACTCGCGCCCCAGCGGTCGCAAACTGGTGCTGGGCAGGCTCGCCATTGTCGTGACGGTTCTCGCGTGGCTCATGTACGTCATCACCACGGTGGTGCGAGAGTTCGTCGAGAATGACACCCAGACCCTGCGGTTCGTGCTCGAAGCGGTCAGCTACCTGTTGGTGGTCACCTTCCTGAGCTTCTCGGCGCTCATGTACCTGGTCGCGCGCCAGGGTGCGCTCTACCGCTACCGCGACCACGTGCGTGCGCCGCGCGGCATTCTCGACCAGCACTTCGCCGACGGGTACGACAAGGCCGTCACGGTGCTCATTCCGTCGTACCGTGAAGAGCCCGAGGTCATCGCCAAGACCGTGTGGTCGGCTGCGCTGCAGGAGTTCCCGCAGAAGCGCGTGATCGTGTTGATCGACGACCCGCCGGCCCCCGCCGACGACGAGAACATCGCGCTCCTGCAGTCAGCTAGAGATCTCCCGGCCGTTGTCGCGGCCGCGCTCGAAGGTCCCCGCGCTCGCTTCAGCGCAGCTCGACAGCAGCTGCAGGACGGCCTCGCAGCGGCCGAAACCGTCACTGGCGATCTCGTCACGCTCGTTTCGGACGAGTATCTGCACGCGGCGGAATGGCTCGAGGCGAAGGCGGAGGCGCATCGCATCGCCGACCACATGGACGCGTTCTTCGCCGACCGTGTGCTCATCGGCCTCGCCAGCGACTTGCGCCTCACGCGCTTGGCGCTCGACGCGGCCGTCGAGCAAGGCGGAGCGCCGAGCGCGGAGCGCCTCGTGCAGCTCGCCGATCGCCTCGTCTGGATCTTCACTGCCGAGATCTCGTCGTTCGAGCGGAAGACGTTCGCATCACTGTCGCACGAAGCCAACAAGGCGATGAACCTCAACTCGTACATCGGGCTGATGGGGCGTCGGTGGAAGGTGGAGGATGCCGCGGATGAGCGCATCCTCGTCCCCGCCGCCGACGATGAGCATGCTGACCTCGACGTGCCGTACACCGAGTACCTGCTGACCCTCGACGCCGACTCCATGCTGCTGCGCGACTACTGCATCCGCTTGGTGCACTTCCTCGAGCAGCCCGGCAACGAACGCGTCGCGGTGACCCAGACCCCGTATTCCGCGTACCGCGGTGCGCCGAGTCGCATCGAGCGCGTCGCGGGTGCGACGACCGACATCCAGCACACCCTGCACCAGGGCATGACGTACTACAACGCGACGTTCTGGGTGGGCGCGAACGCCGTCATCCGCCGCGTGGCGCTCGACGACATCGTCGAACGGCAGACGGTCGGCGGGTTCGAGATCGACACGTACATTCAGGACCGTACGGTCATTGAAGACACCGAGTCGAGCATCGACCTCGGCACGCACGGCTGGACGCTCGTGAACTATCCGGAGCGGTTGAGCTATTCGGCGACTCCGCCCGACTTCGGTTCGCTCGTGGTGCAGCGGCGCCGGTGGGCCAACGGTGGCCTGCTCATCATGGCGAAGTTCTCGCGTCAGCTGCGTGAACGTCGCTACCGTCGTGAACGGATCCTCGCCCGCGAGGTTCTGCTGCGTGTGAACTACATGGCCTCGATCGCGTGGGCGAGCCTCGGGCTCATCTTCCTCCTGGCGTACCCGTACGACAGTCGTCTGCTCAGCCCGTGGGTCGTCGTTGCGGCCCTCCCGTACTTCCTCTGCATGGCGAGCGACCTCGCCGAGAGCGGGCATCGTCGCACCGACGTCTTCCGGATCTACGGCTTCAACCTGGTGCTGCTCGCAGTGAATGTCGCGGGTGTCGTCAAGTCCGTCCAGCAGGCGCTCACCAACGAGAAGATTCCGTTCGTACGCACCCCGAAGGTGCAGAACCGCACCGCGGCCCCCGGGCTCTACGTCTTCGTGCCGTTCGTCATCGTCGCGTTCTCGATCCTGACGCTGGTGCGGGACATCAACGCGCAGAACTGGGGCAACGCTGCGTTCGCCGCTTTCAACGCCCTGCTGTGCGGGTGGGCGATCGTGGCCTACATCGGCCTGCGAGCGTCGATCGTCGACATGACGCTCGGCGTTGTCGGGTGGCTGTTCGTTCCGGTGAAGCCGAAACGTGCCACGCACGGCACCGTCGAACGCAAGCCGAAGCCCGTCGACTGGTCATCGATCCTGTACCACGGAGACCGCCGCCTCGGTCGCGACATCACACGCAAGAGCGACCTTCGCCGTCGCGTGAGCCCGAGATAAGGAACACGAACGTGTCGAAGAGATTCCCCGGTCGCCGGCTCTCCTGGGTGCGGCTCACCGTGCTCGCCCTCGTGGTGGGTGGCCTGGGCTATGCGGGTTACTCGAGTGTGCGCGCGTTGCAGGACGATTGGGTCGCGGAGGAGAGCACGCCATGGTTCTCTGCCTACGTCGATGCCACGGCGACGCCGTCGTATGAGTTCGAGGTGCAGACAGGCGATGACCAGAAGACGGTGACGCTTTCGTTCATCGTGGCTGCGAGTCCCACGACGTGCGAGCCGACCTGGGGTACGCACTACACGCTTGATGAGGCTGCGGCCGATCTTGACCTCGACCGCCGCATCGCCCGCCATGTTCGTGGCGGGGGCGAGGCGATCGTGTCCTTCGGTGGGCTGTTCAATGCCGAACTGGCACTTGCCTGCGATTCGGTCGACGAGCTCGCCGACCAGTACCGAGCCATCATCGACCGATACGACTTGACGACGATCGACCTCGATATCGAGGGCGATGCGCTTGCTGATACCGTCTCGCGTGAGCGCCGAGCCGATGCGATCGCGCAACTGCAGGACGAGCAGCGGGATGCGGGCCGGCAGCCGGTCGCGGTGTGGCTGACGCTTCCGGTGGCGCATGACGGGCTGACCGGCGACGGTGTCAGCCTCGTCCAGGAGATGCTCGACGCAGGGGTCGCTTTGGCCGGCGTCAACGTCATGACGATGAACTTCACCGGGGATGACGCGGCGGCCGACCCCGGCGCCGTCGCCATCACGGCGCTGGAGGGCACGCATCGTCAACTTCGGGCGATCTATGCCGACCGGGACCAGCCGATGGGTGCCGCGACGGCGTGGCGCATGGTGGGTGCGACCCCGATGATCGGCCAGAACGACGTCACGGCCGAGGTCTTCGGGCTCGACGACGCCGCCGCGCTCAACGCATTCGCCATCGAGAAGGGCCTCGGTCGCATGTCGATGTGGTCGGCCAACCGCGACCAGACGTGCGCCGAGGCGTATCCGGACTGGCAGATCGTCTCCGACGCGTGCAGCGGCATCCAGCAGAACGGGCAGCGCTTCGGCGAGGTGCTCGCGGCCGGATTCGAGGGCAGCCCCGCGCAGGCGGCCGACGCGCCGTCTCCGACCCCCGATGCGACGAGCATCGACGATCTCGTCGACGATCCCGAGACGAGCCCGTACCCCATCTGGGACGAGAACGCGTCGTACCCGGCCGACACCCGCGTCGTCTGGCGACGGAGCGTGTACGTCGCGAAGTGGTGGAGCAGCGGCGATCAGCCCGACAACCCCGCGCTGAGCACCGCCGAGAACCCGTGGCGACTGATCGGCCCGGTGCTCGACGGTGAGACGCCGATCCCCGAGGTGCGACTGCCCGAGGACTTCTACCCGGTGTGGAAGGAAGAGACCGTCTACACGCGCGCCGAACGGATCATGCTCGACGGTGTCGCCTACGAGGCGCGCTGGTGGACGCAGGGCGACAACCCGGCCGCCGGCGAGCAGGATCCGGGCAATTCGCCCTGGCGTCGCCTGACGTCCGAAGAGATCGAGAAGCTTCTGACGGCTGAAGACTGACCTGCAGGGGCGTGGTCACGTCGCGTCGTCGTCGAGGTAGGCCGTGAGGCCGTGCGCTTCGAGCCGCGCCATCATCTCGGCGACGGGGATGCCGCGGCCGAAGCGGTAGCCCTGCATGTAGCGAACGCCGACCTTGACGAGGTCGTCGTACTCCTGCTGCGTCTCGACGCCTTCGACGACCATCTGCACGCGCAGGTTGCGGGTCAGCAGTGCCAGCGAGCGCATGACGAGCTGCGACTTGCGGGTGCGCAGACTCAGGGTCAGAGCGCGGTCGACCTTCAGCACATCGAACGGGTACTGCACGACCGACAGCAGGGTCGATGCTGCCTGGCCGAAATCGTCGAGCGCGATCGGAATGCTGCCTTCGCGTCGCAGGTCTTCGAGCATCGCGATGGTGTCCTCCGAGCTGCGCTGCAACGACGTCTCACTGAGTTCGAGGGTCACGGTCACACTCTCGGTGTCGCGTGCGTGCGAGACGGCGGTGGCGAAGTCGACGTCGGTGATCTGCTCGACGTCGACATTCACGTGCACGTCGGTCAGGCTCGGCGCGATCGTCTGGAACCGCTGCATGTCGGTGATCGCGGTGTCGACGACATGTCTGCTGAGCTCGGTGAGCAGGCCGAGGCGGCGCGCTTCGTGGACGAGGATGCCGGCGGGGACGCCGCGTAGGGCCGCATCGCTCGGTCGGATCAGTGCCTCCATCGCGATGATCGTGTTCTCCACCCGATCGACGATGGGCTGGTAGACGAGCGTGAGTCGGCGGTGCCGCACGGCGTCGGCGATGGCCTCCACGAGTTCGGCCGGATCGCCGCCTCCGCGCGTGACGGCGATCGGCATGGTGGCGTCGCTCACGGGTTCCACATCGCGGCCCCGCGCGGCGTACATCCGTGCGTCGGCGGCTTCGACGAGGGCGGTCGCGTCCGGCGTCCCGGGCGCGGCGACCGCGAGTCCTCGCGACATGCTGAGGCCGATGATCGTCTGCCCCAGCACGATCGGCGCGCTCACCTCGGTGAGCAGTCGTTCGGTGCGGCGATCTGCGTCGAGATCGTCGGTGACGCCGGTGAGGATGACGACGAATTCGTCGCCGCCGACGCGGGCCACGATGTCGTCCGCCCCGGCGTGGGCACGCAGTCGTGTCGCGACGAGTTGCAGCACGGCGTTGCCGACCTCGTGACCGTGGGCGTCATTCACATCCTTGAAGTTGTCGACATCGAGGTACACGACGGCGAAGCGGGTGCCGGGGTGCGTGGAGGGGAGTTCGTCGAGCGCGATCCGGAATGCCCGGTAATTCGGCAACCCGGTGAGGTCGTCGGTGAAGGCTTCGCGCGCGAGTCGCGCCTGCTCGGTGCGGGTGTTCGCCATCGTCTCGGCGATGTGCGCGATGGCTTCGAGCACACGACGGTCTTTGACGACGAACGGTCCCTGCGTCGACCCGCGCCGAGCGACGAGGTTGCCCTCCGGCAGTTTCGCGGCGATCTCGTTCTCGGCGACCTCGCCGTCACCGCGCACCTCGATGCTCTCGCGGGGGAGGGTTCGCTGCGCGAAGTGGCGCGCGTGCTCCTCGACGCTCGAAGACGGCGACCACGGAAGGGCGAGTGCGGCATCGAGCATGCCGGTCAGGCGTGTCGTCGCGGTGCGCAGTTCGAGCAGCATCCCGATGCCGAAGGTGACGACGCCCAGCACGGCAAACGCAGCGACGCCGCCGGGGTCGTTCTCGGACTGCGGGTTGGTCGTGTTGACGAAGCGCGCGATCGACAACCCGAGATACAGCGCGCCCGCGACCACGACGCTGACGACGGCCACGCGCCCCCACAGCACCGAACCGAAGATCGCACGTGGCGTCATCCGGGTGGCGACGGCAAGACGCAGCATCGAGGTTGCGATACGCGTCGCGATGAAGGCAACCACCGTCGCCGGCGCCGCGAGGGCGATGTGGACGCCGGCGGCGTCGAGCGGGATCCACACCGCGAGCGCGACGATTCCGGCCACGATCAGATAGCCGGCGAACTCAAAGGTGTGACGAAGACCGCGGGTTCGCACGATCGCGCCGACGAGGAAGCCCGCGGCCCACAGGGTGAGGGCGGCGACGGGGGGCAGGGTGTCGGCCGCGACGACCAGCAGCGCCGGTGCGATCCCCATCGTCAGCAGGGTGTCGACGCGCGAGACGGTCACCATGAGCGCGCAGGACCCGATGACCGCGATCAGGAGCACGAGCGCCCACAGCCAGCTGTACGGAAAGCCTCCGACCATGAAGCCGACGATGATCGCGGCGGCCGTCACGACCATCCAGCCGATGTCGAACAAGCGCCCCACCCGCGATGTCAGTCTGCGCTCAACCGCGGGGGCGGAGGCGACGCCGCTGGTGGGCGAGAGCATCTCGGGAGGCATGAGTCAACGGTAGGGCCCGCGGGGTCCGTCGTGGGGTGTGGAGCGCCCGTCGGGGGTCGTGTCGCGCGCGCCGGTGCCTCTGTGGGCAGCGTGCGTATCATCGGAACGATGTCTCGCGATTCGCTGCCGCGCACCAGCGGTGCTCGCCATGCCGTCGCGACAGCGCTCGGGGTCGGCTACGGGGTCGTGCTCGCGTTCATCGTGTTCTGGCCGAGCCCGGTCGACCGTCCGATCGCGGCGATGCTCCAGCGAGTCATCGCGGAACTCCACGAGCGCGGCGTTCCGCAGTTCGTCGACTACGCCCTCATCGAATTCTCCGCCAACGTACTGCTGTTCTTCCCGGTGGGGGTCTTCTTCGGCCTGGCCGTGCCGATCCGATGGTGGGTGCTCGCGCTCGCCGCCGGGCCCATGCTGTCGGCGATCGTCGAACTCGCCCAGGCCCGCTTGCTCGCCGAGCGTTACGCGACCGTCTCCGACGTCGTCGCCAACTCGATCGGCGCCACGATCGGTGTGCTCCTGGTGCTCGCGCTGCGGGCTGCCGTCGCCCAGCGCGATCAGCAGGTGATCGCGCGGCACGAGGCGCTGGCGGCCGCCCGAGCCTGACGGCAGACCCTTGCCAACCCCCGGTCAGACGGCAAGACTGTTCGGCACGGCGCACCGCCGCATCCGTGAAGGGAACATCACATGGGTATCGACGACATCGTCAACCAGGGCAAGGCATTCCTCGACCAGAACAAGGACAAGATCGAGGAGACCCTGAAGTCCGACCAGGCCGAAGACGTCAGCGACAACGTGCTCGACGCAGCCGCCGACTTCGTGAAGAAGATCGCGCCGGACTCGGTCGACGAGCAGATCGACGGCGTGCGCGACAACATCGACAGCAAGATCGGCAACGAGTAGTCCGAACCCGTCCGGAAGGGGGTGGATGCCACGGCATCCACCCCCTTCCCCTTCCTTCGCGAGCTTGCCGCTTCCTTCGCGAGCTTGCCGCTTCCTTCGCGAGCTTGCCGCTTCCTTCGCGAGCTTGCCCCTTTGCCCGCGAGTTTGTCCCGTCTTTCGCGAGCTTGCCGGCAAGGTCGTCAGCGAACCGGCCAGGTCGTGAGCGAACCGGCAAGGTCGGCGGCGTCTGCACAATCGTGCGAGGCTGCGGGTTGTTCACAGTTCGAGGACGTGTAGCGAGGGGGCACGTGGGTGTGCGCGACTGTGTTGGGATGACCCCGCTGCACACCGACCCGCGACTCGTTCTCCAGAAGAACCTCCATGCGTTCGCGGCGCTCGATCGGCGCGACCTCACGAAGGTCGGGCGCGGGGCGTTCGTGCGGACCGCTCAGTGGGATGACATCTTTCGCGACGATCGGCTGCGCATCGTCGCATCAGACGTGTGGCGCCGCGTCGATCGTTCGAATGGCGCATTCGCGATGCGAACGGCGCTGGCCATCCACGGACTGCCAGTGTTCGGCGGGCGGGATGATCGCGTCGACCTGATCGTTCCGGGAGCGAATCCGCGGCACGGGTCTTCCCAAGCACGCCGGCACCATTGCGCACTTCCGGAGTTCGACGTGTCCGTCATCGACGGCATGCGAGTCACGAGTATCGAGCGCACGCTGTATGACGTGATTCGGCTCGAATCGATCGAGGCGGCTGTCATCGCCTTGGATGCCGCGTTCCACCGTGCTGCGTGGGACGACCAGACCAACACCTACGACCGAGCCCTGGATGCCGCGCTCCGCGACGGGATCCATCGGCGCATCGTCGCCGGTTCCGGAGCCCGTGGCATCCGGCAGGCGCGCATAGTGCTCGACTTCGCCGACGGGCGCGCGGCATCCCCGGGTGAAAGCCTCCTGCGCCTGCGCACGTGGCAGGTCGGCATCGACGGTGCCGAGCCGCAGTTCCGGGTGGAGTTGGGGGCGGGCCGCTACGCGCTGCTCGATCTCGCGTTCAGTTCGCGGCGGATCTGGTTCGAGTTCGACGGTGACGTCAAGCTGACCGATCCGGCCATGCTGCGCGGCAGGACGGCCGCCGATGTGCTCGCAGAGCAGGCGGCGCGGCGGGATGCCGTCGCGCGCGTCCTCCAGTGGACCCCGTACCAGTACGGCTGGAACGATGTGCTGACACTCGACGCCTACGCAGCCGCCCTGCGAGCGCGCGGCATCCGGCCCTGAAGCGCCCGCGCGCCGAGCTTGCCGGCAAGCTCGCGCACGAACCGGCAAGCTCGCGCACGAACCGGCAAGCTCGCGCACGAACCGGCAAGCTCGCGATGCGGGCCGGGCGACGCTGGGGGAGTGCTGTGCGGGACACGCCCGGGTTTGCGACACGCCCGGGCGCCACGTAGACTAGTCAGGTTCCACATTCCTGCGCGCATGCGCGGGATCACTGCCAGGGCAGTGCATAGGCCGGCGAAAGCCCAGAGCCTAGGCCGCGGGCAGCAGAACAGCGAATCCGACACCACACCTGGAAACAGGTTCCGCACGCGTGCGGACGGTCGGACTGACATCAGAACAGCGGTGCGCAAGTGCCCGGCACAGAATCCTGTGCCATGCGCGTCCAATGCCCGTGAGGTAAGACGCAGAAAGAGAGTGAGCAATGGCGGGACAGAAGATCCGCATTCGCCTGAAGTCGTATGACCACGAGGTCATCGACTCTTCAGCGCGCAAGATCGTCGACACGGTCACCCGTGCCGGTGCGACGGTCGTGGGCCCCGTGCCCCTTCCGACCGAGAAGAACGTCGTGTGCGTCATCCGGTCGCCCCACAAGTACAAGGACAGCCGCGAGCACTTCGAGATGCGCACCCACAAGCGTCTGATCGACATCGTCGACCCGACGCCCAAGGCCGTCGACTCGCTGATGCGCCTTGACCTGCCGGCCGACGTCAACATCGAGATCAAGCTCTGAGGACGACGACCATGGCACACATCAACGAAAAGGTTTCCAAGGGCCTGCTCGGCACCAAGCTGGGCATGACCCAGGTGTGGGACGAGAACGGCAAGCTCGTTCCCGTCACCGTCATCGAGGTTGCACCCAACGTGGTCACCCAGGTCCGCACCCCCGAGAAGGACGGCTACAACGCCGTCCAGATCGCGGCCGGTCAGATCGACCCCCGCAAGGTGAACAAGCCCCTCACGGCCCACTTCGAGGCCGCCGGTGTCACCCCCCGTCGCCACCTCACCGAGGTGCGCACGGCCGACGCTGCTGACTACTCACTCGGTCAGGAGCTCACGGTCGACGGCACGTTCGAGGCCGGCCAGCTGGTCGACGTCGTCGGCACCAGCAAGGGCAAGGGCACCGCGGGTGTCATGAAGCGCCACAACTTCAAGGGCGTCTCGGCATCGCACGGTGCACACCGCAACCACCGCAAGCCCGGTTCGATCGGTGCATCGTCGACCCCGAGCCGCGTCTTCAAGGGCATGCGCATGGCCGGCCGTATGGGTGGCGAGCGCGTGACCGTCCTCAACCTCACGGTGCACGCCGTCGACGCCGAGAAGGGTCTGCTGCTCGTCAAGGGCGCCGTCCCCGGTGCGCGCGGCCGCCTCGTTTACGTCCGCAACGCAGTGAAGGGTGCCTGATCATGGCTGACTCGACTCTCGCGCTCGACGTCCTGAAGGCCGACGGCAAGAAGGCCGGCTCCGTGGAGCTGCCCGCCGCGATCTTCGACGTCAAGACGAACATCCCCCTCATCCACCAGGTCGTCGTCGCGCAGCTCGCGGCGGCTCGCCAGGGCACCCACTCGACCAAGCGTCGCGGTGAGGTCTCGGGCGCCGGCCGCAAGCCCTTCAAGCAGAAGGGCACGGGTAACGCCCGTCAGGGTTCGATCCGCGCGCCGCACATGACCGGTGGTGGCATCGTGCACGGCCCGAAGCCGCGCAACTACTCGCAGCGCACCCCCAAGAAGATGGTCGCGGCCGCCCTCCTGGGCGCCCTCAGCGACCGCGCTCGCGGTGGCCGCCTGCACATCGTCGACAGCTTCGGCATCGAGGGCGCGCCCTCGACCAAGGCCGCCGCTGCGGTGCTGTCGTCGCTGGCCCCCACGAAGAACGTCCTGGTGGTCATCACCCGTGACGACGAGCTCAGCGTCAAGAGCGTCCGCAACCTCGCGTACGTCCACGTGCTGACCTTCGACCAGCTCAACGCCTACGACGTGCTCGTCTCCGACGACATCGTCTTCACCAAGGCCGCCTACGACGCGTTCGTCGCGCACAAGGCCGGCGCCACTGAGGAGGTCTCGGCATGACCGCCGTCAACAAGGACCCGCGCGACATCATCCTGAAGCCGGTCGTCTCCGAGAAGAGCTACGGGCTCATCGACGAGGGCAAGTACACCTTCCTGGTGGACCCCCGCGCTTCGAAGACCGAGATCAAGCTCGCCATCGAGAAGATCTTCGACGTCAAGGTCGCAGCGGTCAACACGCTCAACCGCCCGGGCAAGGCCCGCCGCACCCGTTTCGGCATCGGCAAGCGCAAGGACACCAAGCGCGCCATCGTCACGCTGAAGTCGGGCACCATCGACATCTTCACGGCCGTCGGCTGACAGCTGGGATAGAGGACAAGCAAACATGGCTATTCGCAAGTACAAGCCCACGACCCCGGGTCGCCGCGGTTCGTCGGTGGCCGACTTCGCCGAGATCACCCGATCGACGCCCGAGAAGTCGCTCCTCCGCCCGCTGTCGAAGACCGGTGGTCGCAACAACCAGGGCCGTATCACGACCCGTCACATCGGTGGTGGCCACAAGCGCCAGTACCGCGTGATCGACTTCCGTCGCAACGACAAGGACGGCATCAACGCCAAGGTCGCTCACATCGAGTACGACCCCAACCGCACCGCGCGCATCGCGCTGCTGCACTACGTGGACGGCACCAAGCGCTACATCCTGGCGCCGAACAAGCTGAAGCAGGGCGACATCGTCGAGTCGGGTGCCGGCGCCGACATCAAGCCCGGCAACAACCTGCCGCTGCGCAACATCCCCACCGGTACCGTCATCCACGCCATCGAGCTCCGCCCCGGTGGCGGCGCGAAGATGGCCCGCTCGGCCGGCGTCAGCGTGCGTCTGGTCGCGAAGGACGGTCCCTACGCCCAGCTGCGTCTGCCCTCGGGCGAAATCCGCAACGTCGACGCGCGCTGCCGCGCGACGATCGGCGAGGTCGGCAACGCCGAGCAGTCGAACATCAACTGGGGCAAGGCCGGCCGCAAGCGTTGGAAGGGCGTCCGCCCGACCGTCCGCGGTGTCGCGATGAACCCCGTCGACCACCCGCACGGTGGTGGTGAGGGCAAGACCTCCGGTGGTCGTCACCCTGTCACTCCTTGGGGCCAGGCTGAGGGTCGTACCCGCCACCCCAACAAGGAAAGCGACAAGTACATCGTTCGCCGTCGCACCGTCGGCAAGAAGCGGAAGTAGGAGTAGAGGAAGATGCCTCGCAGCCTGAAGAAGGGCCCCTTCGTCGACGAGCACCTGCTTGCCAAGGTCGTCTCGCAGAACGAAGCCGGTACCAAGAACGTCATCAAGACCTGGTCGCGCCGCTCGATGATCATCCCGGCCATGCTGGGTCACACGATCGCCGTGCACGACGGACGCAAGCACATCCCCGTGTTCGTGTCCGAGACCATGGTCGGCCACAAGCTGGGCGAGTTCGCGCCCACCCGCACCTTCCGCGGCCACGAGAAGGACGACAAGAAGGGTCGCCGCCGCTGACGCGGGGGCGTTCCAGAGAGGACAGAGGAGGAGAGACATGGTGGAATCCATCGCACGCGTGAAGCACATCCGCGTGACCCCTCAGAAGGCTCGTCGTGTCGTCGCGCTCATCAAGGGCAAGCAGGCTCAGGAGGCTCTCGCCATCCTGAAGTTCGCGCCCCAGGGTGCCAGCGAGCCGATCTACAAGCTCGTCGCATCCGCGGTCGCCAACGCCCGCGTGAAGGCAGACAAGGACGGCGAGTTCCTGGACGAGCAGGACCTGTACGTGCGCAACGCGTACGTGGACGAGGGCACGACGCTCAAGCGTTTCCAGCCCCGCGCCCAGGGTCGTGCCTTCCAGATCAAGAAGCGCACGAGCCACATCACGGTCGAGCTGGCTACCCCCGCGGTCGCCGACGCCTCGGCCGACACCACGACCAAGAAGGCGAGCAAGTAATGGGACAGAAGGTCAACCCCTACGGCTTCCGCCTCGGCATCACCACGGACCACGTGTCGCGTTGGTTCTCGGACTCCACCAAGCCCGGGCAGCGTTACGCCGACTACGTGGCCGAGGACGTCAAGATCCGCCAGCTGCTGCAGACGCAGCTCGACCGTGCCGGCGTGTCCGGCATCGAGATCGAGCGCACCCGTGACCGCGTCCGCGTCGACATCCACACCGCCCGTCCGGGCATCGTGATCGGTCGTCGTGGCGCCGAGGCCGAGCGCATCCGCGCCGACCTCGAGAAGCTCACCGGCAAGCAGATCCAGCTGAACATCCTCGAGGTCAAGAACCCCGAGGCCGACGCCCAGCTCGTCGCGCAGGGCATCGCCGAGCAGCTCTCCGCACGTGTGGCCTTCCGCCGCGCGATGCGCAAGGGTCTGCAGGGTGCGCAGCGCGCCGGTGCCAAGGGCATCCGCATCCAGGTCTCCGGCCGTCTCGGCGGCGCCGAGATGAGCCGCTCGGAGTTCTACCGCGAGGGTCGTGTGCCCCTGCACACGCTGCGCGCGAACATCGACTACGGCTTCTACGAGGCCAAGACCACCTTCGGCCGCATCGGCGTGAAGGTCTGGATTTACAAGGGCGACCTGACCAACAAGGAGCTCGCTCGCGAGCAGGCCAACGCCCCCAAGTCGCGCGGTCGTGACGACCGCGGTGACCGTCGTCGCGGCCCCCGCAACGAGGCCCCCGTCGCAGAAGGAGCGTCTGCCTGATGCTTATTCCCCGCAAGGTCAAGTACCGCAAGCAGCACCACCCGAAGCGCGATGGCCAGGCCACCGGTGGCACCAAGGTGTCGTTCGGTGAGTTCGGCATCCAGGCCCTGACCCCCGCTTACGTGACCAACCGTCAGATCGAGTCCGCTCGTATCGCGATGACCCGTCACATCAAGCGTGGTGGAAAGGTGTGGATCAACATCTACCCCGACCGTCCGCTCACGAAGAAGCCGGCCGAAACCCGCATGGGTTCCGGTAAGGGTTCGCCCGAGTGGTGGGTCGCCAACGTCAAGCCGGGTCGCGTCCTTTTCGAGGTCGCCGGTGTCAACGAGCAGCTCGCTCGTGAAGCACTGACCCGTGCAATCCACAAGCTGCCCCTGAAGGCACGCATCATCAAGCGCGAGGAGGGCGACGCGTAATGGCCGTCGGAACCAAGACGCTCGCCACGAGCGAGCTGGACACGTTCGAGGACCAGCGCCTCGTCGAGGAGCTGCGCAAGGCCAAGGAAGAGCTGTTCAACCTGCGCTTCCAGTCGGCCACCGGCCAGCTCGAGAGCCACGGCCGCATCCGTGCGGTCAAGCGCGACATCGCGCGGCTCTACACCGTGATCCGCGAGCGCGAGCTGGGCATCCGTGCCACGCCCGCGCCCGTCGAGACCGCGACGAAGGCGAAGAAGACGAAGGCCAAGAAGGCGGATGCCGCCGACGAGGCCGCGAAGGAAGAGGCCGAGTGATGGCTGAGACCAAGAAGAAGGCGGCCGAGAAGGTCGTCGAGCCGACCGTCGAGGCCGGCCACGAGCACGCCGAGCACGACGTGCGTGACCCGGAGGCCCGCGGTTACCGCAAGGCCCGCCGTGGCTACGTCGTCAGCGACAAGATGGACAAGACCATCGTCGTCGAGGTCGAGGACCGCGTGAAGCACCCGCTCTACGGCAAGGTCATCCGCCGCACCTCGAAGGTCAAGGCGCACGACGAGGCGAACACCGCCGGCATCGGCGACCTCGTCCTCATCAACGAGACCCGTCCGCTCAGCGCCACCAAGCGCTGGCGTCTGGTCGAGATCCTCGAGAAGGCCAAGTAAGCCGTCGAGGCTCACTTGGAACCCAAGGAGTAAGAAGTGATTCAGACTGAGTCCCGCCTCAAGGTCGCCGACAACACCGGCGCCAAGGAGCTGCTCACGATCCGTGTGCTGGGCGGCTCCAACCGCCGGTACGCCGGACTGGGCGACATCATCGTGGCGACCGTCAAGGACGCGATCCCGGGCGGCAACGTCAAGAAGGGCGACGTGGTCAAGGCCGTCGTCGTCCGCACCGTGAAGCAGACCCGTCGTCCCGACGGTTCGTACATCAAGTTCGACGAGAACGCCGCCGTCATCCTGAAGAACGACGGGGAGCCCCGCGGCACCCGCATCTTCGGCCCGGTCGGTCGTGAACTTCGTGACAAGAAGTTCATGAAGATCGTCTCGCTCGCCCCGGAGGTCATCTGATCATGGCGAAGATCAAGAAGGGCGACCTGGTTCAGGTCATCTCGGGCGCCAAGCCCGAGCGCGGCGGCGACCGCGGCAAGCAGGGCAAGGTCCTCGAGATCCTTGTCGAGCAGAACCGCGTCATCGTCGAGGGCGTGAACTACGTCACCAAGCACAACCGCGTGGGCCAGTCCCAGCGCGGCACCAAGACGGGCGGCATCGAGACGATGGAAGCCCCGATCCACATCTCCAACGTCGCCCTCGTCGACCCCGAGACCAAGAAGCCGACCCGCGTCGGTCACAAGGTCGAGGAGAAGACGAAGGACGGCGTGAAGCGCACCGTCCGCGTGCGCTACGCGAAGAAGAGCGGCAAGGACCTCTGAACATGAGCACCACCACTGCCGCGGCGGCTGGCAAGATCCAGCCCCGCCTGAAGCAGAAGTACCAGGGCGAGATCAAGAAGGCGCTGCAGGACGAGTTCGGCTACGAGAACGTCATGCAGATCCCCGGGATCGTCAAGGTCGTCGTCAACACCGGTGTCGGTGAGGCCGCGCGTGACAGCAAGGTCATCGACGGCGCCATCGCCGACCTGACCGCGATCACCGGTCAGAAGCCGCTCGTCACCAAGGCTCGCAAGTCGATCGCGCAGTTCAAGCTGCGCGAGGGCCAGGCCATCGGCGCACACGTCACCCTCCGCGGTGACCGCGCGTGGGAGTTCCTGGACCGGCTCGTGAACCTCGCGCTGCCCCGCATCCGCGACTTCCGCGGTCTGTCGCCCAAGCAGTTCGACGGCCACGGCAACTACACGTTCGGTCTGCAGGAGCAGTCGGTCTTCCACGAGATCAACCAGGACAAGATCGATCGCGTCCGCGGTTTCGACATCACGATCGTCACCACCGCCAAGAACGACGAAGAGGGTCGGTCGCTGCTGCGCCAGCTCGGCTTCCCGTTCAAGGCAGTCGACGCCTGAACCGGCGTCACCTCACGAAGGTCGGATGTCGTGTAACGGCATCCGAAACCGCTGAACAAAGGAATCACACGAAATGACAATGACAGACCCGGTCGCTGACATGCTGACCCGTCTGCGCAACGCGAACTCGGCGCACCACGACTCCGTGTCGCTGCCGAGCTCCAAGCTCAAGACCAACATCGCCGAGATCCTCCAGCAGGAGGGCTACATCGCAGGTTGGGAGGTCTCCGACGCACGTGTCGGCCAGACCCTCACCCTGACGCTGAAGTACGGCCCGAACCGCGAGCGGTCGATCGCCGGCATCAAGCGCGTCTCGAAGCCCGGCCTCCGCGTCTACGCGAAGTCCAACGAGCTGCCCACCGTCCTCGGTGGCCTCGGCGTCGCGATCCTGTCCACCTCCTCCGGTCTGCTCACCGACCGCCAGGCCGACCAGAAGGGCGTGGGTGGGGAAGTCCTCGCCTACGTGTGGTGATCTGACATGTCGCGTATCGGACGTCTTCCCATCGACATCCCCGCCGGCGTGACCGTTTCGGTCGCCGGCCAGGACGTCACCGTCAAGGGCCCGAAGGGCGAGCTCACGCTCACCGTCGCCAAGCCCATCGAGGCCAAGGTCGAGGAGAACCAGGTCGTGGTCTCCCGTCCCGACGACGAGCGTGAGTCGCGCTCGCTGCACGGACTGACCCGTACCCTCATCAACAACAACATCATCGGCGTCACCCAGGGCTACACCAAGGGCCTCGAAGTCGTCGGCACCGGCTACCGTGTGCAGCAGAAGGGCACCTCGGTCGAGTTCGCCCTCGGCTTCTCGCACCCGGTCCTGGTCGAGGCGCCGGCCGGCATCACGCTGACCGTCGAGGGCAACAACAAGCTCACGGTCTCGGGCATCGACAAGCAGGCCGTCGGTGAGGCCGCCGCCAACATCCGCAAGATCCGCAAGCCCGAGCCGTACAAGGGCAAGGGTGTGCGTTACGCGGGCGAGGTCGTCCGCCGCAAGGCCGGAAAGGCTGGTAAGTAATCATGGCTGTGAAGTCGAAGTCCGACGCCCGCGCGCGTCGTCACGCCCGTCTTCGCAAGAAGATCGTGGGCACCGAGGTGCGCCCGCGCCTCGTCGTGACCCGGTCCGCCCGCCACGTCTTCGTGCAGCTGGTCGACGACAGCAAGGGCCACACGGTCGCTTCCGCGTCGACGCTCGAGGAAGGCCTGCGCGGCTTCGAGGGTGACAAGACCGCCAAGGCCCGCAAGGTCGGCGAGCTCGTCGCCGAGCGTGCCAAGGCCGCCGGCGTCTCGGACGTCGTGTTCGACCGCGGTGGCAACCGCTACGCGGGTCGAGTCGCTGCGATCGCCGACGGCGCTCGCGAGGGAGGTCTGAACCTGTGACCGAGAACAAGGAGAACGAAGTGACCGAGCAGGCAGCGGACACCGCTCCCGCCCAGGATGCCGCCGGCCAGAACGCCGCGGGCACCGAGCGCGAGGCTCGTGAGCCCCGTCGTGGTGGCCGTGAGCGCCGGGACAACCGCGGTGACCGCGGTGGCCGCGACCGCAACGAGAGCCAGTTCCTCGAGCGCGTCGTCACCATCAACCGCGTCTCGAAGGTCGTCAAGGGTGGCCGCCGCTTCAGCTTCACGGCGCTCGTCGTCGTCGGTGACGGCAACGGCCTCGTGGGTGTCGGCTACGGCAAGGCCCGCGAAGTGCCCCTCGCCATCTCGAAGGGTGTCGAAGAGGCCAAGCGCAGCTTCTTCCGTGTGCCGCGCGCCGGTTCCACCATCCCGCACCCCGTGCAGGGTGAGGCCGCCGCTGGTGTCGTGCTGCTGCGTCCGGCCGCTGCCGGTACCGGTGTCATCGCCGGTGGTCCGGTCCGCGCCGTGCTCGAGTGCGCCGGCATCCACGACGTGCTGTCGAAGTCGCTGGGTTCGTCGAACACGATCAACATCGTGCACGCGACCGTGGAGGCGCTGAAGCAGCTCGAGGAGCCCCGTGCGGTCGCCGCGCGCCGTGGCCTGGACTTCGACCAGGTCGCGCCGGCCCGTCTGATCCGTGCCGAGGCCGAGGCTGCCAAGGCGCAGAAGGTAGGTGCCTGATGGCCGCCCGTCTGAAGGTGACCCAGGTCAAGTCCAAGGTGAGCGAGAAGCAGAACCAGCGTGACACGCTGCGTTCGCTCGGTCTCAAGCGGATCGGCGACTCGGTCGTCCGTCCCGACGACTCGCAGACGCGCGGGTATGTCAAGACCGTCGCGCACCTCGTGAAGGTTGAGGAGATCGACTGATGGCTGAGAAGAAGAAGGCCACCGAGAAGGCTGCTCCGAAGAAGGATGCCGAGACCACGCGTCCAGGCGTGCTGAAGGTGCACCACCTGCGTCCGGTTCCCGGCGCGCACACCGCCAAGACCCGTGTCGGTCGTGGTGAGGGCTCGAAGGGCAAGACCGCGGGCCGTGGTACCAAGGGCACGAAGGCCCGTTACCAGGTCCGCCAGGGCTTCGAGGGTGGCCAGATGCCGCTCCACATGCGTACGCCGAAGCTGCGCGGGTTCAAGAACCCGTTCCGCGTCGAGTACCAGGTGGTCAACCTCGACAAGCTGGCTGAGCTGTACCCCAAGGGTGGAGACGTCACCGTGGCCGACCTGGTCGCCAAGGGTGCCGTCCGCAAGAACGAGAAGGTCAAGGTGCTCGGCACCGGCGACATCTCGGTCGCACTCACCGTTTCGGTCGACAAGGTCTCGGGTTCCGCCGAGCAGAAGATCGTCGCGGCTGGCGGCAGCATCAAGTAATTCCACGGCAGGGGCCGGAGGCGAGCCTCCGGCCCCTGTTGCCGTACGCTGGGAGGCGGCGTCTCCCGAGGCGTCGGCCATCCCTCTGGAGGAAACAGTCTTGTTCAGCGCTATCGCGCGGGTCTTCCGCACACCGGATCTCCGGCGGAAGATCGGCTTCACCCTGGCGATCATCGTCCTGTATCGCTTCGGCGCGCACATCCCTGCACCGTTCGTGAACTTCCCGAACGTGACGTCGTGTCTCGACCAGTCGGGCAGTGCCGAGGGCCTGCTTTCGCTGGTGAACCTGTTCTCGGGCGGCGCGCTCCTCCAGCTCTCCATCTTCGCGCTGGGCGTCATGCCCTACATCACCGCGACGATCATCGTGCAGCTGCTGCGCGTGGTCATCCCGCACTTCGAGTCGCTGTACAAGGAGGGGCAGGCCGGCCAGGCCAAGCTCACCCAGTACACCCGTTACCTGACGATCGCGCTCGCGCTGCTGCAGTCGACGACGCTCGTGACGGTCGCCCGCTCCGGCCAGCTGTTCGGCATCACCGGCATCCCCGAGTGCGAGTCGGTGCTGACGAACGACGCCTGGTGGGCCCAGCTGCTCATGATCATCACGATGACCGCCGGTACCGGCCTCATCATGTGGTTCGCCGAGCTGGTCACCGAGCGCGGTGTCGGCAACGGCATGTCGCTGCTCATCTTCACCTCGATCGCGGCGACCTTCCCGTCGGCGCTGTGGGCGATCCAGCAGACCAACGGCTTCGAGGTCTTCCTCCTCGTGCTCGCGATCGGCATCGCGGTCGTCGCCCTCGTCGTGTTCGTCGAGCAGTCGCAGCGCCGCGTGCCCGTGCAGTACGCCAAGCGCATGGTCGGCAGGCGCACGCTCGGCGGCACGAACACGTACATCCCCATCAAGGTGAACATGGCCGGCGTCGTGCCCGTCATCTTCGCATCGTCGCTGCTGTACATCCCCGCCCTCATCGCCCAGTTCAACCAGACGCCCGACGCCGACGGCAACGTGCCCGGCTGGGTCGCCTGGATCCAGGCGAACTTCACCACCGGTGACCACCCGCTGTACATGCTGGTGTACTTCCTGCTGATCATCGGGTTCACCTACTTCTACGTCGCGATCACGTTCAACCCGGTCGAGGTCGCCGACAACATGAAGAAGTACGGCGGCTTCATCCCCGGCATCCGCGCCGGTCGTCCCACCGCCGAGTACCTCGACTACGTGCTCACCCGCATCACGCTGCCGGGCTCGATCTACCTCGGTCTCATTGCACTGCTGCCCCTCATCGCGCTGGCGACGGTCGGCGCCAACCAGAACTTCCCGTTCGGTGGCGCGTCGATCCTCATCATCGTCGGCGTCGGGCTCGAGACCGTGAAGCAGATCGACGCCCAGCTCCAGCAGCGACACTACGAAGGGCTCCTCCGCTGATGACCGCTCCCCGTCTTCTCATCGTCGGCCCGCAAGGCTCGGGCAAGGGCACGCAGGGCGTGCGCATCGCCGAGGCACTCGGCATCCCGGTCGTCTCCACCGGCGATGTGTTCCGCGCGAACGTGAAGGACGGGACCGAGCTCGGGCTCAAGGTCAAGGCGATCATCGACGCCGGCGACCTGGTTCCCGACGAGCTGACGAGCGCGATCGTGCGCGACCGCCTGGAGCAGGATGACGCCGCCGGCGGCTTCCTCCTCGACGGCTACCCCCGCAACCTCGGCCAGGTCGGAGACCTCGACGCGTTCCTCGCATCCCGCGGCGAAGCGCTCACGGGGGTCATCGAGCTGTCGGTGCCCCGCGACGAGTCGATCCAGCGTCTGGCGCTGCGCGCGACCGAGCAGGGTCGCGCCGATGACACCGAAGAGGCGATCGCCAAGCGTCTGTCGATCTACGAGTCCGAGACGGCCCCGATCCTCGACGTGTACCGCGAACGCGGCGTCGTCGACGAGATCGACGGCGTCGGCTCGCTCGATGCGATCACCGAGCGCATCACCGCCGCCCTCGCAGCGCGCGGCATCTCGGCCTGACGTGGTCTTCCGACGCTCGATTTACAAGACGCCCGCCCAGCTTCGGGCGATGGTGGAGCCGGGGCTCATCACGGCGGCCGCGCTCGACGCGGTGCGGGCGATCATCGCCCCGGGAGTGACGACCGGTGAGCTGGATGCCGCCGCGCACGACGTCATCGTCTCGCGCGGGGCAGAGTCCAACTTCCAACTCGTGCGCGGTTACCGCCACACGACGTGCATCTCGGTGAACGAACAGGTCGTCCACGGCATCCCGGGGTCGCTCCGGCTCGAGGCCGGCGACATCGTGTCGGTGGACTGCGGCGCGCAGTTCAAGGGGTGGAACGGCGACTCCGCCATGACCGTCGTCGTTCCCGACGCGACGCGACCCGAGGTGGTCGCTGCACGCGAGCGCTTGTCGGAGGTGACGAGGGGCTCGTTGTGGGCCGGCATCGCAGCACTCGCATCGGCGTCCCGTGTCGGAGAGGTCGGCGACGCCGTCCAGTCCCACATCGAGTCGTCGGGCGAGGGCTACGGCATCCTCCGCGATTATGTCGGCCATGGCATCGGTCGCAAGATGCACGAGGGTCCCACGGTCTTCAACTACCGCGTCGCCGACCTCGGACCTGACGTGCGCCCCGGGCTGTGCCTCGCGATCGAGCCGATGATCACCGCGGGATCCGAAGCCACCTTCGTCGAGGACGACGAGTGGACGGTCTCGACCGTGGACGGACGCGACGGGTGCCATTGGGAGCACAGCGTCGCCGTGCACGAGAACGGCATCTGGGTGCTGACGGCACCCGACGGAGGAGCCGCAGACCTTGCGCCGTTCGGCGTGACGCCTGTGGCGATCGACTGAGGAGGCGGGCCGATGGCAGCGGCACAGGGCAGGACGAACTGGTTCGCGATCTGGACGAGCGTCGCGGTCGTGGCGGTGATCGCGGTGCTCGTGGTCGTCGTCGCCATGATGAACAACAATGCGACCGATCCGGGCACGCCGCCGACGGGCGCCGGCATCGTCCAGGAGACCGGCGCGATCGTGGTCGGCGACGGCGAGCAGACCCTCGACACCTACCTCGACTTCATGTGCCCGATCTGCGGACAGTTCGAGGAGGCGTACGGCGAAGAGATCCTCGCGCTTGTCGAGGACGGCACGATCACCCTCAACATCCACCCCATCTCGATCCTCGACCGCTTCTCGCAGAACACCGAGTATTCGACGCGTGCGGCGAACGCGATGTATTGCGTCGCCGAAGCTGATGCCGATGCCGCTTACCCCTTCATGCAGGCGCTGTTCGCCGACCAGCCCTCCGAAGGCACGACGGGACTGACCGACGAGCAGCTGCTCGAGATCGCGGGGGATGCCGGGGTCACCGGCATCGACGCCTGCGTGACCGACCGCGAGTACGGCGACTACGTCACTGCGATGACGAAAGAGACCCCGGTGCAGCCGGGCGCGTCCGGCATCGGCACGCCGACGCTTGCTGTCAACGGCGAGGTCATCGCCAACAGCTCCATTCCCGCCGTCGGCGAGTTCGCGACGCTCTTCGACTGACGCGCCCCCGCGCTGACCACGCGAGAAATCACTGTTGTCGCGAGGCGTCCCTGCCCCCGTGGTTTCTCGCGCAGAAGTGGTTTCTCAGGTGCGGGCCCGCGGATTCCGCGTGAGTGTCGCGGCGAGTGCGGGCGAGCCCGGGTAGCGCTGGGGGATGCCAGACGAGACCAACGCGCGGCACATCGGGGTCACTCGGCACGAGTCGCCGTAGTCCCACCGCGCGAAGCGAGGGTGATGCCGGCGCAGGCGATCCTCTCTGCGCTTCTCGTTGCGGAGGTGGCGTTCCGCGGCAGCCGGATCGGAGAGGTCGTACTTGCCCCAGCCGTCCGATTCCCCGATGCCGCCCACCGACGGGAATTCGAAGTCGACTCGATCGACGAAGCCCTCGTACGTGAAGACGACCTGCAGCTCGGGTCGCTCGAAACCACCCACTTCCATGCCCGCGCGACTGATGCTCTCACCCGGTGACTCGGCGAGGCGGTCTGCGCGCGGCAGGACCCAGCCCACACGCGCGCGGCCGCGTACCGTCAGCTGCTCGGCTGCACGATCGATCAGATCGCTCGCGTCGGCACCGGTGCGGAGGGCGGCATCCGCTACCGCGAGTCCGAAGCCGAGCGGCAACGCGCGGACCAGGTCGAGGGTGGTGTCGGAGAGCGACGTCGCACGGATGCCGCCGAGGTTGGTGATGTCGCGGCCGTCCGCCGCGGTGTGCACGCACACATCGCCGAAGCGTCGCGATGCGGTACGGTCCGGGTCGAACACGTGGATGTCGCGGGTCTCGCTGAAGCAGGGCAGCCCGTGTGCCACGGCGGCGGACTCGTGCGAGAGCACGGCATCCGGATGCCGCCGCAGGAACGCCGCAACCCGCACTTCGTACCGCTGCCACGGTGCCAGCGCCCGCCAAGCGGCGGCGTCCACGTAGACGCCGCTGCGGACACGATGAAATCGCGAAGACGACACGGCGATGCCAGCCAGTCGTGCGTCAGCCGCAGTCACGAGCGCCAGCGGGGTGGGGAGTGCGAGAAGCGTCATTGCCCCAGCATCCGCCACGCCCTCACCGCGCGTCCGGCATGCACCCCGATCTGTGGACCCCGCTCCCACCGGCACCCTTGTGGAGGAGGCGATGCCCCGTCCGCAAGAAACCACTTCCGCGGCGACAAACCCTCGGTGCGGTGGTGTCTGGGCGCAGCATTGGTTTCTCGGGGCGCGGCGGCAGGCGGGCAGCCACCGCGGCGACGGCGAGTTGCCGGGTCGGCGGATACCACGTACACTGGATCTTTGGTGCGTTGCGCCTGTTTCGGCGTGTCACCACACATCCCATTCACCGCAGACCGACCGGTCTGCACAAGCGTCAGCGAGGCTATGGCTAAGAAAGACGGTGTCATCGAGATCGAGGGCGTCGTGTCCGAGGCGCTGCCCAACGCGATGTTCCGCGTTGAGCTCACTAACGGACACAAGGTTCTCGCAACGATTTCCGGAAAGATGCGGCAGAACTACATTCGCATCATCCCCGAAGACCGTGTCGTCGTGGAGCTCTCGCCCTACGACCTGACGCGCGGTCGCATCGTCTACCGCTACCGCTAGACCGGTCGAGAAGTAACGCCCCATCCGGATCGCAATCCGGATGCCGGCGAAGACAGCGAAAGAACATCATGAAGGTCAACCCCTCCGTCAAGCCCATCTGCGACCACTGCAAGGTCATCCGTCGTCACGGTCGCGTCATGGTCATCTGCAAGTCGAACCCGCGTCACAAGCAGCGCCAGGGCTGATCGGATGCCGCGCTCGACGCGGCCCGCAGCACACAACTGAATACTCACAACGGCAGGATCAGAACTGATCACCGGTCAGGGACACCTCGGGCGGAGGCCCGGGCACCGATCCTGCTCCACACCTCCACTCACTCCTAGGAGAACCGCATGGCACGTCTTGCCGGCGTCGACATCCCGCGCGACAAGCGCGTGGTGATCGCACTCACGTACATCTACGGCATCGGCCGTACCCGTTCGGTCGAGATCCTCAAGGCCACCGAGATCGACGAGTCGATCCGCGTCAAGGACCTCACCGACGACCAGCTCATCGCACTCCGCGACCACATCGAGGGCACCTACAAGGTGGAGGGTGACCTCCGTCGAGAGGTCGCCGCCGACATCCGCCGCAAGGTCGAGATCGGTTCCTACGAGGGCCTGCGCCACCGCCGCGGCCTCCCGGTGCGCGGTCAGCGCACCAAGACCAACGCGCGCACCCGCAAGGGCCCGAAGCGCACCGTCGCCGGCAAGAAGAAGGCGCGCTAAGCGCCGGCCCCAGGTTTAGGAGAAGAACGAAATGGCACAGGCCAAGACCGCTGCGCGCAAGCCGCGCCGCAAGGAGAAGAAGAACATCGCGCTGGGCCAGGCCCACATCAAGTCGACGTTCAACAACACGATCGTCTCGATCACCGACCCGTCGGGCGCCGTCATCAGCTGGGCCTCCTCGGGTGGCGTCGGCTTCAAGGGCTCGCGCAAGTCGACCCCCTACGCCGCCGGCATGGCCGCCGAGTCCGCTGCGCGCCAGGCGCAGGAGCACGGCGTCAAGAAGGTCGACGTCTTCGTGAAGGGTCCCGGCTCGGGCCGCGAGACCGCGATCCGTTCGCTGCAGGCCGCCGGCCTCGAGGTGGGCTCCATCCAGGACGTCACCCCGCAGGCACACAACGGCTGCCGCCCCCCGAAGCGCCGCCGCGTCTGATATCACTTCCTTCGCGGATGCCGGAGCCCCCGCACGAGCGGGCGCTTCGGCATCCCACGAGCAAAACTCAACACCTCACCAACTGCACGTGTCATATAGCGGGCACGTGATTGAAAGGAACACATAGTGCTCATTGCACAGCGTCCCACCCTGACCGAGGAGAAGATCGGCGAGTTCCGCAGCCGCTTCGTCATCGAGCCGCTCGAGCCCGGCTTCGGTTACACGATCGGCAACGCGCTGCGCCGCAGCCTGCTCTCCTCGATCCCCGGCGCCGCCGTCACCAGCATCCGCATCGACGGCGTGCTGCACGAGTTCAGCACGATCCCCGGTGTCAAGGAAGATGTCACCGAGATCATCCTGAACATCAAGCAGCTGGTCGTCTCGAGCGAGCGCGACGAGCCCATCACGGCGTACCTGCGCAAGACGGGTGCCGGTGAGGTGACCGCAGCCGACATCTCGGCTCCCGCCGGTGTCGAGGTGCACAACCCCGAGCTGGTCATCGCGACCCTCAACGACAGCGCGCAGTTCGAACTCGAACTGACCATCGAGCGTGGCCGTGGCTACGTGTCGGCGACCCAGAACCGCAACGAGTACGCCGAGGCCGGCCAGATCCCGGTCGACTCGATCTACTCGCCGGTCACCAAGGTCAGCTACCGCGTCGACGCCACCCGTGCCGGTGAGCGCACCGACTTCGACAAGCTCGTCCTCGACGTCGAGTCGAAGGCATCCATGGACCCGCGCGACGCCGTCGCATCGGCTGGCCGCACCCTCACCGAGCTGTTCGGTCTCGCTCGCGAGCTGAACGTCGAGGCCGAGGGCATCGAGATCGGCCCCGCGCCGGTCGCCGAGGTGCTCACCAACGAGCTGTCGATGCCGATCGAGGACCTCGACCTGTCGGTCCGCTCGTACAACTGCCTCAAGCGCGAGGGCATCAACACCGTCTCCGAGCTGGTCGCTCTGTCCGAGACGCAGCTGATGAACATCCGCAACTTCGGTCAGAAGTCGGTCGACGAGGTTCGCGACAAGCTCGTCTCGCTCGGCCTGTCGCTGAAGGATTCGGTGCCCGGCTTCGACGGCGCCCACTTCTACGGCGGCTACGAAGACGAGTCGTCGTCCATCTGATCCGCTGATCGACTTTCCCACCTGGAGTAACTGAGAATGCCCAAGCCCACGAAGGGTCCCCGCCTCGGAGGCGGCCCCGCACACGAGCGTCTGCTGCTGGCGAACCTTGCCGCTGCGCTGTTCACCCACAAGTCGATCACGACGACCGAGACCAAGGCCAAGCGCCTTCGTCCGCTCGCCGAGCGCCTCATCACCTTCGCCAAGCGCGGCGACCTGCACGCCCGTCGCCGGGTGCTGTCGGTCATCGGTGACAAGGAAGTCGTGCACGTCCTGTTCACCGAGATCGCTCCGCTGGTCGCCGAGCGTGAGGGCGGCTACACCCGCATCACGAAGGTCGGCAACCGCAAGGGCGACAACGCCCCCATGGCCGTCATCGAGCTCGTCCTCGAGCCGGTGAAGCCGAAGGCGAAGTCGGCCAAGAAGGCCGCCGCTCCGGTCGCCGAGGAGGCTCCGGTCGAAGAGGCTCCCGCCGAGGAGACCCCTGCTGAAGAAGCTCCCGCCGAGGAGACCCCGGCTGAGGACGCTTCGACGGAGGAGGCCGCTGAGGCCCCCGCCGAGGAGAAGTCCGAGTAAGGATCTCACTGCGAACAGGCCCGCATCCCCTGGGGATGCGGGCCTGTTCGCATGTGGCCATCCGGATGCGTGGGCCGATCCACGCCGGTACTGTGAGGTGGTGACTCAAGACGCCCTCTCCGCCCGTCTCGGATCCGTTCCCGCGCCGCAGGTGCCCTCGCACCCGGACGTGGCCACCTGGCGGCCCGCGACCGCGGCCGACATCGACGCGATCCACACGTTGATGGGCGCTGCCGACCCCGTCGACCACCCGACGTGGACGACGCCGCGCGAAGACATCGCCGATCTGTTCGACCTTGCCGAGATGGACCCGGCGCGAGACATGCTGCTCGCCGAGGACGCGGACGGCACCCTGCTCGCGTACGGTGAGGTGCTCCTGCACCCGAGCCGCGAGGGCGGCGAGCTGACTGTCTACCTCAGCGGAACGGTGCACCCGGCGCACCGTCGGCGCGGCATCGGCGCACGACTCCTCGCGTGGCAGCACGCACGGGGGCTGGAACGACTCGCCGAGGGCGCAGCGCACCTCGAAGACGGTGGCGTCTCGGGCGAGATGAAGATCTACGCTGAAGAACGCAACGCCGGGCAGCGCGCCCTCGCCGAGGCGGCCGGGTACCAGGTGGAGCGATGGTTCACCAGCATGGTGCGCGATCTCGCCGACGCCCCCGGCATCCCCACGGTGCCGGACGGCCTCGAGGTCGTGGCGTACACGCACGACCGCGATCTCGATGCGCTCGAAGCCCGCAACGACGCGTTCCGCGATCACTGGGGGAGCCGGCCGACCGAACCGCAGCGATGGATGCAGTTTGTCGGGGGTGAGTTCTTCCGAGCCGACCTTTCACGGCTGGTGCTCGACGGCGGGCGGATCGTCGCGTTCTGCCTCGCATCGGTCAACGAGGACGACTGGGAGACGCTCGGCGCGAGCAACTCCTACATCGACCTCATCGGTGTCGTGCGGTCGCACCGTCGTCGTGGACTCGCCCCTCTGGTGATCGCGAACACCCTCGACGCGATCCGTGCCGCGGGCTTGCAGAAGGCCGTGCTCGACGTCGACACCGCGAGTCCTACCGGTGCGAACGCCCTCTATGAGGGATTGGGATTCGCCGCCACCGAGCGTTCGATCGCGCTCGTCATGCATGTGTGACCTGGACGACGAAGGAGTCATCATGAAGACGCAGGTGCTCGTGATCGGGGAGGCGCTGATCGACATCGTCGACGGCCCGGGCGGCGTGACCGAGTTCGTCGGCGGGAGCCCGGCAAACGTCGCCGTCGGCCTGGCGCGTCAGGGGCTTCGCACTCAGCTGTACACGCGGATCGGCACCGACCAGCGCGGCATCCGCATCGCAGAGCAGGTCGCGGCATCCGGCGTCGGCATCGTGTCGGCGTCGTGGACCGGTGCGCCGACCTCGACGGCTCGTGCGCGATTGCAGCCCGATGGTTCCGCGGCGTACGATTTCGACCTCGACTGGGCGATCGAGGCCCCCGAGTGCGATGCCGACGCGGTGCACTCGGGCTCGATCGCGTTGTTCCTCGACCCGGGCGGCGATGTCGCGCTCACCGCGCTCGAACAAGCCGCGCACGAGGGCCGTCTCGTGACCGTGGATCCGAACATCCGCCCGGCCCTCGTCGGCGACCGAGAGGTGGCCCTCCGCCGCTTCTGGCGTGCTGCGGCGGCCGCAGATCTGCTCAAACTCAGTGACGAGGATGCCGCCTGGCTGTTCCCCGGGCGCATCCCCGAAGAGGTGCTGCCGGATCTCGCGGGGCGCGGCCCCCGCATCGTGGTGATGACGCAGGGTGGCGAAGGCGCGATGGCCTACGGCCCTGGTGGCCTCGTGAACGTGCCGGCGTGGCCCGTGCATGTGACCGACACGATCGGTGCAGGAGATGCCTACATGGCGAGTCTCATCGCGAGTGCCCTCGACGACGCCGAGTTGTTCGAGCAGGAGGCGGCACTCGAGCGCGCGATGCGCAGAGCTGCGGTCGCCGCGGGCATCACCGTCTCGCGCGCCGGCGCCAATCCACCCACGCGCGCGCAGATCGACGCGCTGCTGTGACCGAGGATGAGGCTGACAGGGTGCGCCTCCGGATCGACCTCGCCTACGACGGCACGGGCTTTCGCGGATGGGCGCGCCAGCCCGGCCTGCGCACGGTCCAGGGCACGCTCGAAGCGGCCGTCGCACGGCTGCTCGGCGGTGATCCGCAGCTGGTCGTCGCCGGGCGCACGGATGCCGGTGTGCACGCGTCAGGGCAGGTCGCCCACCTCGATCTCGACGAGGGACAGCTCGCGCGGCTCGCGAAAGCCCGCAATCCCGTGCCGAGCGCCCTCGCGCCGCGCCTGAACGGTGTGCTGGGGCAGTACCCCGACCTCGCGGTGCACGCGGTCGACACCGCGCCCGAGGGATTCGACGCCCGCTTCTCGGCGGTCTGGCGGCGCTATCGTTACCGCATCGCAGATCGGCTCACCGGGTACGACCCGCTCGAGCGCGCTCGCACGACGAGTGTGAACGCATCGCTCGATGTGGGGGCGATGGATGCCGCGGCGCGCGGATTGCGCGGCCTGCACGATTTCGCGGCGTACTGCAAGCCGCGCGAGGGAGCGACGACGATTCGCACCCTGCTCGAGTTCGACTGGCACCGCGATGCCGACGGTGTCGTCATTGCGAACGTGAAGGCCGACGCGTTCTGCCACAGCATGGTCCGCGCGCTCGTGGGTGGGTGTGTCGCGGTCGGCGACGGAAAGCTCGACCCCGACGACCTGGTCGACATCCGCAATGCGCTGGCGCGGACCAACGAGATCAAGGTGCTCGCCGCGCGTGGACTCACGCTCACCGAGGTCGGCTACCCGGCGGATGCGCAGCTCGCGCTCCGGGCGGAGCAGACGCGGGCGCGTCGCTCGATGGATGCGGACTGACCGCGTGCCGCAGCGCAACCCCCAGCGCATCCATCGGCTGCGGGCATAGGCTGGGCCGGACATGAAGGTCATCTCTTACAACCTGCGCAAGCACCGCGCCGTCGGTGAGCTGGAGGCGCTGGTCGACCAGCACGCGGCCGACGTGCTCTGCCTGCAAGAGGCCGACACGCGCGACATCCCGCACGAGATCTCCGGGCTGCGGCTCGCTGAGGCGACCAGCCGCAACCGGCTCGGCCTCGCCGTCTACTACCGTGAGAACCTCTTCGCGGCGCGCGAGGTGCGCTCGCTCGCCCTCAAGAAGTCGCTCCACGACCGCGTGCTCAAGCCGGCGGAGGAGCGACTGCTCGCGGTGCGCCTGCACGACATCGACCACAACCGCGACCTGATCGTTGCGAGCTTCCATGCGGCACCGCTGACGGCCCGCAATTCACTGCGCCGCAAGCAGATTCACGCCGCACTCGCCGAGATGGAGACGCTGGGTGACAACCTGCCGATCCTGATGGTGGGGGACTACAACTACCCGGTCTTCAAGGAGCACCTCGGTCAGATCGTGCGAGAGGCCGGCTACGAACTGAACCTCTCCGACGCTCGCACGTACACGCGGTACAAGTTCTTCAAGGGCCACTACGATTTCGCGACGTCGGTGGGGTTCCATATCGTCGAGGTGACCACCCTCCCGCAAGGATCAAGCGATCATCTGCCGATCCTGGTGACGGCCGACCCCGTGCTCTAGCGCCGATCGGTTTTGTGGTTCAGAAGTCCATCGCGTAGACTCTCCCTTTGGTGTCTGGCTGTTGCTGGCCGGCACCGCGAACGTGAGCCCTCCATCGGCGTCTTCCTGATCTTCCCGATCGCGGAAGCACCCCGGAGCGGGATTCACGAACCTCTCCGTTCGAACACAGAAAGCAGCACTACCGTGACGCGCACTTTCACCCCCAAGGCTGGCGAAGTCCAGCGCGAGTGGCTGGTCATCGACGCGACCGATGTCGTCCTCGGACGGCTCGCCTCGCACGCGGCGGCCCTCCTCCGCGGCAAGCACAAGGCCACCTTCGCCAACCATGTCGACACCGGTGACTTCGTCATCATCGTCAACGCCGAGAAGGTCGCCCTGACCGGCCAGAAGCTCCAGAAGAAGATGGCGTACCGCCACTCCGGCTACCCGGGTGGCCTCAAGGCCGTCTCCTACGAGGAGCTGCTCGAGAAGAACCCCGTCCGCGCGGTCGAGAAGGCTGTCCGCGGCATGCTCCCCAAGAACTCGCTGGGCCGCCAGCAGCTCTCGAAGCTGAAGGTCTACGCCGGTGCCGAGCACCCGCACGCCGCGCAGCAGCCCGCCCCGTACACCTTCGACCAGGTCGCCCAGTAAGCGCCGCCGAGAGACGTAAAGGAAACATCTGATGGCGAAGATCGCTGACTCCCTCGACCAGACCCCCGAGAACTACTCGACCGAGACCCCCGCATCCGAGGCCACCGCGACCACCCCGCGTCCGGTCCTCTCAGTTCCCGGTGCTGCCGTCGGCCGCCGCAAGCAGGCCATCGCCCGCGTGCGCCTGGTCCCCGGTTCGGGCTCGTTCACGGTGAACGGCCGCACCCTCGAGGACTACTTCCCGAACAAGCTGCACCAGCAGCTCATCAACGACCCGTTCACGGTGCTCGACCTTGCAGGCTCGTACGACGTCGTCGCACGTATCTCCGGTGGCGGCCCGTCGGGCCAGGCCGGTGCGCTGCGCCTCGGCATCGCTCGCGCGCTCAACGAGATCGACGCCGAGCACAACCGCCCGACCCTGAAGAAGGCCGGCTTCCTCTCGCGCGATGCGCGTGTGAAGGAGCGCAAGAAGGCCGGTCTCAAGAAGGCCCGCAAGGCTCCTCAGTACTCGAAGCGCTGATCCACCGATGGCGCTGTTCGGGACGGACGGTGTGCGGGGGCTGGCGAACGGCCCCCTCACCGCGGATCTCGCGCTCACCCTGGCCCAGGCGACTGCTGTCGTCCTGGGCCAGGGGCGTATCGCGGAGGCTCGGAAGGCCGCAGGCAAGCGCCTGACGGCGGTTGTCGCGCGCGACCCGCGGATCTCGGGGGAGTTCCTCACCGCGGCTGTCGCGGCGGGGCTCGCATCGTCGGGCGTCGACGTGCTGGATGCCGGTGTCATCCCGACTCCGGCAGCGGCGTATCTCGTGGCGGACATCGACGCCGATTTCGGTGTCATGATCTCGGCGTCGCACAACCCGGCGCCCGACAACGGCATCAAGATCTTCGCGCGCGGCGGTGTCAAGCTGCCCGACGCAGTCGAGGCCCGCATCGAGGAAGCGATGGCTGGGCCCAAGCTGCAGCCGACCGGGGGCGAGGTGGGCCGTGTCCGCCGTTTCGCCGACGCTGAGGACCGCTACGTCGTGCATCTGCTGGCCTCACTGCCGCATCGGCTCAACGGCCTGCACGTCGTGCTCGACTGCGCGAACGGTGCGGCATCCGGCGTCTCGCCCGAGACGTTCCGTGACGCGGGCGCCAAAGTCACCGTGATCGGAGCCGACCCTGACGGCTTGAACATCAACGACGGGGTCGGGTCGACGCATCTCGACAGGCTCGCTGCAGAAGTCGTGCGCACCGGTGCCGATGTCGGCATCGCGCATGACGGCGACGCCGACCGGTGCCTTGCGGTCGATGCCGACGGCCGGATCATCGACGGCGACCAGATCATGGCCATTCTCGCCGTCGCGATGAAGACCCGCGGGGTGCTGGCGCACGACACGCTCGTCGCGACCGTCATGAGCAACCTCGGCCTGCACCGGGCCATGGCGGATCACGGGATCTCGGTCGAGCAGACCGGCGTGGGTGACCGCTACGTCCTCGAGCGCATGAACGAGGGACGATTCGGGCTCGGAGGAGAGCAGAGCGGCCATGTGATCATGCGCGAGTTCGCGACGACCGGCGACGGTCTGCTCACTGGCCTGCACCTCTGCGCCGAGATGGCCCGTCAGGGCAAGACGCTCGCCGAGCTCGCATCCGTCATGACCGTCTTCCCGCAGGTGCTCGTCAATGTGAAGGGCGTCGAACGCTCGCGCGCGACCGACGACGACGTCACCGCGGCTGTCGCCGTCGCTGAGGTGGAACTCGGCGACACCGGCCGGGTGCTGTTGCGCCCGTCCGGCACCGAGCCGATGGTGCGAGTGATGGTCGAAGCCGCCGACTCGGAGACCGCGCAGGCGATCGCTGACCGGCTCGCGGACGTCGTCCGCGGCTGAGCGCTCAACCGGTCGCGTAGCGCAGCAGCTGCGCGCGCACGGATTCACTGATCGACGCGGAACCACCGAGGATCACGACCTTCTTCGGATCCAGACGCGACAGCGCGACTGCCGTGGCGGTCGGGATGCTCGAGCCCGACGTCAACAGCACGGGCACGCTTGACGTGCCCGCCACCGCGGCGCCCGCGAGCGCATCGGGGAATGTGTTGCCGTTGGCGACGTAGACGGTCGTCGTCGACGTCGGGAAGGTGTCTGCGACCTTCGCTGCGGTCGCGTACCGGTCGGCGCCTGCCTGTCGGGTGACCGACCCGCCCGTGTACGAGCGCAGCGACCCGAGCACGGCGTCGCTGATCGCGCTGGTACCGCCGAGGACCACGATCGACTTGGGTTTGAGTGTCGTGAGCGCCTTCGCCGTCGGGTCGGGGATCCCGGCGCGGGTCGCCAGCAGCACGGGAGCATTGCGGGTGCCCGCGGCCGCAGCACCCGCCAAGGCGTCGGGGAACGTGGACCCGGCCGCGACGTACGCGACCGAGATCCCCGGCGCGAACGTGTTCGCGACGAGCGCCGACGTCTCATAGCGGTCGGCGCCGGCGATCCGCTTGACGGGCCCTGTGGTGTAGCGGGATGCGGCGGCGACCACCGCGTCGGCGACCGCGGCCGTGCCGCCGAGCACGACGATCGACTTGGGCTGCAGGCGGGCGAGTTCCTTCGCCGTGGCGGCCGGCAGCGCGTCCGCTTCGGTCAGCAGCACCGGTGCGTTGCGCGTGCCCGCCGCAGCGGCGCCGGCCAGCGCATCGGGGAAGGCGGTGCCATTGGCCAGGTAGACGACCCCCACGCCTGCGGCGAAGCGCGACGCAGACACGGCGGCGGCGGTCTGATAGCGGTCGGAGCCCCAGAGCCGTGGCGCGTCGCCGAAGACCGAGCTCGGATACGCCGCGAACACCTGCGTGTAGTACGGTCGACCGCTGCTGGAGCACGCGACGCCGACGCCCATGCTGGTGTACGAGCTGTTGAGGATGTTCTTTCGGTGTCCCGGGCTGCCCATCCAGCCGTCCATGACGGCGGTCATCCGGTGGCCCGCGGCGACGTTCTCGCCTGCAGCGCGCCACCCGGACGGGATCTGCGACGAGCACGACGGGTTGTGTGACATGTCGTTCGCAGCGGCCTGCTTCTTCGACCAGGCGAGCGCCACCGCGTTGATGTCGGTGTGCAGTGCGACCGGCGCCGCGCCGGCGCTTCGTCGCTCGGCGTTGGCCTCGGCGAGCAGTCGCTTCTGCAGCTCGGTCTGTGCCGTCGCGGAGCATTCCGCGGCGGCGGCCGCTGCCGGGGCAGCGGTAACGGGGAAGGCAGTGGACAGAGCACCTACGACGACGGCGAGCAGCAGTACGGCGCAGGCGTGGGGGCGCCTGTTCATTGGGGGTCCTGACGTCCGGGGGAGGCGGAGGGCTACCCCTGCTTAGCACAGACGCCGCGGAATTGGAACGTTTTGTGTCGTTCGGAACCTGCCGAGCGCGCTTGACGCGATGTCTTGACGCCGCACCGACACGGCTGGCTAGCATGGCGGGAGCAGGGGATCTGTGACCGGTGTGAATGGGGTTGAGGGCGATGTCGTGGAGGGTACGAGGTCGGACGCAGCGCGGGTGGGGCGGCGCGAGCGGGGGCAGACGGTGAGCGTGGTGAGCGGGATGTCGCCCGCAGCGCGACGGCTGCGCAAGCGGGGGTTCCTCGTCTGGGGCATCGTCGTGCTCGTCGTCTGGGCGATCTGCTCGTGGACGTTCGCGTCGCTGTTCGGTCAGGGTGGGGTGTCCTTCGAGCAGGCCTTCATCAGCGGTCAAGCGCTCGTCGGATGGATCTTTCTGCTCCTCGGGGTGGTCCTCCTGGCCATCGGCGTGTTCGGTGAGATCCGGGCGCGACGCTTCAACGCGCGCGACAAGGCACTGGCCGAAGCCCTGCACCGCCGACTCGTCGAGTTCGTGCAGCTGCCGCGGGCCGTCATGTACACCGACGAGCAGGCAGCGGGCATCAGCGGTGCGCGCCTCATCGAGATCGAGCGCCACTTCGACCAGCAGACGCAGGGCGCGATCACCGGAACCCTCGAACTGCGGCTGCGCATGTTCGCGACGAGCTTCGGAACCACGACCGGACGGACCTACGGCGACACCCGATACGGGTACGACCGCGCATGGTCGAACAGCACAACCCGCAGCACCACGGCATCCACGACCTCCGGGACGATCCAGGGCGGCGGCGACCTGAACCTCTCGCTGTCCCAGACGACGCGGGACAACCTCATGGGCGACGCCCTGTTCGCGGTGTTCGAGGTGGCGGGGGAGGACACCTTCCGCGTCGTGTCGATGTCGACGCCCGCTGCGCGCGAGTGGATGGCGGACCTGATCCGTGGTGTCGCCGCCGACTACGGCGGCGACCAGACGCATTCCGGCGGCGTCATCGGCGCATGGGTGCCGAACCTCGTGCAGCAGTTCGGTCCCGAAGACGTGTCGTACGCGACCGACCGGCTGAAGGCCATCGCGGCGCGACCGTTCGACGAGCGCGTACCGGTCGACGTGCAGGGTGCGCCCGTCGCCCGCAACGCGATGATCGCCGTCACGATGGGCATCGGCGGCGCGCGCCTCGAACTGCTTCCCATCGCCTTTCCGAACCGCTTCGGCGAGGCCATCGGGGCCGCAGACACGGCAGTGCTCGCCGCCCCGGCCGCGATGCCGCAGGTGTCCGCGTGAACGCCCGCCGTGCGTGGCCGGCCGTGACGGCGGCATCCGCGAGCCTGGCGCTCCTACTGGCAGGGTGCGGCACGGGAAGCGGCGTGACCGCGACCGATCCGCCCGACGAGCCAGCGCCGGCTACCACCGGGCCGCAGACGCCCGCGACACCCGACCTCGATTTCGCCGCTGCCGTGGCGGATGCCGAGTGGTCGTTCGCTCCCGACGGACTCGGCACGCCGATGCGGATCACGATGGCCGACGGCACCGGCGTGGACGACCTGTCACGCACCTACACGATCGGTGCCCCGGTGATCGGCGAGGCGGATGGTGACGGCATCCCGGATGCCGCGATCACCATCACGCAGGCGGACGGCAACGCGGTCACCGAACTCTGGTACATCTGGCTGGGCGGTGACGACGGTACGGCGACGCAGGTCGAGTACCCCATCGCGCGCACCACGCGATGCGGCGACGCTACTCACTCGGTCACCGCCGTCGACGGTGGCTTCGAGATCGACCTGACCCTGCGCATCCCCAGCAGCGACGATGGTCGCTCCTGCGCGGACGGCGGCACGGGTACGCTCGTGCGCACTGTCGGCGTGCAGGCGTTCGATGGCGCGCCGTACCCGGTGCAGACGGCGCCGATCCCGGCGTGGGGCGGTGTCTGTCCGGCATCCACCTGGCTCGACGGCATCGCGGACACGGGCATCGAAGGCCGGGCTGCACCGCCGGCATCCGCCGACCTCGTGATCGACCCGGCAGCCGAGATCGGTGTGTTCGAGCTTCCGCCGGCACCGCTCGTCACGGCCGACGGCGCCCGATTCTTCGGATTCATCTCGGACCCGGCATCGGATGCCGTGGTCAAGATGCACTGCGCGTTCGCCGGCTGATCGGCGCACCGCCGCGTAATGGTCGACCGGTGTCAGCCGTTCGACTCGTTCCACGCGAGCGACTCGATGTAGCGCAGCAGCACGCCCTCGCGCAGTGCCCACGGCGAGATCTCGAGTTCGTCGACATCCATGATCGTCATGGCGGTGTGGAGGACGACGGCACCCGCGACGATCTGGAAGGTGCGATCGGCGGTGATGCCCGGAAGCTCCTGCCTGGCCGAGGCAGGGATGCGAGCCAGTCGTGGGATCCACGAGCCGAGCGCGCCGCGCGGCAGCAGCATCCGCTGATTGCCGCTCCAGCCCGGTACGGGGTACCCCGCGAGCTTCGCGAGGGAGCGGATCGCCTTGGACGAACCCACAACGTGATCGGGCCGGGGTTGGTCGCGCATGAGGGCGGCGACGGGTGCGAGCGTCTCGCGGGAATGTGCGCGCAGCACCTCCACGGCCTCTTCGCCGGGCGGATCCTCGCCGAGGAACTCGATCGTCATGCGCCCCGCACCGAGCGGCACCGACGCGGCGACATCCGGCAGCTCATCGCTGCCCGCCGCGAGCTCAAGCGAACCGCCGCCGATGTCGAACAGCATGATCTGCCCGGCCGACCACCCGAACCAGCGTCGCACCGCGAGGAAGGTGAAGCGCGCCTCCGCTTCACCGCCGAGCACCTGCAACTCCTGCCCGAGGGCGGCTTCGATGCGAGCGATCACCGCTTCGCCGTTGGCGGCTTCACGCACCGCACTGGTGGCTGTCGCGAGCAGCTCTGCGACGTTCTCCTTCTCTGCGACGGCACGGGCCTCGGCGACCGCTGCGACGAGCGCTTCGACGCCCGCCTCCGCGATTGATCCGTCCGGTTCGAGATAGCGCATGAGTCGCAGGACGGTGCGATTGCTCGTGGTCGCGAGTGGCCGTCCTCCCGGGCGGACATCGGCGACGAGCAGATGGACGGTGTTCGAGCCGATGTCGAGGACTCCCAGGCGCACGAACTCACCGTAGCGGGTGCGGGTGGGGGCGACAGAACGAATAGAGTGGGCGCGATGTCCACCGACGAGACGATGACGACCGTCGACTCGCGCTACCGCGAGATCGACCGCAGCGAGTGGGCGCGACTCGCGCCGGGAGTGCCGAATCCGCTGACCGAGAACGAGGTCGTGCAGTTGCGCGGTATCGGCGACCGGCTCGACCTGGCCGAGGTGCGCGAGGTGTATGTGCCGCTCAGTCGACTGCTTAGCACGTACGCGGAGCACACGAAGCGACTCGGGGCCGAGACGGCCGACTTCCTCGGCGAACCCGATTCGACGACGCCGTTCGTTGTCGCGGTGGCGGGTTCGGTCGCCGTCGGGAAGTCGACCGTTGCGCGCCTGCTGCGCGAATTGATGTCGCGCTGGCCGGGCACGCCGCGCGTCGAGCTCGTCACGACGGATGGCTTCCTCTACCCCAACGCTGAGCTCGAGCGTCGCGGCATCATGCACCGCAAGGGCTTTCCCGAGTCGTACGATCGGCGCGAGCTGGTCAGGTTCCTCACCGACGTCAAGTCGGGCGCGTCAGAAGTGCGCGCACCCTTCTATTCGCATGTGCGCTACGACATCATGCCCGACGCGCAGGTCACGATCCGCAGACCCGACGTGGTGATCGTCGAAGGCCTCAACGTGCTCGCGCCGCCTCCCACGCCGAACGACGTCGCCGTCAGCGACCTGTTCGACTTCTCGATCTACGTCGATGCAGATGTCGCCCATATCGAGAAGTGGTTCGTCAACCGCTTCCTCGCGCTTCGGCAGGCCGCCTTCAGCAACCCGAACTCGTACTTCAAGGTGTACGCCGATCTTTCGGACGAGGATGCCGTGGCCAAGGCGCTCGGCTTCTGGAATGACATCAACCTCCCCAACCTGCGGGAGAACGTCGAACCGACCCGACACCGGGCGAACCTCGTGCTGCGGAAGGCGCCGGATCACACCGTCGAGACCGTGCTGCTGCGCAAGCTTTGAGCAGGACAGGCAGGCGAGGTCTGCCAGGATGAATGCCATGAAGGGCATCATCCTCGCCGGCGGTTCCGGCACGCGGCTCCACCCGATCACCCTCGGTGTGTCGAAGCAGCTCATCCCGGTCTACGACAAGCCCATGGTCTACTACCCGCTGTCGACGCTGATGCTCGCCGGTATCGACGACATCCTGGTGATCACCACACCGCACGACGGCCCGTTCTTCGAGCGACTGCTCGGCGACGGGTCGCAGTTCGGCATCCGTCTCACCTACGCCCGACAGCCTTCGCCCGACGGGCTCGCGCAGGCCTTCACCCTCGGTGCTGACTTCATCGCTGACGACAAGGTTGCCCTCGTCCTCGGAGACAACCTGCTGTACGGGCCGAGCATGGGCCGCCAGCTCAAGCGATACACCGACGTCGACGGCGGGGCGATCTTCGCGTACTGGGTGGGGGAGCCCGAGGCGTACGGTGTCGTCGAATTCGATGCCGACGGCAAGGCGATCTCGCTCGAAGAGAAGCCGGCCGTGCCGAAGTCGAACTACGCCGTGCCCGGGCTCTACTTCTATGACAACGACGTCGTCGAGATCGCCCACGCGCTGCAACCGTCGCCGCGCGGCGAGTACGAGATCACCGACGTCAACCGGGCCTACCTCGAGCGCGGCACGCTGCAGGTCGAGGTGCTTCCGCGTGGCACCGCCTGGCTCGACACCGGAACGTTCGACCAGATGACGGATGCCGCCGAATACGTGCGCACGATGCAGCGACGCACGGGCCTGTCGATCGGGGTCCCGGAAGAGGTTGCGTGGCGTCAGGGCTTCCTCACCGATGACGAACTGCGCACGCGCGCCGAGAAGCTCGTGAAGTCGGGCTACGGAACCTACCTGCTGAATGTCCTGGAAAGGGGCCGTTGATGTCGAGACTGCTTGTGACCGGGGGTGCTGGGTTCATCGGATCGAATTTCGTGCACCACGTGCTCACCAACACCGATCACCACGTGACGGTGCTCGACAAGCTCACGTATGCGGGCAACCGTGCATCGCTCGCCGGATTGCCGGAGGATCGCTTTCGCCTGGTCGAGGGCGACATCGCCGACGCCGCGCTGGTCGACGAACTGTTCGCGGATGCCGATGCGGTCGTGCACTACGCTGCCGAGTCACACAACGACAACTCGCTGCACGATCCGCGGCCGTTCCTCGACACGAACATCATCGGCACCTACACGCTGCTCGAGGCGGCCCGCACGCACGAGACGCGCCTGCACCACATCTCGACCGACGAGGTGTACGGCGACCTCGAGCTCGACGATCCTGCGCGGTTCACCGAAGAGACCCCGTACAACCCCTCATCGCCGTATTCGTCGACGAAGGCCGGGTCCGACCTGCTCGTGCGGGCATGGGTGCGGTCGTTCGGCGTCCAGGCGACCATCTCGAACTGCTCGAACAACTACGGCCCGTATCAGCACGTCGAGAAGTTCATTCCGCGCCAGATCACGAACGTGATCCGCGGCATCCGCCCCAAGCTCTACGGCAAGGGCGAGAACGTGCGTGACTGGATCCACGCCGACGACCACTCGTCGGCGGTCCTGACGATCCTCGACAAGGGCGAGATCGGCGAGACGTACCTGATCGGTGCCGACGGTGAGAAGGACAACAAGTCGGTGGTGGAACTGATCCTCACCCAGATGGGGCAGCCGGCCGACGCCTACGACCACGTCACCGACCGCGCCGGCCACGACCTGCGCTACGCGATCGACTCCACCAAACTCCGCACGGAGCTCGGCTGGGAGCCGCGCTACCGAGACTTCGAGGCCGGGCTCGCTGCGACCGTCGACTGGTACCGCGAGAACGAGCAGTGGTGGGCGCCCGCGAAGGACGGGGTCGAGGCCTTCTACGCCTCGAAGGGGCAGTGACACCGCAATGACCGATTTCGGCAAGGCGCTCGCGCCGGTCCCGACTCCGATCGAGGGGCTCGTCGTCTACGACCTGCCCGTGCATGGCGACAGTCGCGGCTGGTTCAAGGAGAACTGGCAGCGCGAGAAGATGCTCGCGCTCGGACTGCCCGACTTCGGCCCGGTGCAGAACAACATCTCGTTCAACGATGCGGTCGGCACCACCCGCGGCATCCACGCCGAGCCATGGGACAAATGGGTCTCAGTCGCCACCGGTCGCATCTTCGGTGCATGGGTCGACCTGCGCGAGGGACCCGGGTTCGGCACCGTGTTCACGACCGAGATCGACCCGTCGAAGGCGATCTTCGTGCCGCGCGGCGTCGGCAACTCGTACCAGACCCTCGCACCCGACACCGCGTACACGTACCTCGTCAACGACCACTGGTCGCCCGACGCCGCGTACTCGTTCCTGAATCTCGCCGACGAGACGGCGGCCATCGAATGGCCGATTCCGCTGAGCGACGTCGAGATCTCGGCCAAAGACCTCGCCCATCCCCGGCTTGCGGACGTCACGCCGATTCCGCCCCGTCGCGTGCTCGTGGTCGGCGCGGGCGGGCAGCTCGGCACCGCGTTGCGGGCCGAGTACGCCGACGCTCCCTGGGTCGAGTTCGCCACGCGTGCCGACCTCGACCTCACGGGGGATCTCGCGGGCGCGCGTCGATGGCGCGACTACGGGGCGATCATCAACGCCGGCGCGTACACGGCCGTCGATCTGGCCGAGACGGATGCCGGCCGTGCCGACGCATGGGCGGCGAACGTCACCGGTGTCGCCGCGCTCGCCCGGATCGCTGCGGAGCACGGTGTGACACTCGTGCACGTATCGAGTGACTACGTATTTGACGGCACCGCGACCGAGCCGTACCGTGAGGATGCCCCGCTCGCGCCGCTGGGTGTCTACGGGCAGACCAAGGCCGCGGGCGATGCGATCGTCGGCACCACGCCGCGCCACTACATCGTGCGCACGTCCTGGGTGATCGGCGAGGGCAAGAACTTCGTCCAAACGATGGCGTCCCTGGCGGAACGCGGCGTCGATCCGTCGGTCGTCTCGGATCAGATCGGACGACTCACCTTCACCGACGACCTCGCGCGCGGCATCCGGCATCTGCTCGAGACCCGCTCACCTTTCGGCGTCTACAACCTGACCGGGGGTGGCACACCCCAGTCGTGGGCTGACCTCGCCCGTACGGTGTTCGAGTTGACAGGGCATGATCCCGATCGCGTCGTGCCCGTCACAACGGCCGAGTACTTCGACGGCGCAGCGGGACCGGTCGCGCCACGTCCGGCGTGGTCGGTGCTCGATTTGGCGAAGATCGAGGCGACCGGGTTCGAGGTGCGCGACGCGGCGGAATCGTTGCGCGAGTATCTCGAAGCGTGATGTCGCGGGCGCCTGGGCGAGCCCAAGCGTCCAGGTCTGCGTCGGTCGGTGTCCAGGTTGCCTTCGCGCAAGGACAGTAGGATCGCTCGCGATGTCTGCACCTGCTTCGCGCCGTGACGCCCGCACGCCTTCTCCCGACGCTTCGCCACGCAGCCGCAAGCGGTGGCCTTGGATCGTCGGCGGCGCCGTCGTGCTCGTGGTCGCGGGTGTTGGTGTCGCAGGCAAGCTCGTGTACGACCGGGCGATGGCGGTGCAAGATGAGCTCGTCGTGGCCCAGCAGCTCATGCCGGGTGCGAAGGCGCAGATCGAGGCACTGGAGCTGGATGCGGCGACCGCGACGCTCGCAGACGTGTCGACCCACACCTCCGCGGCGGTGGAGCTGACCGACGATCCGCTCTGGCGTCTCGCGGGGATCCTGCCGTGGATCGGGGCCTCGGTGACGGCCGCCACCGAGTTGACCGCGATCACGGATGATGCGGTTCGAGCTGCCGAGCCACTCATCGACGTTGCGCCCTCGCTTACGCCGGAGAACCTCAAGCCCGTCGATGGCGCCTTCCCCCTCGATGCCGTCGCCGCCGCGGTGGATGCCGTCTCGAGCGCGGCCGACGACTTCGGTGCGCTCAGGGAGCGGATCGCGATGGTCGACACGGACGGCGCTGCCGGGCAGCTCGTCTCTGCCCGCGAGCAGCTGGCGGCGCAGATCGGTGAGGTCTCGAGCGCGCTGGACACTGCAGACACCGTGCTGCCCATCCTCCCCTCGCTACTCGGCGGGGAGGGTGAGAAGCGCTATCTGCTCGTCTTCCAGAACAATGCCGAAGCGCTCGGACTCGGCGGAAGCTCTGCCTCGCAGACACTCGTCCGCGCCGACGAAGGGCGCATCGAGATCGTCGATCAGGGATCCAGTCAGACGTACGAAGAGGAGCTGGTCGACGTCGACCTGCCGGAGTCCGCGTTCGCGCTGTATGGCAATCGGTATGCCAGCGCCATGAACCTCACGCCGTCGCGGCCCGACTGGCCGAGCGATGCGCAGATCATGCGCGCGTTCTGGCAGCGGGATGTCGACGACGCGCCGATCCACGGGGTGGCGTCGATCGACCCGCTTGCGCTGGCTCGCATGCTCGAAGCGACCGGCCCCGTTTCGATCGAAGGCGTCGAGCTCAACAGTGAGAACGCCGTCGATCTGCTGCTGCACGAGGTGTACGGCTGGTTCCCGGCCAATCAGGTGGGGGATGGGACGGACGCGTTCTTCGCCGCGTCGGCATCCGCGATCTTCGACAAGCTCAGCAGCGGAGACTTCGACATGGCAACCATGATCACCGCCGTCGGCGAGAGCATCGACACCGGCAGCATCATGTACTGGACCGACGATGAGCAGGTGCAGGGTGTGCTCGACGAGTCCGGGTCTCGGGTGACCGGCGTGCTTCCCACCGACAATGACACCACCACGACCGTCGGCGTGTACTTCCGAGACGTGTCCGCCTCGAAGATCGACTACTTCGCCGACACGACCGTCGATGTCTCCGCCTCGTGTGCCGACGGTGAAATGACGATGAAGGTAACGGCATCGTTCCGCCTCGACCTCACGCTCGAAGAATCGACCTCATTGCCATCGTACGTTCGCAGCGGCTCATGGAAGGGCACCAAGTACCGAACGCAGGTGTTCATGTACGCCCCGCCGGGCTTCGAGATCGCCGAGACGAGCGTCGAAGGCGACTCGGTCCGAGAGTTCCGAACCGGCAACGTCGACCTCGGTCGCGCCGTTTCGCCGTTCACGTCGACGCACGTGCCTGGCGACACGTTCACAGTGACGACCGTGTTCACCGGTGCCGCTACCGGTACCCCGGTCGAGCTGCGGACGACCCCGATGATCCGGCCCACCGTCACGACGGTGAATGACGCCTGCGGAGGCTGACATGGCACGACTCGGCGACACTGAACTCGATGCGCTCGCGACCGCGGAACCTTCCGTACGTCGTCGTCGCCGTTGGCCCTGGGTGGTCGTCGGTGTCGTCGTTCTGGCACTGGTCGCCGCAGCAGGTGTTGCGCTCGTCTACCTCTTCAGCCTCAACCAGACCTACACCGACAACGTCACGATGCTCGACGAATCGGAGAGCTTTCCCGACGTGTCGGTGCGACCGGACCCCGTCGACGAAGCGCACGCCGAGGCGCGGAACATCCTCCTCCTCGGCTCCGACATCCGGGGCGATGTCGGTGACGATCTCGATGACATCCGCGGGCAACGGTCCGACACGATCATGGTCGTGCACATTCCCGCTGACAACGAGGGTGTGCAGGTGATGTCGATCATGCGCGACAACTGGGTGCCGATTCCCGGGCACGGCGAGGCGAAGATCAACGCCGCGCTCTCGTACGGCGGTGTGCCGCTGACGGTACAGACGATCGAAGACATCATCGATGTGCGCATCGATCACGTGGCGATCGTCGACTTCGAGGGGTTCGCAGGTCTGACGGATGCGCTCGGCGGGGTCGAGGTCAACAACGCGGTGCCGTTCACTCGGAGCGGGGTCACCTACCCGGAGGGGCACATCACCCTTGACGGCGAGTCGGCGCTCGGATTCGTGCGCGAGCGGTATTCGTTCGTCGACGGCGACTATCAGCGTGTGCGCAATCAGCAGGCCTACCTCAGGGGGCTCATCCGAGGGGTGCTCAGTCGAGATACGCTGACCGACCCCGGCAAGATCAGCGACATGGTCGGCGCGATCTCGCCGTACCTCACCGTCGACTCCGGTCTCGATGGGCCCACGATCGTCGACCTCGGGCTGCGGCTGCGTGACCTTCGTACCGAAGACATCGACTTCTTCACCTCACCGACGCTGGGTACCGGCACGTCGGCCGACGGCCAGTCGATCGTCAGACCGGATTGGGACGCCCTCGCGCAGGTGGCTGAGGCATTCCGTTCCGATACGGTCGACGAATACGCCGCAGACGCCCAGTGACATCCGGACGGCGCGGTCACGCGCACAGCTCCGACTCGCGCGCGCGCCCATAGGATTGTGCGCATGTGTGGAATCGTCGGATACGTGGGCCCGCGTGACAGCCAGGCCATCCTCCTGTCAGGCCTCGCCCGCCTCGAGTACCGCGGCTACGATTCGGCCGGCATCGCCGTCATCGACGGCGACGGCGACCTGAACCTGCGCAAGCGCGCCGGCAAGCTGCAGGTGCTGCGCGACGACCTCGTGGCGCACCCCATGAACGACGGCACGACCGGCATCGGGCACACCCGCTGGGCGACGCACGGAGGTCCGACCGACGCGAACGCACACCCGCATCTTGCCGATGACGACAAGCTCGCCGTCATCCACAACGGCATCATCGAGAACTTCGCCGAGTTGAAGGACGAGCTGCTGGCACAGGGATTCACGTTCCGCAGCGAGACCGACACCGAAGTGGCCGCGGTGCTGCTGGGTCGCGAGTACGGTGTCACGGGCGATCTCGTCACGGCGTTCCGCAATGTCGCCTCGCGTCTCGAGGGCGCCTTCACGCTGCTCGCGATGCACCGCGACGAGCCGGGTCTCGTTGTCGGCGCCCGCCGCAACTCGCCGCTCGTGATCGGACTGGGCGAGGGCGAGAACTTCCTCGGCTCCGACGTCGCGGCCTTCGTGGAGCACACCCGCAACGCGCTCGCGATCGGCCAGGACGAGATCGTCGCGATCACGCCCGCAGGTGTCGAGGTCACCGACTTCTCGGGCGCGAGTGTCGAGGTCGAGCCGTTCGAAGTGGTGTGGGACGCTGCAGCGGCAGAGAAGGGCGGCTGGCCGTCGTTCATGGCCAAGGAGGTCTCTGAAGAGCCCGAGGCCGTCGCCAACACGCTGCGCGGCCGGCTCAAGGATGACGCCGTCGAGATTCCCGAGCTGCACGGTCTCGACGAGTTGTTCGCCGGCATCAACCGCATCATCGTGATCGCCTGCGGCACCGCCGCGTATGCCGGCATGGTCGGCAAGTATGCGCTCGAGGAGTGGACGCGGCTGCCCGTCGACGTCGAACTCGCCCACGAGTTCCGCTACCGCAACCCGGTGATCGGCCCGCAGACGCTCGTCGTCTCGATCAGCCAGTCGGGCGAGACCATGGACACGCTGATGGCCGTCAAGTACGCGCGTGAGCACGGCGCGAAGACGCTGTCGATCTGCAATACGCAGGGCGCGACGATCCCGCGCGAGTCGGATGCCATCGTCTACACGCACGCCGGCCCTGAGGTCGCGGTCGCGTCGACCAAGGCGTTCGTCGCCCAGATCACCGCGCTGTACCTGCTCGCGTTGCACGTCGGCCGCATCCGCGGTGAGCTGTCGGCGGCCGAGCAGGCGGTGAACGTGCGTGAGCTCGAGGCGGTGCCCGAGAAGATCTCGCGCATCCTCGAGGCCGAGCAGCAGCACATCGAGCAGTTCGCCGGCTGGATGGCCGACACCAGATCGGTGCTGTTCCTGGGGCGCCACGTGGGCTACCCGATCGCGCTCGAGGGGGCGCTCAAGCTCAAGGAGATCAGCTACATCCATGCCGAGGGCTTCGCCGCCGGCGAGCTCAAGCACGGCCCGATCGCGCTGATCGAGCCCGGCCAGCCCGTGTTCGTCATCGTGCCGTCACCGCGGCACTCGGCCGAGCTGCAGAAGAAGGTCGTCTCCAACATCCAAGAGATCCGTGCCCGCGGTGCCCGCGTGATCGTGATCGCCGAAGAGGGCGATGCCGCCGTGCTTCCCTTCGCGGACGAGGTGCTGCGGATCCCGCTGGCGGACGCGCTGTTCGAACCGCTGCTGGCGGTCGTGCCGCTGCACATCTTCGCCATGGGCCTCGCGAACGCGAAGGGGCTCGACGTCGATCAGCCGCGCAACCTCGCGAAGTCGGTCACGGTCGAGTGATCCTTGACTAGGCTGGCGGGATGATCGTCGGAATCGGCATCGACCTCGTCGACATCCCCCGATTCGAGCGTTCCCTCACCCGCACGCCCCGCCTGCTCGATCGACTCTTCTCGCCCGCCGAGCGAACGCTCAAGCCGCGGTCGCTCGCCGCTCGCTACGCTGCGAAGGAAGCGCTCATCAAGGCGCTCGGCGGCTCTGACGGAGTGCACTGGGGTGAGATCGAGATCGCGTCGGAACCGTCCGGCAAGCCGGTCTTCTCGCTCTCCGGTTCAACCGCCGAGGTCGTCGCAGAACGGGGCATCACCGCCGTGCACCTCTCGCTCTCGCACGATGCGGGTCTCGCCACCGCGTATGTCGTCGCCGAGGCGGCGGGCGCATGAGCACGCTGGCGCGCGGTGCCTTGAAAGACGGTGACATGCGCGAGGCTGTCATCGACACGACGGCTATCGCCGACAACGTGCAACATCTGCGGCGGTTGACGAATGCCGAGGTCATCGCGGTCGTCAAGGCAGACGGCTACGGGCACGGGGCGGTGCGGTCGGCGCGCGCCGCGCTCGCCGGCGGTGCGTCGCGACTCGGTGTCGCCGACATCGGCGAGGCGCTCGCCCTGCGCGCGGCGGGCATCGACGCGCCCGTCGTGGCATGGCTGCATGCGCCCGGTTCGACGTTCCTCGACGCGGCCGCCGCCCGCGTCGAGGTCGGCATCTCGAGCCTCCAGCAGCTTCGTGCGGCGGCGGCAGCGGCTGACTCGCAGCCGGTGGGCGTGCACCTGAAGGTCGAGACCGGGCTCGGTCGCAACGGCATCCCGCCCGCGGCCTACGGCGACGTCTTCGCCGAGACGGCCCGCCTCGAGCGCGAGGGGCGCATAGAACTGGTGGGGCTGTTCAGCCATCTCTCCAACACGAGCGAAGCCGACGACCGTGCGGCCCTCGCGCGGTTCCGGGTCGCATCAGAAGCCGCCGCCGCGCAAGGGCTCCGTCCTCGACTGCGGCATATCGCGGCATCCCACGCGGCGATCGACCTGCCAGAGGCTCGTCTCGACGCCGTGCGTCTCGGCATCTCGATCTACGGTCTGTCGCCGTTCGCCGACCGAACGTCGGCCGACCTCGGCCTTCGCCCGGCGATGACATTGCGTGCCTCCGTTGCAGCCGTGCGCCGCGCCCCGGCCGGGCAGGGGGTCTCGTACGGCTACCTGCACCGCGCACCCCGTGAGACGACGCTCGCGCTCGTGCCGCTGGGCTACGCCGACGGTGTGCCGCGGAATGCGTCGCAGGGCGGTGCCGTACGCATCGGCGATGAGGTGTTCCCCGTCGCTGGGCGCATCGCGATGGACCAGTTCGTCGTCGATGTCGGTGACCATCCGGTGGCGGTGGGCGACACGGCCGTGCTGTTCGGAGACCCCGCAACCGGCGCACCGCCAGTCGAGGCATGGGCGGCGTCCGCCGACACGATCAACTACGAGATCGTCACGCGCATCGGCCCGCGCGTGCCCCGCGTCGAGGTGCACGGATGACCGGACTCGACGGATTCATCGGGCAGCGCGAGATCGCATCCCCCGCCGACATGGAAGCGCTCGGGCGCTCGCTCGGCGAAGCCCTGGCTGCCGGGGACCTCGTCGTGCTGACCGGTCCGCTCGGCGCCGGCAAGACCACCCTCACCCGTGGGATCGCGGCGGGACTCGGGGTGCGCGGCCCCGTGCAGAGCCCCACGTTCGTCATCGCGCGGACGCATCCCTCGCTCGTGGGCGGGCCGGTGCTGCTGCACGTCGACGCGTATCGGCTGGGCGCTGCTGCAGAGCTCGACGACCTCGACCTCGATCTCGACCATTCGGTCACGATCGTCGAGTGGGGTCGCGGCATGGTCGACGGCCTCGCGGACTCGTGGTGGGAGATCGAACTCGATCGTGAGTGGAGTGGCGTGGGTATCGACACCGCGTGCGGCACGGGCAGTCGCGCCGCCCGCGAGATGGAAGACAACGCGCCGCGACTGGTCACCGTCACCCGCCGCCCCTGAGCCGGCATCGGCACGATTCAGCGCGGAGTCAGCCTGGAACGGGCAGACTCGACGCATGCGCGTGCTGCTGGTCGACGACGAGGTGCGCCTCGCAGACGGCATCCGGCGCGGCCTCGAGGCCGAGGGGATGACGGTCGACGTCGCCCACAATGGCACTGACGGACTCTGGCGCGCACGTGAACAGGACTACGACGTCGTCGTCCTCGACGTCATGATGCCCGGTATGAGCGGTTACCGCGTCTGCCAGGCGATGCGTGCCGAGGGGATCTGGACGCCCGTGCTGTTCCTCACCGCGAAAGACGGTGAGTGGGACGAGGTCGAAGGGTTCGACACCGGCGGCGACGACTGGCTGACGAAGCCGTTCTCCTATCCTGTGCTGGTCGCGCGTCTGCGGTCGCTCGTGCGACGCGGTGCCCGCGAGCGACCGGCGGTGCTGGCGGCCGGCGATCTCGTGCTCGACCCGGCCGCCCGCACGGTGCACCGCGGCGATGCCGAGGTCGAACTGACCGCCCGCGAGTTCGCGGTGCTCGACTTCTTGCTGCGCCGACGCGGCGAAGTCGTCACCAAGCTCGAAGTGCTCGACAACGTGTGGGACGACACGTACGACGGCGACCCGAACATCGTCGAGGTCTACATCGGCCGACTCCGGCGAAAGCTCGACCGCCCGTTCGGGCGCGACGGCATCCAGACCCTGCGCGGAGCGGGCTACCGGATGGCGGCCGACGGTGGTTGACGCGCGGCGCGGCGGCCTACGCATTCGCACCCGCGTCACCGCGATCGCGACGCTCGTCGTCGCACTCGCGCTCACCCTGGGCGCGGTGTGGATGGTCGCGCTGCTGTCGCAGAACCTCAACGCGGGGGTTGCGACGCGGCTCGAATCGGAGTCGGCGAGCATCGCCGAAGGGCTCGACGGCGGTCTCGTGCCGGCGGCGTGGATCGCCGAACGCGACGACGACACGCTCATCGCGTGGCGCCCCGCGAGCGAGTCGACCGTCGTCGTCAACGCCGACGACGCCCTCGCCCTGCCCGCGCCACCCGGCGCGGATCCGGTGCGCACCGTGATCGACGGTGACGCGTACCTCGTCGTGGCCGAGACGCTCGAGACGGGGCAGTTGCTGCTCGGTGCGCCGCTGCGCGACGTCGAGGCGGCGGTCGCCGAAACGGCGACGCTGCTCGCCATCGGGGTGCCCATCGCGGTCATCGTCATCGGCGTCGTGGTGTGGCTCGTCGCCGCGCGTGCACTCGCGCCGGTCGAGCGCATCCGCCGACAGGTCGACGAGATCGATGCCGACGCGCTCGATCGGCGCGTGCCGACCCGCGGCAACGGGGACGAGATCGACCTGCTGGCAGCGACGATGAACCGGATGCTGGCGCGTGTCGAATCCGGATACGACGCGCAGCAGCGCTTCGTCGGCGACGCATCGCACGAACTGCGCTCCCCGCTCGCGACGATGCGCCAGTTCGCCGAACTCGCCCGCGCCCATCCCGATGTCGCCCCGCCGGGCGAGCTCGCCGACGTCGTCATCGACGAGGGCGAGCGGATGCAGGAGATCCTCGAAGGGCTGCTGCTGCTGGCGCGCCTCGACGAAGGCGCGGTCCGGAGTGCAGGCGTCGTCGATCTTGACGATCTCGCCTTGGCTGCGGCGGCGGGCGTGCGCGACCGCGGGGTCGACGTCGACGCCACGGCGGTGGGTGCCGTTCAAGTCGCGGGCGATGCGCGCCTGCTGCGCCGGGCCGTGCAGAACCTCGTCGACAACGCGGGCCGCCACGCGCGCACGCGGATCGCGATCGGTGTGCGGGCGGTCGGGCAGACCGCGCTGCTGTGGGTCGACGACGACGGGGGAGGCATCGCGGCATCCGAACGGGATCGCGTGTTCGACCGCTTCGTGCGGCTCGACGAGGCGCGTTCGCGCGATGCCGGCGGCAGTGGCCTCGGGCTTGCGATCGTGCGAGAAGTCGCGCGAGCCCACGGTGGACGCGTCCGGGTCGACGAGGCCCCGCTGGGCGGCGCCCGGTTCGTGATCGAGCTGCCGCTCGCCGCTGCCTGAATGCGCGTTCAGGACGGTTCAGATTCGGTTCAGCACCCGAGCGAGACAGTGGAGACATGAACAACGACGAGACCCCCACCACCCCCATCGGCGGGGCACCCGAGCCGACCCCTGGCGCCGAGCCGGCCCCGCAGACCGCCGCAGCGCCCCGTCGATCCATTGCCCGTCCACTGCTGATCGGCGCGGCCGCCGGTGTCGGCGTGCTGCTCGTGGGCGGCATTGCCGGCGCGGCAACGGGTGCTTTCGGCGGCCCGGGCCTGTTCCAGACCGTCCCTGCGGCTGTCAGTTCGACGCAGGCCCCGACGACGGATGCCACCGAACCGACCGCGACTGCAGACGACGACCGCGACGCCGCCGAAGAACGCGAGCGCGAGGAGGCCGAGCGTCGCGCGATGATCGAATCCGGCGGCGACGCGACGGCGCTGGTCGACGCGATCGACCGTGCCGTGGCCGCAGCCGACGGCACGGGTGCGAGCTCCGTCGAAGTCGAGAGCGACGGCTGGAAGGTCGATGTCATCCTCGCCGACGGCAGCGAGGTCGATGTGCGCGTCGGCGCCGACGGCGCAACGACCGTGCGCGCCGACCACCGTGACGACGACGCCGACCCCGCGCTGGACACCGCCCGCATCGCCGAGATCGCCGCTGCCGCGATCACCGCAGCCGGCGGCACCGGCAGTGTCACCTCGATCGAGACCGACCGCGACGACAGCCACGCCTTCTCGGTGTCGGTGTTCACCGGTGCCACAGACGACGTCGACGTCGACCTGACAGAGACCCTCGAAGTCGTCGAGATCGACTGACCCCGTCCCACTCCATCTCGGGTGTCCACGACACGCGGTTGCGCCCCGGTGCGCATCGGCGAGTCGTGGACGCTCGATGTTGGGACGACACCCGGCTGGGCGCGGATACCCTGGATGCTGTGATCCTCGGCATCGACACCTCCCTCGGCACGGCGGTCGCCGTCGTCGACGGTGACGGTGTCGTGTTCGCCGATCGCGCGAGCGAGAACCCCCTCGGCCACGCTGAAGTGATCGGTGACCTGCTCGCCGCAGCCCTCGGCGATGCCGCACACGGGCCGCTCGGCGCGACCGCTCCCGCCGCACGCGTCGAGCTCACCCACGTCGCCGCGGGCATGGGTCCAGGGCCCTTCACGGGGCTGCGGGTCGGCATCGCGGCCGCCCGCGCGTTCGCGACCGGACGCGGCATCCCCGTCGTACCGGTGCCGAGCCACGATGCGGCAGCCCTCGGCATCCTGCTCGCCGACCCGTTCGCCGACCCCGAGCGCTTCGCCGTCGTCACCGACGCGCGACGCCGCGAGTTCGCCTACACGATTTACGACGGCATCGACGATGACGGCCTGCCGATCCGCGTCGCCGGCGCTGCACTCACCCCGCGCGACGACATCGACGCCGTCCTGGCCACCGCCGGCGCCGTCCGTCGCGACGTCACCGCCATCTCGGCCGCGATGGTCGCGCTCGTCGCGGCGCGCGCTGTGGCTGCCGGCCGTGAGATCGCGGCCGCCGAACCCCTGTACCTGCGCGCGCCAGACGTGACGATGCCGAAGGGCCCCAAGAAGGTGGGTGCATGACGCTGCGCACCGCGACCCCCGACGATCTCGACGCCATCATGGCGCTCGAGCGTTCGTCGTTTCCCACCGATGCGTGGAGCGAGGCGATGATGGCGGCCGAGCTCGTCTCGCCGCACGGCCGATATCTCGTCGACGAAGAGGCGGGGTTCCTTGTCGGCTACGGCGGGGTTCGTGCGGTCGAACGCGCAGACGACGCCGACATCCAGACGATCGCGCTCGCGGAGCAGGTGCGTGGCCGCGGTCGTGGCCGCACGCTGCTGCGGGCGCTGTTGGCGTTCGCGCGCGAACGCGGCGCCCGCGAGACGTTTCTCGAAGTGCGCGCCGACAATCCCGTCGCCCAGGCCCTGTACGTCTCCGAGGGCTTCGTCGAGATCGCGCGGCGCCCCCGGTACTACCAACCCGACGATGTCGACGCGATCATCATGCAGCTCGACCTCGTCGGCTGGGCCGCCGCGCACGCCGCCGACGAGGTCGACAAGGCCGGGTGGTGCTGATGAACACGCATGAGCCGCTCGTGCTCGGCATCGAGACCAGCTGCGACGAGACTGGCATCGGCATCGTCCGCGGCCGCACACTGCTCAGCAACACGATCGCGAGTTCGATGGACGAGCATGCCCGCTACGGCGGCGTGATCCCCGAGATCGCCGCGCGGGCCCACCTCGAGGCGCTGCAGCCGGCGATCGAGGCGGCCGTCACCGAGGCAGGCATCACCCTCGGCGACCTGGATGCCGTGGCCGTCACGAGCGGGCCGGGCCTCGCGGGGGCGCTCATGGTCGGCGTCGGCGCCGCGAAGGCGCTCGCCGTCTCGCTCGACAAGCCGTTGTACGCGGTCAACCACCTCGTCGGCCACATCGCGGCCGATCTGCTCACCGGGGATGCCGTGGAGTACCCGACGGTGGCGCTGCTGGTCAGCGGCGGCCACACGTCCTTGCTGCTGGTGCGCGGCCTCGTGAGCGACGTCGAACTGCTCGGCGAGACGATGGACGATGCCGCGGGAGAGGCGTTCGACAAGATCGCGCGCATCCTCGGTCTGCCCTACCCGGGAGGCCCCGAGATCGACCGGGCGGCGGCGAGCGGAGATCCGGATGCCATCCGCTTCCCGCGCGGGATGTCCCGTGCATCCGATATGGCCGAGCACCGGTACGACTTCTCGTTCTCCGGACTCAAGACCGCCGTCGCGCGGTGGGTCGAGCAGCGCGAGGCGGCGGGCGAGCCAGTCTCGGTGCCAGACGTCGCCGCGTCGTTCCGTGAGGCCGTCGTGGACGTGCTGGTGACGAAGGCGCTCGACGCGTGCGCCCGCCACGACGTGCCGCGACTGCTCCTGGGTGGTGGGGTCATCGCGAACAAGCGACTGCGCGATGTCGCGCTCGAGCGTGCAGCGGCGGTCGGCGTGGAGGTGCGCATCCCCCCGCTGTCGCTGTGCACCGACAATGGAGCGATGATCGCAGCCCTGGCATCCGAGCTCATCATGAGCGGTCGGCAGGCATCCACGCTGGCGTTCGGGGCTGATTCGACGCTGCCGGTCACCGAGATCCAGGTGGCGGTGACGGCATGACCGACCCGCGTCCGGCAGAGGAGATCGCACCCGCCGACCCGATCGCACCGCCCGCTGAGGCGGCACCCGCTGACGCGGCGCCCGGCGACACCGCGCTGCCGGGCGCGCACCGCGGCGGCTTCTCACGCGAGTTCACGGCGCCGACCGACATCGTCGTGCCGCAGCACGCCGAGGTGCAGTGGGCCCCTCAGCCGGCCGCACCGCTGCCGCGATCGGCGGGCTGGGCGCTCATGTTCGCGATTCTCGGGCTCGCCGTGTCGTTCATCGTCGGCTGGGGCTTCTTGATCGGTCTGCTCGGCGTCGTCCTGTCGGTCGTCGCACTGCGCCGCCCCTGGGAGTCGCGCGGCGTCGCGATCTGGGCGATGTGCCTGAGCCTGCTCTCACTGCTCTACAGCGCCGGATGGCTCTGGTGGGCGGCGTCGCAGGGCGACCTGTTCTCCTGAGTCATCGAGGCGCCTGAGTCGTCAGACCCGATCGGCGAGGATGGCGACCCGCCTTGCACCGTCGCGCGTGAGGATGAGGGTGGCCTCGTCCGTACCGCGCAGTCGCAGCTTGCGGCGGAACGTCGCCGGGTCGACGTCGACGCCGCGCTTCTTGATCTCGATCGTGCCGACGTCGTGCGAGGCGAGTGCGCCGTTGATGGTCGGCAGCTTCAGCGGCATCACCTCGCGCACGCGGAACGTCTGCACCAAGGGGCTGGTCAGTGCGGCATCCGATGTGAGGTAGGCCGTGCCGCCCGCGATCATCCCGGCCTCGAGCGTCCGCGCGACGTCGCCGATGAGCCTCGCCCGGATGACAGCTCCGTCCGGCTCGTGCACGAAGGCGCCGAGTGCGCGCACCGGAACATCCTCTGCGTCGGCGGATGCCGTCACCTCGTGCGCCGTGCCGCCTCGGATCACGAGGGCTGACCGGGCGACGTCGGGCCGCGCGAGCACGCCCGACCACACCACGAGTTCGATCGTCGATCCGTCGACGCTGATCCACTGCGCCTCGGTGCGGGGCGGAATGCGGTCGCGGTCGAACGCGGGCCCGAGCTTGATGCCTGCGGGTACTCGCGCTGCGAGGTCGAAGACCCACTCCAGTGGCGGCGACCACTCGTCGGCGGCGAGGCGCCGGGTCTCGCCGTGCCCGGCGGCGCGGCGCGCCGGGTCGAGCCACACCGCGTCGACACCGGCGAGATCCGTGTCCTGCGCGGTGCCATGCTGCACGGTGACGCTCTCGCCGAACGGCGCCAGGTTGTATGCCGCGAGGGCAGCGGTCACCTCGTCAGCGTCGACCGCGAGCACATCGAGCCCGAGGCCCGCGAGTCCCATCGCGTCGCCGCCGATGCCGCAGCCGAGATCTGCGACCTTCCGCATGCCGGCATCCCGGAACCGCACCGCGTGGCGCGCGGCGACCTCGAGTCGCGTCGCCTGCTCCAGTCCCGCGCGGGTGAACAGCATCCGCGCCGCGAACGGACCGAACTTCGATGCCGCGCGCGTCCGCAGGCGTGCTTGCGTCACGACGGCGGACACGAGGTCGGGGGAGTGGCCGTCGCGTCGCAGCCGGCTCACGATGGCGGCGACGTCGGCGGTCTGTTCGACGGGGCCCACCTCGTCGACCAGGCGCAGCCCCTCGGCTGTGAGCAGGGCGGCGAGCTCGCGGGAGTCCATCCGGCCAGCCTACGGCGCACGTGACATCGTCTGGCACTCGCGTTGCACGAGTGCCAGCGGCGCTCTAGACTTGCGTTAGCACTCTCGGGGTGAGAGTGCTGACAGTCTCTCGAAGACTCCACACGCCAACAGGCAGAGCAACTGCAAGAAAGAGGTAGACCGTGTCGGTTTCCATCAAGCCGCTCGAGGACCGCATCGTCATCAAGCAGGTCGAGGCCGAGCAGACCACCGCGAGTGGCCTGGTCATCCCCGACACCGCGAAGGAGAAGCCCCAGGAGGGCGAGGTCGTCGCGGTCGGCCCCGGTCGCATCGACGACAACGGCAACCGCGTTCCGCTCGACGTCGCCGTCGGCGACCGCGTGATCTACAGCAAGTACGGCGGCACCGAGGTGAAGTTCGGCGGTGACGAGTTCCTCGTCCTGTCGGCTCGCGACGTGCTGGCCGTCGTCGTCCGCTGAGACGACTGACGCTCCCGAAGGACCCGGATGCCACGGCATCCGGGTCCTTCGTCGTTCCGGCAGCCGCGTTCGCCTGGCAGGATTCCGGCGGCGTTCGACCGGATGCCGACGCTGCGACGGTCACCTCGATGTCACGACCGTCCTAGGCTGAGACTCATGACACCGGCAGATCCCGCACGCGAGCAGGCGCTCGGCGGCGCGTTCGCGTTCACGGCGTACGTGCTGTGGGGCTTCATGCCGCTGTACTTCCTGACGCTCGACCCCACCGGTCCGTGGGAGGTCGTGGCGTGGCGGGTGCTGCTCTCGCTCGTCTTCTGCGCACTGCTGCTGACCGTCACCCGGTCCTGGCCGATGCTCATCGCCATCCTGCGCAACCGACGGCTCGTGCTGTGGACGCTCGCCGCGGGCGGCCTCATCTACGTCAACTGGCAGGTGTTCCTCATCGGAACCCTCACCGGCCACGTCATCGAAACGAGCCTCGGCTACTTCATCAATCCGATCGTCACCGTGCTGTTGGGCGTGCTCGTGCTGCGCGAGCGGATGCGGGTGACCCAGTGGGTCGCGATCGGCATCGCCGCGCTCGCGGTGCTCGTCATCATCATCGGGTACGGCAACGTGCCGTGGATCGCGCTCACCCTGGCCGCCAGCTTCGGCATCTATGGACTCGTCAAGAAGCAGATCGGCCCGTCGGTCGACGCCATCAGCGGGCTGACGCTCGAGTCGCTCTGGCTCGCGCCGATCGCCGGGGTGCAGTTGGCTGTCGTCGCGGCGACCACAGGCATCACGATGGGGCAGGCGGGTCCCGGGCACGCGACGCTCCTGCTGCTGGCCGGGGCCATCACCGCCGTGCCGCTGCTGTTCTTCGCCGCCGGCACCCGCCGCGCGCCGCTCACGCTCATCGGCATCCTGCAGTTCATCGCCCCGATCATGCAGTTCGTCACCGGCGCGTGGATCCTCGGTGAGCCCATGCCGCTGGAGCGATGGATCGGATTCGGGCTCGTCTGGGTCGCGCTCGTCGTGCTCACGATCGACTCGCTGCGGGCCGCGCGCCGCAACCGCACGGCGCCGGTCGGCCCCGTCGTCTGAACCGAACGCGCCTCGCGAGGTAACGATTCGGTCGCGTTACAGACCGTTAACACATCGCAACATTGGCGGCGCCTGTGCGCAAGTAGGTTGGACGCAATCGGCGCGGCGCCCGAGCAATGCCGCGTCACCGACAGCAAGGAGCACAATGAGCGTTCTGACACGTTCACGCGCTGCGAAGGTCCTGGGCGGCATCGCCCTGATCGGCGCCAGCGCCCTCGTCCTCGCCGGGTGTAGTGGTGGCACCACGACCGGCGACCCGACCGACGAGCCGGACGCCTCGTCGTTCGACTTCCCGGTCGACTGCGACGCGGCCGCGCCCGCCGAGTACGTGCCGGAGTACACCTCGACCTCCGAGGGCCCCGGCACCGACCTCACCTACAAGATCGGCACTGCCCTGCCAGTGACCGGCAACCTGGCCTTCCTCGGCCCGCCCGAGATCGCCGGCACCGAGTTCGCCGCCGCCGAGGTCAACGCCGCCGACAAGGGCGTGCAGATCGACCTCCTCCAGGGCGACTCCGGTGACACCGACAACAAGGCGTATGAGACCGAGATCCCGCGTCTGCTGGGTGACGGAGCGACCGCCATCATCGGCGCCGCGTCTTCGGGAACCTCGCTGCAGTTCATCGACCAGGTGATCGCGGCCAACGCCATCCAGTTCTCGCCGGCGAACACCTCTGCCGCCTTCACGGGCTACGAGGACAAGGGCCTCTACTGGCGCACGGCTCCGTCCGACGTCCTGCAGGGCGAGGTCCTCGGCAACCTCATCGCCGGTGACGGTGCTGAGACGCTGGGCATGATCATCCTGAACGACTCGTACGGCACCGGCCTCGCGTGCTTCACCAAGGCGGCCTTCGAGGCAGCCGGTGGTGAGGTCGTCGCGGCCTCGATGTACAACACGGGTGACACGAACTTCTCGTCGCAGATCGAGGACGTCCTGGCCGCAAGCCCCGACGCCATCGCGCTGATCACGTTCGAAGAGGTCAAGACGATGGTTCCCGAGCTGGTCGCCAGCTACGACGCCAGCAAGCTGTACTTCGTCGACGGCAACCTCGCCAACTTCGGCGACGAGTTCGAGGCGGGAACGCTGGCGGGCGCCAAGGGCACCTACCCGTCTGTCGACCCGGCCCAGACCGAGGCCTTCCGCACCGACCTGCAGGCGTTCGTCGCCGAGCAGGGCGACCCGGAGCTGAAGGAGTTCACCTACGGTCCGGAGTCCTACGACTCGGTCATCCTGCTCGCGCTCGCCGCGCTGCAGGCAGGCTCGACCGCAGGCCCCGATGTCGCCGCGAACCTCAAGTCGGTCTCCGGTGGTGACGGCGGCACCAAGTGCACGACGTACGCCGAGTGCGCCGACCTGATCATCGCCGGTGAGGTCGCCGACTACGACGGCGTCTCTGGCCCGATCACGTTCAACGACGTGGGCGACCCGACGGAGGCCACCATCGGTGTCTTCCAGTACGGTGACGACAACAACTACAGCTGGCTGAACGCGGGCTGACCCGCATCCGCTCGTGAGGGGCCCCGGTCTTCGGACCGGGGCCCCTTCGCGTGCGTCCCTGCGTCGCACGCTCGGGCTTCACGAGTCGCTCGTTGCCCCTTCGACTGCGTTCACCTGGCGCTCGTTGTGGCATCGACGCGCGAAACACGCAACACGCGCCAGGCGAAGTGCCTGGATGCCGGGTGTTCAGGTCAGGGGCGCCCAGCCGCGGCGCGTGAGGACGGCGCGCACAAGCGCCGGGGCGGCCGGTACGCGCGCACGGATGTGCGCGGATGTCAGTCGGATGACCTCCCACCCGAGCGCGACGTAGGCGGCGTGCTTCTCGATGTCGCGGGCCCACTGCCGGCGGTCGGTTCGATGGTGATCGCCCTCGACCTCGACGAGCACGCCATAGCGCTCGTATGCGGCATCCGCGACACCGATGAGTCGCCCGTTCACCGCGCGGACTTCGAGTTGCAGGGTCGGGTGCGGCAAACCAGCTCGTGTCGTGAGCAGTCGGAAGTCGGTCTCCAGCGGCGACATCGCCCCGACGCGGATGAGCTCCAACGCATCGAGCAGTCGCCCGCGCGACCGCCGTCGCGGCGCGAGCGCGGCGGCTCGCAGCTGGTCGGGTGTCGCCAACCGGCGTTCCGGACGCAGTCGGGCCCGCTCGTCGCGCGGGATGACGACGAGATGATCACCCAGCCGGACGAGGTCGTCGGTGGAGAGCGACTCGGCGAGCATGGCCCAGGTCGACGCCGGGCTCGCGCACGGCAAGCCCATGAACGACCCTGCGCTGATCAGGCTGGGGACCATCTGGTGCCCGGCGACGCCGGCCGCGCGCGGCGCGCGATGCGGTGCGAACACGCCCACCTCGAGTGCGGTGCCATGCCGAATCGGCCCGCCCATCAGCACCGCGGCGGTGCGACCGCAGAAGACGGCCTCGGACGGCATGACTGCGGCATACGCCTTCGCGAGCCGGATCACATGTGCGCGGCTGCCAACCGGGTCGGCGATGGGCCGTGCGAGGCGTGTTCCGCGGAAGGGCGCGGCGAGGTCGCGGGCCCGCAGTCGGTCGCGGGTGACGCCCAGGTCGAGCGCCTCGCGGCACGAGAAGCTCTCGCCAAGGTGTTCCGGAAGCTCGCTGGGACGTGCAGGCATCCCTCCACCATGCTCCCGCGATCTCCGCCCGCAGGCGCGCTCGACGCCATCTGTGGACGGTGCGTGGTCTGCCGAGGTTGGGGAGAAGGCGACGCGTGAGCGTTCGCCTGGCGCTTGTGGGGGCATCCATGCAGACACACCGCCACACGCGCCAGGCGAACGCGTCACAGTCAACCAGCCGCGCCCGGCGAAGTGGATGCCGCGGCGCGAACGCCGAAGGCCCCCGCGCAGTCGCGGGGGCCTTCGGGGAAGCGCGGCGGGTCAGGTGCCGAGCGTTCCCAGGTACAAGCCGATCACGTTCGGGTCGTTCAGCAGTTCGCGACCGGTGCCCGTGTAGGCGTCGCGGCCCTGATCGAGCACGTAGCCGCGGTCGCAGATCTGCAGGCAGCGGCGTGCGTTCTGCTCGACCATGATGGTCGTCACGCCCGCCTTGTTGATCTCCGAGACCCGCAGGAACGCTTCGTCCTGCCGCGACGGGGAGAGGCCGGCCGACGGCTCGTCGAGCAGCAGCACGTGCGGATCCATCATCAGCGCGCGGCCCATGGCGACCATCTGCCGCTCACCGCCGGACAGTGACCCTGCCCGCTGCTGCAGGCGCTTGGCGAGGTCGGGGAAGATCGACGTGATGAAGTCGACGCGCTCCTCGTACGCCTTCGGGCGCTGGTAGGCGCCCATCTGCAGGTTCTCGGCGATCGTCAGGCTCGGGAAGACGTTGTTGGTCTGCGGCACGAACCCGACGCCCTTGGCGACGAGCTTGTTGGCCTTCAGGCCCGTGATGTTCTCGCCGTTGAGCGTGACGCTGCCCTCGCGCACCTTCACCTGGCCGAAGATCGCCTTGAGCATGGTCGACTTGCCGGCGCCGTTCGGACCGATGATGCCGATCAGCTCGCCCTTGGCGGCGGTGAGGTTCGCGCCGTTGAGGATGTTGACGCCGGGCAGGTAGCCGGCGACGACATTGTTCAGTTCGACGACGTTTCCGGTGGACTCGCTCACTTGTCGTCCTCCGACTTCTGCGCAGCGTCGGATGCCGCGGCATCCGCTTCGTCGCCGATGGCCTCGTCGATCGCCTCGGTCTCTTTGACCAGTTCGATCGCTTCGGTGCTCAACTCGCCCTCCTGGCGACCGGTGACGACGCCGAGGTCGACATCCTGGTGGGCGCCGAGGTACGCATCGATGACGGCCTGCTCTCTCATGACGGTGTCGGGCGGGCCCTCAGCGACGACCTTGCCCTCGGCCATCACGACGACCCAGTCGGCGATATGGCGGACCATGTGCATGTCGTGCTCGACGAACAGCACCGTCATCCCCAGATCCTTCAGGTCGAGGATGTGGTCGAGCAGTGACTGCGTCAGCGCCGGGTTGACGCCGGCCATCGGTTCGTCGAGCATGACCAGCGTCGGGTCGCTCATGAGGGCGCGGGCCATTTCGAGGAGCTTGCGCTGCCCGCCCGAGAGCGATGCGGCGAAGTCCTTCTCCTTGGCGTCGAGCTTGAACCGCTTGAGCAGGTCGCGCGCCTTCGCCTCGTTCTCCGCCTCCTGCTTGCGCCACAGGAACGGCAGGATGCTGGAGAAGATGTGCTCGCCGGTCTGCTTGGTCGCGCCGAGCTTCATGTTCTCGAGCACGGTGAGCAGTCCCAGCGACTTCGTCAGCTGGAAGGTGCGGACCTGTCCCATGCGTGCCGTCTTGTACGCGGGGATGCCGGAGAGGTTCTTGCCGTCGAACGCCCACGATCCCTCGTTCGGCTTGTCGAAGCCGGTGAGCAGATTGAACAGCGTCGTCTTGCCGGCACCGTTCGGGCCGATGAGGGCTGTGATGGCGCCACGGGGGATCTCGAGGTGGTCGACGTCGACGGCGGTCAGACCGCCGAAGATGCGCTTGACACCGTCGGCGACGATGATCGGGTCGACCTTCTCGACACCGGGGCGGGCTTCGCCCTTGTGCAGGCCGGTGGTCTTCGGGCGGGGGGCGGGGGGTGCAACGTCAGCGGACAAAGGTCAGCTCCTTCTTGCTACCGAGGATGCCCTGCGGGCGGAAGATCACGAGCAGCATGAGCGCGAGACCCACCAGCACGAACACCAGCTGCTGCGCCTGCTCGCTGGTGAGGAACGGCAGCCAGCCGATCTCGACGAGCGCGGGCAGCAGGTTCGACAGGAATGCGCGGACGACCCAGAACAGGATCGCACCGAGCACTGGTCCGAAGATGGTCGCGGCGCCGCCCAGCAGCAGGGCGGTCCACACGAAGAACGTCTGCGACGTCACATAGACGTTCGGGTTCACGTTCGTGCCCATCGCGGTGATGATGCCGCCCGCGGCGATGATGACACCGCCGACGATGAGGGCCTGCATCTTGAAGGCGAACACGTTCTTGCCGAGCGAGCGCACGGCGTCTTCGTCTTCACGGATGCCGCGGATGACGCGTCCCCACGGGCTGCGCATCAGCATCCACACCAGCAGCACCGCCAGGGCGACCGTGATGAGTCCGATAATGATGACCCACCATTGGTTGGCGCTGTAGGTCCACGGACCAAACCCGTAGCGTCCCGGCGGGATGGGGTTGTTCGCCCCACGGAAGCCCGTGTGGTAGTTGAACAGGCCGTCGGCCGAGCCGGTGTAGGTGCGCCACGTCGAGGTGAGGAACAGCAGTCGCAGCACCTCGGCCGCGGCGATCGTCACGATCGCGAGGTAGTCGCCGCGCAGTCGCAGCGTCGGGATGCCCATCACGAGCGCGAAGGCGACCGCGGCGAGCAGACCAATGAGCGCGGCGAGCCACCACGACAGGTTGAACGTGAGGATCGAGATCGCGAACCCGTAGGCGCCGATGGCCATGAATCCGGCGACACCCATGTTCAGCAGGCCCGCGAACCCGAAGTGCACCGAGAGGCCGATCGCGGCGAGCGCGTAGCCGATCGTCGCGGGCGCCAGCATCTGGCCGAGCGTGTTGGAGAGGATTTGAAGGAAGTTCATCGTTACCTACCCGATTCGCTCTCGGCGTCCGAGGATGCCCTGCGGACGGAACAGAAGAATGACGATCAGCACGACGAGGGCACCGACGTACTTCAGATCCGACGGGATCCAGAGGGTGGAGACCTCGACGAGCAGGCCGACGATCAGCGAGCCGATGAGCGCGCCGAACGCGGTGCCGAGGCCGCCGAGCGTGACGGCGGCGAAGATCAGCAACAGGATGCTGGTTCCCATGTCCCACTTGATGCCGGGGCGGAAGTACGCCCACAGCACGCCCGAGAGGCCGGCCAGCGCGGTCGCGACGATCCAGACGACCCGTACGACGCCGTCGACGTCGATACCGCTCGCAGCGGCCAGCGACGGGTTGTCGGAGACTGCGCGCGTGGCACGACCGATGCGCGTGCGCATGAGCCACCAGGCGAACACGCCGATCACGACGAGCGAGAGTCCCATGCTGATGAGGTCGGTGACGCTCAGGCGAATGGGGCCGAGGCCCGGGATGATGGCCGCTGCCGCACCGGGAAGCTGCTGGGTGCGGCCGCCGATGCCCATCTGGAACATGTAGCGCAACGCGAGCGAGAGACCGATCGAGACGATCATGAGCTGCACGGTGCCGAGCCCTTTTCGTCGCAAGGGGCGCCAGAGTCCGGCATCCATTCCCCATCCGAACGCGGCGCTGACGAGCACGGCGAGGGGGATCGCGATCCAGATCGACAGGTCGAGCCCGACTGAGAAGACCAACGCGGCGAGCGCGCCGAAGGTCACCATCTCGCCGTGGGCGAAGTTGGAGATGCCGGTCGTGCCGTAGACGAGCGACAGGCCGATGGCGGCCAGCGCGAGCATGAGGCCGAAGTTCAGGCCGTTGACGGCTCGCGAGATGAGCTGATCGAAGAAGCTCGTCGTCGCTCGTTCGGCGGCGGTCAGCGTGAAGTTCCGCGTGACGGTGCTGGTGTTGCCGAAGGTGACCTCGACCGACGACTCGAATCCGTCGGGCACTTCGACGTCTGCGGGCAGGGAGCCCTCGTCGAGCACCAGCGTGTAGGTGTCCTCCTTGTTGGGCACCCCGACGCGGAAGGAACCGTTGTCTTCGGTGGTCGTCTCATTCTCGAACCCGGGGCCCGTGACGGTGATCGTGACGTCTGCGACGCCCTCACCGCCCGTACGGACGTTTCCTTGGATCGTGAACGGCAGGTCTTCGGTTTCGCCGCCCGTGTCAGCCGCCGCGGGTGTCGCGAGACCGAACAGCAGGGCGATGGCGAACAGCCCGCTGATGATGGCCGCGAGCGTGCGCCGGTTTCGACTGTCAGCGGGCGATGTTCGGGTGATCGCCACTGGCACCTCCTTGTATGGAATGCGGTCAGTGCCGTGACTAGGGGTGGCCTCGGCGACACCCGACCGTACCCAGCGATTGTTGCCTGAGTGTTTCCTGATCGCAACCTCGTTGTAGGCGTTGTGATGCAACGGGAATGTGCGGTGCCCGTGGCGCCTTAGAATTGAGACACCCCGACTCACGCAGGAGAACGCATGGAGTACAACGACCCGTTCGGTTTCGTCGGACTGACCTACGACGACGTCCTGCTCCTTCCCGGGCACACGGATGTCATCCCGTCTGAAGCCGATACCTCGTCGCGGGTCACCCGCCGCATCACGGTGGCGACACCGCTGCTGTCGGCGGCCATGGACACCGTCACCGAGTCGCGCTTGGCGATCGCGATCGCGCGCGAGGGCGGCATCGGCATCATCCACCGCAATCTGTCGATCGCCGACCAGGCCGCGATGGTCGACCGCGTCAAGCGCAGCGAGTCGGGCATGATCACCGACCCCATCACGACGACGCCCGACGCGACGATCGAAGAGGTCGACGCGCTGTGCGGTCAGTACCGCATCTCGGGGCTGCCGGTCGTCGACGAAGAGGGTCGCCTCGTCGGCATCGTGACCAACCGCGACATGCGGTTCGTGTCGGGCTTCGAGCGTCAGAGCACCAAGGTGCGCGACGTCATGACGAGCGAAGGTCTGGTGACCGGCAAGGTCGGCATCGGCGCCAACGAGGTCATCGCGCTGTTCGCGCAGCACCGCGTCGAGAAGCTGCCGCTGCTCGATGACGACGGCAAGCTCGCGGGCCTGATCACCATCAAGGACTTCGACAAGAGCGAGAAGTACCCGCTCGCCACCAAGGACGACCAGGGTCGCCTGCGCGTCGGCGCCGCCATCGGCTTCTTCGGTGACGCGTGGGAGCGCGCCGAGGCGCTGCGCGACGCGGGTGTCGATGTCATCGTCGTCGACACCGCCAACGGCCAGTCCGCAGGCGTCATCGACATGGTTCGGCGCATCAAGGCCGACGAGTCGTTCGCCCACATCGACGTCATCGGCGGCAACGTCGCGACGCGCGAGGGCGCGCAGGCGCTCATCGATGCGGGTGTGGATGCCGTGAAGGTCGGCGTCGGACCGGGCTCCATCTGCACGACCCGTGTCGTCGCGGGCGTGGGTGTGCCGCAGATCACCGCGATCTACGAGGCATCGCTCGCAGCGCGAGAGGCCGGCATCCCGATCATCGCCGACGGCGGTCTGCAGTACTCGGGGGACATCGCGAAGGCGCTCGTCGCAGGCGCGGACTCGGTCATGCTCGGCTCGCTGCTGGCCGGCACCGACGAGTCGCCGGGAGAGGTCGTCTTCCAGGGCGGCAAGCAGTTCAAGCTGTACCGCGGCATGGGATCGCTGGGCGCCCTGCAGACCCGCGGCAAGAAGACGTCCTACTCCAAGGACCGCTACTTCCAGGCGGACGTCCCCACCGACGACAAACTCATCCCAGAGGGGATCGAGGGGCAGGTCGCCTACCGCGGCCCGGTCTCGGCGGTCGCGTACCAGCTGGTCGGCGGTCTGCGTCAGTCGATGTTCTATGTCGGCGCCCGCACGATCGAGGAGCTGAAGTCGCGCGGCAAGTTCGTGCGCATCACCTCCGCCGGCCTCAAGGAATCGCACCCCCACGACGTGCAGATCATCGTCGAGGCCCCCAACTACAAGAAGTAGGCCGCGCGTTCGGGAGGAGAACCACGCACGGGAGGGCCTCCCGTCACGGTTTGCCCTCCCGAACGCCGAACTCCTCCCGTATGCGCGACCGATCAGTCGCGTGCGAGGTGCAACCCCTGGGAAACCGCGCCGGCGATGAGGCGCTGCACGGTCGCCCAGTCGTCGACGATTTGGGCGTAGGTGACGCGGATGACGTGATAGCCGCGCAGCATCAGCAGGGCGTCATGCTCGATGTCGGCTGCCCGCTGGGCTCCGACGTGGTGTCCACCGTCGATCTGCACGACCAGTCGCTCCCCGATCAGCAGGTCGACGGGGCGCCCGAGAATCCAGGCCTGCTGCAGCATCGGCAGTTTGAGCCACCGCAGCCGCGTCGGGAACAGGGTCTCGAGCCCCGAATCCGCGAATGGTCGGGCTTCGGCGCACAGACGACGCGCGGCGGGCGGAAGGTCGAGGCGGAGCAATACGCCCCGGTCGACGAGTCCGCTGCGCATGGCGGATTCCCACACCGCCAGTGCCGCCTCGTGAGGCTGGCAACGAGCCACGGTGACCAGGACGTTCTCGATCGGGTCGACGAGGTCATCGGGATGCCGGGGAATCGTCGGCGCATGCCAATGGATCACGGCATCTGCCGAGACATGGCCCGCGTGTGCGGCTGCCGCGACATGTGGCCGCTCATCCCGCAGCACCCAGAGACCGAGCCGGCGGGCCTGTGTGACGCAGGTGAGGATGACGCCGGTCCTCGCGGCAGCGACCAGGAACGGATCTGCATCGACTGTCGCCACCCAACCGCGACGGACGCGATGGAGGCTGCCGGCCGCAACGGCTCGATCGATCCGGTGCCTGCTCACTCCGGCATCCAGAGCGTCTGCACGCGGGCGACGCCACCGCGGTCTCTCACCGCGCCGGTGGGGTCCGAGTGCGCCGACGTCATGGCAAGAGTGTCGCGCCGCCGCGCACGCGCCGCCGGGGGCGGGCTGAACCCGGGACGGTAGGCTGGGCGGGTGAGCATGGACATCGAGCTCGGACGCGCCAAGCGCGCCCGCCGGGCATACGCGTTCGACGACATCGCGGTGGTGCCCTCGCGGCGCACCCGCAACCCCGAGGACGTCTCCACGGCGTGGTCGATCGATGCGTTCGGCTTCGAGATTCCGGTGCTCGGTGCGCCGATGGACTCGGTCATGAGCCCGCAGACCGCGATCATGCTCGGGCAACTCGGCGGTCTCGGCGTGCTCGACCTCGAGGGTGTCTGGACCCGCTACGAGGACCCCGAGCCGCTGCTGGCCGAAATCGCCGCATTGCCGGATGCCGAGGCCACGCGCCGCATGCAGGAGCTCTACGCCGAGCCGATCAAGCCCGAGCTCGTGCGCGAACGGCTCGCCGAGATCCGAGCCGGCGGCGTGACCGTCGCCGCAGCCCTCACGCCGCAGCGCACCCAGCAGCTGTACGAGACGGTGGTCGCGGCCGGTGTCGACCTGTTCGTGATCCGCGGCACGACAGTCTCCGCCGAGCACGTCTCGAGCGTCGATGAACCCCTCAACCTCAAGAAGTTCATCTACGACCTCGATGTGCCGGTCATCGTCGGCGGTGCATCGACGTACACGGCAGCCCTGCACCTCATGCGCACGGGCGCGGCGGGTGTGCTGGTCGGGTTCGGCGGGGGCGCGGCATCGACGACGCGCGCGACCCTCGGCATCCACGCCCCCATGGCCACCGCGATCGCCGACGTCGCGGGTGCCCGCCGCGACTACCTCGACGAGTCCGGCGGCCGCTACGTGCACGTCATCGCCGACGGTGGCGTCGGGACCTCGGGCGACATCGTCAAGGCGCTTGCGATGGGCGCCGACGCGCTCATGCTGGGCGTCGCGTTGGCGCGGGCGACGGACGCACCGGGCCGCGGGTTCCACTGGGGCTCTGAGGCAACGCATCCCAAGCTTCCGCGCGGACGTCGCGTCGAGGTCGGCACGGTCGCCCCCCTGGAGGAGATCCTGTACGGGCCGGCGCCCGTCGCCGACGGGACCGCGAACCTCATGGGCGCACTGCGCAAGTCGATGGCGACGACCGGGTACTCCGACCTGAAGGAGTTCCAGCGCGTCGAGGTCGTCGTCGCCCCGTATCAGTCCGCTCGATGACCTCAGCCGGCTCGATGGGCACCGCGCCGCTCGCCTTTCCGCCCACGCTGCGTGAGGTCATGCTGCGGCCGTGGTGGCTCGGGATGCTGGCGGTCGCGCTCATCGTGGCGGCGGTGTTCGCGTGGCTCGGCCAATGGCAGCTCGGCAACGCGATCGATACCGATCCGCCGCCGCCCGGCGCGACGGAGCAGGTGCGGCCGCTCGCCGAGGTCGTCGGCCCGGGGGAGTACCTGTCGGAGCCGCTCGTGGGCCAGCGCGTGGAGGTCGAGGGTGCGTTCGTCGCCGATGACTTCCTCGTCGTCTCGTCGCGCTACAACGACGGTGTCGAGGGCTTCTGGGTGACCGGGCAGCTGCGGCTCGCCGACACCGAGACGCCGACCTCGATCGCGGTCGCCGTGGGCTGGGCGCGCGATCGCGCCTCGGCGGACGAATCCGCCGAGGCGCTGAACGCCGCCGGCATGGGGGGCACCTTCACCGGCCGCATCATCTCGGACGAAGGCCCTTCCCTGCCCCGGGCGGGCGACGCGATCACCGAGATGACGCGCATGTCGCCGGCCGCCCTCCTCGGCCAGTGGCATGACATCGAAGGTCTTGACGTGTACCGTCCTTACCTCGTGTTGGAGGGCGGGATGCCGCTGCTCGACGAGATCGTCGCCGACCCGCCCGAGGAGGGGTCGAACGTCAACTGGCTGAACATTTTCTATGCCGTCGAGTGGGCGATCTTCGCCGGGTTCGCTTTTTACATGTGGTACCGCTTGGCCAAGGACGCCTGGGAGAAAGAGGTCGAGGCCCTCGAGGGGGCGACTGGGGCCACCCCGCCCGGCGACTAGACTGGTGGCCATGCCCGCCCAGCCCAAACTCGCCTCGTTTCCGGCGATCCGCTCGGCGCTGAAGTTCTATCAGGTCGCCTCGATCATCACGGGTATCGGCCTGCTTCTGCTGCTGGCCGAGATGATCCTCAAGTACACGCCGATCCACGTCGAACTGTTCGCGGGTGGTTCGGGGGGCTTCCTCTGGTTCGCGCCGGTCATCGTGCCCGCCGACTGCCAGTGGTATTCGATGTTCTTCCCCGGCGGGATGGGCTGCGACATGGTGTCGGCCGGGGATGGCATCAACATCTCGCTCGCGATCCTCGTCGTGCACGGCTGGTTCTACGTCGTGTACCTGTTCGCCTGCTTCCGCGTGTGGAGCCTCATGCGCTGGGGTTTTCCGCGGTTCATCATGCTGGCCCTCGGCGGCGTCGTGCCGTTCCTGTCGTTCATCATGGAGCTGCGCGTCGCCCGCGAAGTGCGCGCCTACCTCGACCGCCGCGAGGGTGAAGAGCTGCACACCCGCGCCGAGCATTCGTCCCTGACCCAAGCGATCCCCACGGAGAACAAACGGTGACTTCCCCGACCGAGACCGCGCAGCGGCCCGTCCTCGTCGTCGACTTCGGCGCCCAGTACGCCCAGTTGATCGCACGCCGCGTGCGCGAGGCCGGCGTCTACAGCGAGATCATCCCGCACACCGCTACGGCCGCCGAGGTCGCCGACCGCAACCCCGTCGGCATCATCCTGTCCGGCGGGCCGTCGTCGGTCTACGAGGAGGGCGCCCCTTCGCTCGACCCCGGTGTGCTGCAGCTCGGCGTGCCCACGCTCGGCATCTGCTACGGCTTCCAGGTGATGGCCCAGCAGCTCGGTGGCGTCGTCTCGAACACGGGCCTGCGCGAGTACGGTGCGACGGATGCCTCCGTCGTCCACGGCGGCGTGCTCCTCGGTGGTCAGCCGGTCGAGCAGAACGTGTGGATGAGTCACGGCGACCAGGTTTCCGAGGCGCCCCCTGGGTTCGAGGTGCTCGCCCGCACCGCCGCCACCCCGGTGGCCGCGTTCGGTGACGACGCCCGCACCTTCTACGGCGTGCAGTGGCACCCCGAGGTCAAGCACTCCGACCACGGCCAGCGCATCATCGAGAACTTCCTCCACAAGGCGGCCGGCCTTCCCGCCGACTGGAACAGCGGCAACGTCATCGCCGAGCAGGTCGAGAAGATCCGCGCGCAGGTCGGCTCCGGCCGCGTGCTGTCGGCCCTGTCGGGCGGCGTCGACTCGGCCGTGTCGACAGCGCTCGTGCACGAGGCGGTCGGCGACCAGCTCGTCGCGGTCTTCATCGACCACGGGCTGCTGCGCAAGGGTGAGCGCGAGCAGGTCGAGCAGGACTACGTGGCATCCACGGGTGTGCGTCTGATCACGGTCGATGCGCGCGAGACGTTCCTGAACGCCCTCGCCGGCGTCAGCGACCCCGAAGAGAAGCGCAAGATCATCGGCCGCGAGTTCATCCGCGCATTCGAGCAGGTGCAGGCGGACCTCATCGCCGAGGCCGCAGCCGAGGGCGACCCGATCCGCTTCCTCGTGCAGGGCACGCTGTACCCCGACGTCGTCGAATCCGGCGGTGGCACCGGCACCGCCAACATCAAGAGCCACCACAACGTGGGCGGCCTGCCCGAAGACCTGCAGTTCGAGCTCGTCGAGCCGCTGCGCACCCTGTTCAAGGACGAGGTGCGCGCGATCGGTCGCGAGCTGGGTCTGCCCGAGGTCATCGTCGGCAGGCAGCCCTTTCCGGGCCCCGGCCTCGGCATCCGGATCGTGGGTGAGGTCACCGCTGACCGTCTCGCGATTCTGCAGGATGCCGACGCCATCGCCCGCGAAGAGCTGACCAAGGCGGGGCTCGACGGCGAGATCTGGCAGTGCCCGGTCGTGCTGCTCGCCGATGTCCGCTCCGTCGGTGTGCAGGGCGACGGTCGCACGTACGGGCACCCGATCGTGCTGCGTCCCGTGTCTTCTGAAGACGCCATGACCGCCGATTGGACGCGCCTGCCGTACGACGTGCTGTCGAAGATCAGCAACCGCATCACCAACGAGGTGCGCGAGGTCAACCGGGTCGTGCTCGACGTGACGAGCAAGCCCCCGGGGACCATCGAGTGGGAGTGATCCCCACCCCGCATATGAAGAAGGCCGCCCGGCGAACCGGGCGGCCTTCTTCATGAGCAGTGAAGGTCAGTCGCTGCCGCGCAGGATCGCAATCATGCGCAGGATCTCGACGTAGAGCCAGACGACCGTGACCATGATGCCGAACCCACCGACCCAGCCGAACTCACGGGGAGCGCCGTTGCGCACACCCTGCTGGATCTGGTCGAAGTCGAGTACCAGCGAGTAGGCGGCCATGATGACCACGAGGATGCCGATGACAAGGCCGAGCGGGATGCCGGCGATCTCGGCACTGTGCATGCCGAACATCATGTTGCTCGGCAGCACATTGGTCCACATGAGGACCACGTTCAGCAGCGAGAACACCAGGTAGCCGACCATCGCGATCATGAAGATCTTGGTGGCGCGCTTGCTGGCACGGATCTTGCCGCTCGCGAAGAGTGCCAGGGTGACACCGACGACGGAGAGGGTCGCCAGCGTGGCCTGCATGACGATGCCCGACCAGATGAACTCGAAGAAGGCCGAGATGCCACCGACGAACAGGCCCTCGAACGCGGCATAGGCGAAGATGAGCGCGGGGCGCACCTTCTTGCGCGACGTGAAGGTGACGACCATCGCGAGAACGAAGCCGCCGAGGGCACCGATGATCCACGGCGCCATGGTGGGAGTGGGGTTGTCGGCGGTGACCGGTGACAGCGTCCACACCCATCCGACGACGGCGGTCACCAGCAGTACGGCGAACAGCGAAAGCGTCTTCAGGACGGTGTCTTCGACGGTCATGCGACCGGTCTGGATCGCGTTCGCCGGGGGAGCGGCGAACATGCCCTCCATCTGGGCGTTCGCGGCCGCGTCTGCGGCCTGGTGCGACGCAGCGCTGAACTGCGTCTGTGCACCCGCCTGCTGCTGCGCAGGCGGCGGGGTCAGGCCCGGGCGCTGCTCTTGGAACGCCGGGCTGTTGAATGCGAAGTTTCCGGAGGCCATGTCAGTCTCAACTCCAAGTAGGTCGCCGCGCGGATGCTGCGGAACTCCAGGCTATCGGACGGCGTGTCGTCACCGGCGCTTTCGTGCTGTGAGAGCCCTTCGAACGCCGTACGCCCGGCGCGAACACCCGCGGCGGGTAGCGTGGATGCCATGCCTCGGCGATCCCCTCTGGTCATCGGCCACCGCGGTGCCCCCGGCTACCGCCCCGAGCACTCCCGCTCGTCGTACGAGCTCGCGCTGCAGCTCGGCGTCGACGCGGTCGAACCCGACATCGTCTTCACCCGCGACGGGGTGGCGGTCGTGCGGCACGAGAACGAGATCTCGACGACGACCGACGTCGCCGACCATCCGCGGTTCGCCGACCGGCGCACGACGAAGACGATCGACGGTGCCGAGCACACCGGGTGGTTCACCGAGGACTTCACGTGGGAAGAGCTCTCGACGCTGCGGTGCCGTGAACGCCTGCCGCACCTGCGACCGACGAGCGCCACCTTCGACGGTGAACAGCGGGTGCTGCGGCTGCGCGATGTGCTCGACATCGTGCGCGACGGGTCGCTCGAGCACGGGCGCGAGATCGGCGTCGTGCTCGAGATCAAGCACGCCACCTACTTCGGCTCCCTGGGGTTCGACCTGCCCGCGCTCATCGCCGCCGAACTCGCGGATGCCGGATGGGCGGACGGCAAACTGCCCCTCACGATCGAGGCGTTCGAGTCGACGGTGCTCACGCAGCTGCGCGCCCTCGGCATCCCCGGTCGCTACATCTATCTGCTGGAAGCGGCGGGGCGGCCGTTCGACCTCATCACGTCGCTCGGTCGGGACGCCCCGACCTACAAGCAGACGGTGTCGCCGGCCGGGCTCGACCGGCTGGCCGGCGCGATCGACGGCATCAGCGTCGACAAGCGCATGATCCTCGCCCCTGACCGGTTGGGGCGCACGGCCGGTTCGTCGCCGGTCGTCGCCGACGCCCACGCCCGCGGCCTCAAGGTGTTCACGTGGACGTGCCGCCCCGAGAACGCGTTCCTGATCGCGCAGTTCCGTCACGGTCGCGACCGCGCCGCGTTCGGCGACTACGAGTCGGAGTGGCAGATCATCGCCGACTCGGGTGTCGATGGGGTCTTCGTCGACCACCCCGATCTGGGTGTCGCGTTCTTCCGAGCGTGAGTGACCGGGCGCCCAGGCCGCGTCGAGGTCCGCGACGGTAGACTGGGTACTCGGCGCGCACCCGCGCCGAGAGCGTGCATCTACCTGACACGGCCGACGACGGCCGGTGAGTTCAAGGCGGCACAGACATGCACCGGCATCCCGGTGCAGACATGTTCCGAGGAGCACCACCATGACCCGCGCCACGCGCACGCCCGGCTTCGGCCGCAGCATCGGCTTCGACTACTTCGCGATCGCGATCGGTGCGAGGCTCCCCTTCGCGATGATGGTCGTCGGTGTGCTCACGATGGTCGTCGACGCACGCGAGTCGCTCGCGCTCGGCGGGCTCACGTCGGCGGTCGTGGGTCTGGCGACCATGGTCACCGGGCCCCTGCTCGGCATGGCGGCGGATCGGTACGGCCAGCGGACCGTCCTCCTCGTCGCCGGCATCGCGAATGCGATGGGCCTCGTCGCGATCGTGCTCGTCGCCTACAGCCAGGCCTCCGACGCCTCGGTGCTGGCGGCGGCCGCGTTCACCGGTGCGACGGCGCCGCAAGTGTCGGCGATGTCGCGCACCCGCATGGATGCCGCCGTCACGCGACGTGGCGGAACCCCGCGCCTTCGCGAAGCGGTGATGGGCTACGAGTCGGCCGTCGACGAGGTCGTCTTCGTGTTCGGCCCCGCCGTGGTCGGGTTGCTTGCCGTCGCCCTGTCTCCGGCAGCCGCCGTGCTCTCGGCCGCGGGCCTGACCGCGGTGTTCGTCGTGCTGTTCGCGCTGCACCGCACCGCACGCACAGCCACGCCGGTCGAGGGCCGCGCTGCGTCCGCGCCGATCGGTGCGCTCGCCACGGGCGGCATCGTCACGGTCGCGCTCGGCGCCCTCGCGATGGGGCTGTTCTTCGGCACCGCGCTCACCGCGCTCACCGCGTTCACCGAAGCGCGCGGCGCAGCAGACCAGACCGGCCTCATCTACGGCGCGATGGGTGTCGGATCGGCCGTCCTCGCGCTCAGCGTCGGGCTGTTCCCTGCCCGCTTCACGCTGCGCGCGAGGTGGTTCGTCTTCTCGCTCGTGCTGCTCGGAGGCACCGTGTGCGCGGCGCTCGCCGAGTCGCCCCTGCAGATCACCCTCGCACTGCTCATCGCCGGCTGCGGCATCGGCCCGACGCTCGCGACCGTCTACACGCTCGCGGCCCAGCGGGCACCGTTCGGGCGCACGGCGACGGTCATGACGATGCTCGGATCCGGGGTCATCGTCGGCCAGGCGCTCGCCTCCGCAGCCGTCGGCGCGCTCGCCGAATCGGCCGCCGCGCCGGTCGTGCCCTGGACCCCGGTCATCTCGGCGACGATCCTGGTCATCCTCGCCCTCGCCGACCGGATGACCCGTACGGTGGATGCCATGCCCGAACACCTCATCACCATCAGCGCGGTCGTCTTCCGCGACGCCCACGGCGCCGTGCTCACGGTGCGCAAGCGCGGCACGTCGCGGTTCATGCTGCCGGGCGGCAAGCCCGAGATCGGCGAGACCGCCGCAGAAGCTGCCGTGCGCGAGGTGCGTGAAGAGCTGGGCGTGGACGTCTCGCTCGATGCGCTGGACGAGGTCGGTGTGTTCCACGCTCCGGCGGCGAACGAGGACGGGCACGTCGTCGAGGCGACCGTGTTCAGCTGCGACGCCCTCGTGTTCGCCGAGCCGGCCGCCGAGATCGAAGAGCTGCGTTGGCTCGACACCGACGCCGCACTGCCCGACGATCTCGCGCCGCTGCTCGAGCACCGCGTGCTGCCGGTGCTCGCGCACTGACTCCCGGCATCCGCACGCGAAGCGTTTCTGCGTCGTTCACGTCGGAGGCGGCGTCGCCCCCATAGTCTGAAGCCAGACGCGAAGGGGAGCGGATGAGCGCAGGGGGCATCGTCGCCGAAGGAGTTCGGCGATCGTTCGGAAGCGTGCACGCGGTGCGCGACGTGAGCTTTCGCGCCGAAGCGGGGCGGGTGACGGGACTGGTCGGCCCCAACGGGTCGGGCAAGACGACGCTGCTGCTGATGCTGGCGAGTCTGCTCGCACCGGATGCCGGGAGCATCCGCGTCGACGGTGTCGACCCCGTGCAGGATCCGGCCGCCGCCCGTGCGCGGCTCGGATGGATGCCGGATGCACTGGGCGCGTGGCCGAGCCTGACGGCACGCGAGACCCTCGTCTACACGGGGCAGCTGTACTCCATGAAGCGCGGGCAGGCGCTCGATCGCGCCGGGGAACTGCTCGACGAGGTCGGGCTCGGGCGACTGGCGGACGAGCCGGCCCGAGTGTTCTCGCGCGGGCAGAAGCAGCGACTGGGGCTCGCGCGCGCCCTCATGCACGATCCGCATGTACTGCTGCTCGACGAGCCCGCCTCGGGGCTGGACCCGCAAGCACGCGTCGACCTGCGCGTGCTGCTGCGCCGGCTCGCGGGTGAGGGGCGCACCGTGCTGCTGTCGAGTCACGTCCTTTCAGAACTCGAAGAAGTCGTCGACGACGCGGTGTTCCTGCGTGAAGGTGCGACGGTGAGCGCCGACCGCGTCGCCGCCGCCGCGCAGCGTGAACGCACCTGGCGTGTGCGTCTGGCAGGGCTCGACCCGCGCGACGCCGCAGTGCCGGTCGCGACGGCACTCGGGCGCGATGTCGTCGAGATTCTCATCGACCGGCGCGATCTGCTGGTCGGGTTCGCGTCCGACGCCGACGCGGCAGCCGGGCTCGCCGCGATCGTCGCGGCGGGCATACCGGTCGCCGAGTTCTCTGCGGCGACGGGGATGCTCGAGCATACGTTCCTCGACCTCGAAGGCGGTGCCTCGTGAACGCCGCACGACTGTGGACGCTCGTGCGTCTCGAACTGCACCAGCGCGTGCGATCGGTCGCCTGGTACGTGCTGCTCGGCGTGTTCGGGCTGCTGCTGATCGGGGCCACCTTCCTGTCGTTCATGGCGTTCGGCGGGGAGGAGCGGTGGGGGCCGGGGGTCTATTCGACCGTCGTGTACATCACGCTGCTCCTGGTGCTGCTCGTCTCACCGACCCTGTCGGGAAACAGCATCAACGGCGACCGCGACGCCGCGACGCTGGCATCCGTCCAGGTGACGCTGGCCACGACAGCCGAGATCCTCTTCGGCAAGTTCATCGCGGCATGGATCACGGGGCTCGCGTTCGTCGTCGTGGCGGCGCCGTTCCTCGCGATCTCGGCGACGAGTGGAGACGTGCACCCGGCGACCGCGCTCGTCTCCCTCCTCGTGCTGATCGTCGAGGCAGGCATCGTCGCAGCCATCGGGGTGGCGCTGTCGGGCATCATGTCGCGCCCGCTGTTCTCTGTGGCGACGACCTACCTGGTGGTGGCGGCGCTCGCCGTCGGGACGGCGATCGCGTTCGGTCTCGTCGGCTCGGCGGTCACGAGCGAGGTGACGGTGACGACCCGTGACTACGTCTCCGACACGCAGGGTGAGCCGCAGTGCGTCGACGACGAGGGGCCGTGCTGGGAGGATCCCGAGCGCATGGTGTGCGGCGAGCCCACGACGTACACCTACCGCGTCGGCCGCTACGACACGGTCTGGTGGCTGCTGTCGGCGAACCCGTTCGTGATCCTGACCGACGCGACCCCGGTGCAGTTCGATCGAGACGGCAACGTCAACGACCTGTTCGGCCAGTTCAAGGTCGGCATCCGCTACGCCCAGATGCCGCCCGATCTGGAGGAGTCGTGGGATGCCTGCGCGCCGTACGCGGAGCAGCCCGAGGATTATCAGACGCCGGAAGAACTGCTCGCAGGGACGATTCCGAGCTGGTTCGTCGGTCTCGGCCTGCAGATCGTGCTCGCGGTCGGGCTGATGTGGGGTGCGTGGGCCCGCACCCGTACGCCGGCACGCGCGCTGCCGCAGGGCACCCGCATCGCCTGAGGCGGGACGGCGGGCAGAACCTGGGAGAGTGCTGAATGAGGATGTTCTCATCCCAGTGAATGCCTCTTCACAGACTCTCAGCGGATGCATAGCCTCCCAAGAAGGGGTCGCTGATCCGGCTGGCCCCGTGCCCAGCACCGGAAAGGTGGTTTCTGTCGTGCAACGACGAATCCTGGCAGCGGTCGGCGTCATCGCGCTCTCGCTCCCCGCATCCGCGGCATACGCCGCGACCGAATCGGACGACGTGTCGTCGCGGTTCGCAACCTCGGAGTCGAGCGGCGCGCTCGACTCTTCGTTCACACCATCGGCGGTGGGCGCTGACGGCAAGGTCACCGTCATCGTCGAGATGGAGGGCGACCCCGTCGCCGTCGTCGAGGCCGAGAAGGGCCGCGACCTCACCAAGAGCGAGCAATCGACTGTTCGAGGCGACCTGAAGAAGGCGCAAGAGGCGGTCGCCGACGCCATCGAAGACACCGGTGGTGAGGTGCAGGCGCAGATGCAGTCCGCCTACAACGGCATCCAGGCGACGGTCCCCGCCGCCGAACTCGACACCGTGGCAGACCAGCCCGGCGTCGTCGCGATCCACCCCGTCCGCACCTACAGCCGCGACAACGCCGTCTCGGTGCCGTTCCTCGGTGCGCCGCAGGTGTGGGAAGACACCGGCTACACGGGTGAAGGCGTCAAGGTCGCCATCCTCGACACCGGCATCGACTACACCCACGCCACGTTCGGCGGCCCCGGCACCGTCGAGTCGTACGAAGCCGCGTTCGCCGCCTCGACCGAACCCGCTGACCCCGCCCTTTACGGCCCGGGTGCGCCGCGCATCAAGGGCGGCATCGACCTCGTCGGCGACGACTACAACGCCGACCCCGGCAGCGACACCTATCAGCCGGTGCCGCACCCCGACGAAAACCCGCTGGACTGCCAGGGACACGGCTCGCACGTGGCGGGCACGGCCGGCGGTGGCGGCGTGCTCGCCGACGGTTCGGCGTTCGCCGGCCCGTACGACTCCACGACCGCCGACAACGACTTCATGGTGGGGCCGGGTGTCGCACCCGAGGCCGACCTCTACGCCGTCCGCGTCTTCGGCTGCGACGGTTCGACCGACGTCGTCGTCCCGGCCATCGACTGGGCCGTCGCCAACGGCATGGACGTCATCAATATGTCGCTCGGTTCGTCCTTCGGCCGCGGTGACGACCCGGATGCCGTCGCCGCCACCAACGCGGTCGGTGCAGGCGTCGTCGTCGTCGCCTCTGCAGGCAACTCGGGACACAACCCGTACCTGACCGGTTCGCCCGGCACGGGTGACGGCGTGATCGCCGTCTCGGCCGTCGACAGCACCGAGTCCTTCCCCGGTGCCGCGATCTCGATCGCCGGTCAGACCGTCGAGGCGATCAACGCGAACGGCGCCGACCTCGAGGGGCTCGGCGAGCTCACCGTGGTGCGCCTGGCCGATGACCCCGCCACCGCCGAGAACGAAGCCCTCGGCTGCTCGGTCGAGGCCTACACGAAGGCCGGCATCGTCCAAGGCGGCAACCAGATCGCCGTCTCTTCGCGAGGCACGTGTGCACGCGTCGCGCGCGGCGTCTTCGCCGAGCAGGCCGGTGCTGCCGCGTCGCTCATGGTGAACACGACAGACGATCTGCCGCCGTACGAGGGCGTCATCACCGAGAACCCCGACACGGGCGAGGAGTTCCTCGTCACGATCCCGTTCCTCGGTGTGCGCTCGTCCAGCGGGCCGCTGTTCACGACGGGAGAGACCGTCACCATCAGCGCGCAGGAGATCATGAACCCCGGCTTCCGCGGGTACGCCTCCTTCACCTCGTCGGGCCCCCGCAGCGGTGACAGCGCCATCAGCCCCGATGTGGCCGCCCCCGGCGTCTCCATCTCGTCGGCCGGCGTGGGCACGGGCAACGGTCCGTCGATCAGCTCGGGTACCTCGATGGCCGCGCCTCACGTCGCGGGCGTTGCCGCACTGTCTGTGCAGGCGCACCCGGACTGGTCGGCACCGCAGGTGTCGGCGGCGATCGTCTCGACTGCCGACCCGGGCAAGGTCGCAGGGCAGGACCTCGTCGTCGGCGGCGTCGGCCTCGTCGACACGGCGCAGGCCGTGAACACGCAGGTCACCGCGACCGGTGACGCGTTCCGCACCGAGAGTGGCTGGGCACGCGAAGCGGCGCTCAGCTTCGGCTTCCAGGAGTCGTGGCTCGGGTTCGGTGGCGTCAAGACCGTCACCGTCCGCAACGACGGCGACCGCTCGGTGACCTTCAAGGTGTCGACGACGCCGAACGAGCAGTCGGAGAAGGCGCGCGTGAGCGTGAGCCGCAAGTCGATCACGGTTCGCCCGGGATCGACGGCGAAGTTCATCGTCACGGTCGCCGCGGCCGCCAAGGACGTGCCGACCTCGATCGCCGGTGACGACCAGTTCTCGTTCTACGAGATCTCGGGTGACGTCGTGCTGACCTCGTCCGACACCGAACTGCGTGTGCCGTACCTGCTGGTGCCGCGCTCGAACAGCAAGGTGACCGCATCCGCGTCGGGTTCGAAGCTCGTCAAGGGCGGCACCGCCAAGGACGGGACGCAGTCCATCAAGCTGCGCAACCTCCTGGGTGCGCTCGACGCAGACGCCGACGTGTACACGTGGGGCCTGTCCGACAAGAAGGACGCACCGAAGTCGCTCGCCGACAACGGGTACGACGTCCGGGCCGCCGGTGTGCAGTCGTTCGCCGACGGTGAGGACCACCTGCTGGTCTTCGCCATCAACACGCACAAGCGCTGGTCGAACGCCGCCGGCAACGAGTACGACGTCATCCTCGACACGGATCGCGACGGAACCCCGGACTACGCGGTGTTCTCGTACGACTCGGGCGCGGTGCGCGCGGGCTCTGCGAACGGCCTGGCCGAGACCTTCGTCGTCGACCTCGCGACCGGCGGACTGTCGGCCAGCGGGTTCCTGACGCAGGCACCGACCGACAGCAGCACCCTGCTGATGCCGGTGTACGCCAGCGACCTGGGCGTCGACGGCACGTTCGACTACACGGTGCAGACCTTCGGCCTGTCCGGTGGCGAGGACGCGGTCGAGGCGTGGGCGTCGTACGACCCGGCGAACCCGGCCATCACCAACGGCCAGTACACGACGGTTCCGAAGCGCGGCAGCGCATCGGTCGACGTCGAGGTGAACGGTGCCGCGTACGCCGACCAGAAGCCGCTCGGCAGCATGGTCGTCGTGTACGACAACAAGTCGGGCAGCGATGAGGCGCTGCTCGTCAAGCTGAAGTAGTTCCTCCCCAGCTGAGGGGCGGCGCCGGAAGGCGTCGCCCCTCAGTCCGTTCCGGGGGCCGTTTGGGCGTCGCTTTCGGCGTCGCGGATTCGGAGATCGTCGCCGGATTCGGATGCGGCGACCCGCGGCATCCGAATCTGTTCACATTGTCCGAATCCGGTGCGCGTGGTGGAGCGTCACCGGCGGCAGAGCTTGGGCTCGTCGCCCGTGTCGAAACGGTAGTCGTAGGTGGTGCCGTCGGCGGTGACGACGACGCGCATGCCGTCGACGAGCACCTGCGCGTACGACTGGCCGGGCGAGCCGCAGCCCAGCGACGTGTCGTTGAACGTGACGGCCTCAGAGGTCACCACGGTCGGTGTCGCCGTCACGCCGCGGTTCGCGAGGTCGGCGATGATGGCATCCCACTTCGCGGTGGGAACCTCGGTGGGCACGCCGGTCGGGGCTCCCGGTGTCGCGATCGGTCCGGGCGTCGTCGTCTGGAACGGTGGGCGGGTGCTCGCGGTCGGTGACGGCGTGCGGTCGGCGCCCGGCTGGTTGGATGCCGTCGCACAGCCGGTCAGGATCGTGGCGGTTCCCGCCAGCACCACGGTCAACAGCAGGCGCTTCATCGTGTGCCCCCTTCGTCGGCCTCAGCCTATGCCCGGTCTCTGCGAATGCGGCGTGAGTGTCAGAGGGGTAGTGCGGGTACCGGTCACGAGCGGCCCTTGACTCGTGCTGGAATCGCGGACTCGCGTGTGGGCGGTGGATGCCGCGAGGGTAGGCGCCGCCGCTGACGCGCGGCACACTGGTGGCATGAGCGAGGCGGCGCAGGGCACCGGCATCCCGTGGGTGCTGCATGTCGACCTCGATCAGTTCATCGCGGCGGTCGAGGTGCTGCGGCGGCCCGAGCTGGCGGGGCTGCCCGTCATCGTCGGCGGGCGGGGCGACCCGACCGAGCGCGCTGTCGTGTCGACCGCGTCGTACGAGGCGCGGGCGTTCGGGGTCGGGTCAGGCATGCCGCTGCGGATCGCGGCGCGCAAGGTGCCGGATGCCGTCATCTTGCCGGTCGACGCACCCGCCTACACCGAGGCGTCGGAGGAGGTCATGGCGACCCTGCGCGCGCAGCCGGGCGCGGTCGTGCAGGTGCTCGGCTGGGACGAGGCGTTCGTCGGCGTGGCGACGGATGACCCGGATGCCGTGGCCCGCAGCATCCAGGCAGACGTGCTCGAACGCACCGGACTGCACTGCAGCGTCGGCATCGGCGACACGCTCGTGCGCGCCAAGAACGCGACCGACTTCGGTAAGCCGCAGGGCATGTTCCGCCTGACCGCAGACACCTGGCTCGAGGTGATGGGCGACAAGCCCACGCGAGCGCTGTGGGGCGTCGGGCCGAAGGTGTCGAAGCGGCTGGAAGGGCTCGGCATCCGCACCGTCGCCGAACTCGCAGTCGCTGACGAGGTGGTGTTGCAGGGGGAGTTCGGGCCGAAGATGGGGCCGTGGTACCGGCAGCTCGGGCGCGGCGACGGCAGCGCGACGGTCGACGACACCCCCTGGGTTGCGCGCGGGCACGGTCGCGAGACGACCTTCCAGCGGGACATCGTCGACCCGGCCGACATCGAGCGGGCCGCGCGCGAGCTCGCGGCGCAGGTGCTGGACGACGTTGCGAAGGAGGGGCGCCCCGTCGTCGGAGTGGGGCTGAAGATCCGCTACGCGCCGTTCATCACGAAGACGCTCGTGCACAAGATCGCGACGACCTCAGACCATGAGGTGGTGGTGGCCGAGATCCTGCGCCTGGTGGCGCGGATCGAACCGGGCCGTCCGCTGCGGCTGCTGGGCGTGCGCGCCGAGATGGCGATGCCGGACGACGCGCGCGACGGGCACACGCCTACCCGCAGCGGGTGGTGACGGCGGATGCCGCGGTCGGCGCGACTCAGGGGCTGACGCGCACCTGGTTGCCGTCGAAGCCGACGACATCCCCGTGCTGCAGCTGCCGGCCACGGCGGCGATCCACCTCACCGTTGACCGTGACGAGCCCGTCGATGATGACTTCCTTCACGTCGCCGCCGGAGTCGAGCAGGCCCGCGAACTTCAGGAACTGTCCGAGGCGGATCATGTCGCTCCCGATGGAGACGTCTTCGATCGGGTTGGGGGAGGGCATGAGGGAAGCGTAGTCCGTCGGCGTTACGCGAGACTCTTCACTCGTCGCAACTCTCGCCGCGCGCAGGGAAGTTCATGGACTGAGTGCCGCGCGCCACCTTCTCGTGCCCATCGACCTCGTAGACCAGCTCGATGGCGTCGAATCCGCCGGCGCGCTCGCTCGTGCGTTCAACGGCGAGGGCGACGAACCAGGTCTCGCCGCCGTCGTTCTCGATCACCGTGCCGGCGAGGGGAACCCGGGCATCCCACGCCTCGTCGCCCTCGCTCACGTTGATCGTCCCGACGCCGAGATGCGTGCCGTCGTCCCGTAGCACAGCTCGCGACGCGGCTTGCTCGACGACTCGTACGCCGTCAGCGCCGACCAGGCCGGCACGGACCAGGGTGGCACTCTCCACGCCGTCGCTGAAACTGATCGGCTCGCCCTGCGTGACCGGTTCCGTGAAGTCACCGACGCAGATCTCGACGGAGCCGTCGGTGGAGCCGAGGATGAGCGCGTCATCGGGTGGCCCGCATGCCGCGAGCATCCCGACGAAAGCCGTGAACGTGACAACCATCGCGACCCGCATGCGCACCATGACGCGAGACTAAGGGATCCCTGTGCGACCGTCCGTCACACACGCCTCGGATGCCTCTTCAGACGCGACGGCGGGAGTCGAACCCGCAACGCACCAGGGTATGAACCTGTGCCCGGGGCCGCCCGGATCGCCGCGATGACCCCACGCTAACCCGATGCCGCGACATCGGGGCTGTGTATGACCTGAGGTTCCTGAATGTGTCCCGCCGTGACGCCGGTCACGCCGCGCGGGGCGGCGGCGGGGGAGCGTCGAGCGCGTCGAGCATCCGGGCGATGCATTCGCGCAGTGCACCGCGGCCGGGCTCGGCGAGGTCGGTAGTGTAGCCGACGCCCTCGGGGATGTACGTCATGCCGTACATCGTTTCGCGCCAGTCCGCGCCGCCGACCGGCCAGCGGGTGTGCGCGGCATCCTCTTCGGTCGCGCCCTGACCCCACTGCCCGAACCACTCCCGCATCTGCTCGATCGGCAGGTCCATGACGATGTCGGCCTCGACCGGCTGCCGCGCCCACGACCTCGCGATGAGGATGAACTCTTCGACTTCTTCGGCGGTGAGTGGGCGTGGTTCGAACAGCACACGGGTGTGCTCGACGGCATCCAGTCGGTCGACGCGGAACGTGCGCCAGTCGCCTCGTTCGAGGTCCCAGCACAGCAGGTACCAGTGGCGGTCGGCGGGCGCGAGCGCGTGTGGCTCGACGCGACGGCGGGTGACCTCACCCGACGCGGCCGTGTAGGTGAAGCGCACCCGCTCGTGGTCGCGGCAGGCGAGGGCCAACTCGCCCAGCACCTCGCTCGACACCGGTGCACCCGACACGATGCCCGCCGGCTGCACGGCATCCGCCAGCGCCGACACGCGCCGACGCAGCGGACCGGGCAGCACCTGCTCGAGCTTCGCCAGCGCAGTGAGCGTTGTCTCGGCGCCCGCGACGAGGCGGTGGGATGCCGCGACCCGCAGCCCGATCGCGATCGCCACGGCCTCCTCATCGGTGAGCAGCAGCGGTGGGATCGCGCTGCCCGCCTCCAGTCGGTACCCGCCGAGCGCGCCCGGCACCGACTCGATGCGGTAGCCGAGCTCGCGCAGCCGCTCGATGTCGCGCCGCACGGTGCGCTCGGTGACGCCGAGGCGGTCGGCCAGCTCGGTGCCGGGCCAGTGCCGGTGCGTCTGCAAAAGGTTCAGCAGGGCGAGGGCTCGGGTGGTCGTATCGGACATGTCCCAAGATTCCCACGAATTGCGGACAGTATCTGTCCTGGTTGGCGAGAATCATGGCATCCATGACCGAACCGATCATCGAAGCGCAGGCACTGACCAAGCACTTCACCGTCAAAAAGCAGACCGTCGAGGCTGTCACCGACCTCACGTTCCGCGTCGAGCCGGGGGAGCTCGTCGCGTTCCTCGGGCCCAACGGCGCCGGCAAATCCACGAGCCTGCGCATGCTCACCACCCTCATCCCACCCACCAGCGGCACGGCGCAGGTCGTCGGCCACGACATCCTCCGCGACCCCGCCAGCGTGCGCGCCCGCATCGGCTACGTCGGGCAGCTCACCAGTGGCAGCTTCTCGCAGCGGGTGCGCGACGAGCTGATCAGCCAGGGCGCGTTCTACGGCATGGCGAAGGATGCCGCCCGCACCCGTGCCGACGAACTCATCGACTCGCTCGACCTCGCCTCGTTCGCAACGCGCAGCGTGCAGCAGCTCTCGGGCGGGCAGAAGCGCCGCCTCGACATCGCCCTCGGGCTCATGCACGCGCCGCCGCTGCTGTTCCTCGACGAGCCGTCGACGGGCCTCGACCCGCAGAGCCGCGCGAACCTGTGGGACCACATCCTGCAGCTGCGCACCGACCACGGCACGACGGTGTTCCTCACCACCCACTACCTCGAAGAGGCCGACCGCTACGCCGAGCGGGTCATGGTGATGGACAAGGGCCGCGTGATCGCCGACGACACCGCCACCCGCCTGAAGGCCGAGCTCGCCGGCGATGTGGTGACCCTCGGGTTCGCATCCGCAGACGACGCGGCGCGGGCAGTCGAGGTCGTGCAGGCGCTGACCGACCGCGAGGTGCGCCGCGAAGGGGCGGATGCCGTGGGCGTCACCGCCCCCGACGGCGACCGCCTGCTGCCGGACGCCGTGCTGGCGCTGTCGGCGGCCGGCATCCGGGTGCGGTCTGCATCGGGTGTGCCGCCCACCCTTGACGACGTGTTCCTGGCGCTCACCGGCCGCACGCTCCGCGAAGCGGGGCAGGAGCAGCCCGCATCCGAGGCCGAAACCGAATCCACCCCCGCAGCGATGGGAGCCCAGCGATGACCACCACGACCCCCGTGCGCCCGAACCTCGGACGCGATACCTGGAACGTGCTCACCCGCGAGCTGAAGCCGGTCGTGCGCGACCCCTTCACGCTCATCTTCAGCCTCGTGCAGCCGCTCGTGTTCCTCGGGCTGTTCGCGCCGCTGCTGGTCGGCCAGTCCGACGACCCGGCCGCGACCCTGCAGTGGTTCGTGCCCGGCGTGCTGGCGATGATCGTGCTGTTCGGCACCGGCGCGGTCGGCTCCAACCTGCAGTACGAGATGATGACCGGCTCGCACGAGCGCACCCTCGTCGCGCCGCTGTCGCGGGCGTCACTGCTGATCGGCCGGGCACTCAAGGAGATCGCGCCGATCGTCGTGCAGGCCCTCATTATCGTCGGAATCGCGCTGCCGTTCGGGTTCCGCGCCAACCCGGTCGGGCTCGTGCTGGGCCTCGCGCTGCTGGCCGTGTTCGGCATCGGCCTCGGGTCGCTGTCGTACGCGCTCGCGCTGCAGACGAAAGACCGGGAGTGGCTGTTCTGGGGCGTGCAGCAGACCCTCATCTTCCCGCTGATGATCCTCTCCGGCATGCTGCTGCCGCTATCCGAAGGCCCCGGCTGGATGCGAGTCGCCGCCACCGTCAACCCGCTCACCTGGGTCGTCGAGGCCGAACGGGCCCTGCTCGCCGGTGACCTCGGGGCGATCGAGGTGCTGTGGGGCTGGATCGCGGCCCTGGTGCTGGCCGCGATCGGGTTGTTCGTCGGCATCCGGGCCATGCGGCGCAGCAGCTGACGCCGAATGCTGCGCCGGGATGGCAGGATCGGGCCATGGTCCACGGTTCGGAGCGCTCGATGACGTGGGTCGGTGAGACGGAGTGGACCGAACGCCCGGGCGAATACCGGGCCTGGGAGCAGACCGTGCGGGTGGGTGCCGGTGACGCGTACTGGGTCGCGGCGCGGCTCGCCCTTCTGCGGTGGGGTGTGAAGACTCGCAGTGGCTTCACCGTGGAGCCCGACGCGCCCGTCGCTGTCGGGGTGCGGCCGGTGATCATCGCCCGGCCGCTCGGGCTCGCGATCCACGAACCCGTCGAGGTCGTCGAGGTCGTCGACACCGAGCGTCGCGTCGGATTCGCGTACCGCACCCTGCCCGGGCATCCGGTCTCGGGTGAGGAGGCCTTCATCCTCACCCGCGACGGCGATGGTGTGCACCTGACAATCCGCTCCCTCACCCGCCCCGGCGACCGGCTCGGCTGGCGGCTCGCATTCCCGGCGCTGCTCGTCGCGCAGCGTCTGACGCGCCGCCGATACCTGCGCGCGCTCCTGCCGGATCGGCTGTGATGCCCGGCGGGCGAGCCGAACGCCGTGCGTAACTCCTCAAGAATCGACTTGATCGGGTCGAATTCCGCCCCCTGAGGCCGCTCGTCGCCGAAAACTCAGGAGTTACGCGCGGCGCGGGAAGCTCACACCCCGACGAGCGCCAACCCGTCGGCGACGACGCGGCCGTCGTGGATGACGGTGCGGTCCGCGCCCCGGTCCATGACCGCGCTCACGGGGGTCTCGCCGTCGACGAGCAGCAGATCGGCGCGGTCGCCGACCGAAACGCCGGGGCGCTCGCCGACAGCAGCGACCCGAGGGGATGCCGGTGACATGATGCTCGCGCCGCCCATCGTGCCGACCGCGAGGGCAAGCTCGATGAGGTCGTCGCGGCGGTAGCCGTTGACGAACGCGAGCTGCCACGTGCGGTCGAGCATGTCGCAGTTGCCGTACGGGCTCCAGTAATCGCGCTGGCCGTCCTCGCCGAGCCCGACGCGCACGCCCGCCTCGATGAGCTGCACCAGGGAGAGGTGGTTGCTGGTCGACGGCGCGACGGTCGCCATCGAGATGTCGAGTTCGGCGAACGCGTCGATCAGCCGACGACTCGTCGCCTCGCCGACCGCGCCGAGGTCGTAGGCGTGCGACAGGTTGACCTTGCCCTGCATGCCGAGGGCGCGGGTGCGTTCGATCACCAGTTCGGTGCTGAACACGCCCAGCTCGCCCGGCTCATGCAGGTGGATGTCGACCTCCACCTGGTAGCGCTCGGCGAGGTCGAACACGATGTCGAGGTGCTTCGCGGGGTCGCGGTCGAGCATCGAAGGATCGATGCCGCCCATCACATCCGACCCCTGCTTCAGTGACTCCTCGAGCAGCTCGACCGTGCCCGCCTCGCGCAGAATGCCGGCCTGCGGAAACGTGATGATCTGCACCTCTGCCTGCCCCGCGAACCGCTCCTTCGCAGCCATGACCGAGTCGAACTTGTCGAGCTTGCAGTCCACGTCGACCTGCGCGAAGGAGCGCACTCGGGTCGTGCCGTGCGCGATCATCCGCTCCAGCGTCGTCGCGACGACCTCAGCGTGTGGGATGTCGGTGTTCCGCCAGTTCGCCCGGTCGTTGAGCATCATCCCCCACACGCCCGGCGCGCCGGTGTGCTCGCGGAACGGCAGCCCGATGCGCGACGAGTCCAGGTGCACGTGCACGTCGCTGAACGACGGCAGCAGCAGGCGTCCGCGGCCTTCGACATCGGCATCCGTCGGCGGGGATGCCGCATCGTGCGGTCGGATCGCGACGATGCGGTCGCCCTCGATCTCGACGTCAGCGGCGGCCGCGCCCCACGGGCGTGTATTGGCGATCAGCATGCATCCATTCTGTGCCCCGGTGGTACCTCGTCAGCGGCGCACTGCGGCCCGCCGCATCTCCGCAGATCTGCACCAAGTCCGCATCCAATCGCGTTCTGGATGCGGACTTCGCGACAGACTGCGGAGTCGGTGCACGGGTGAGGTGCTCACGGACGTGGCTGTCGGGGGCGGCGCCTAGAATCGATGGGTCATGAGCGACCCCATCAAGCCTGTCATCGTCGGTCGTTCCGGCGCGCCCGAATCCGGACCGCGCGCCGACGACGAGCTGTTGGCGGGGCTCAACCCGCAGCAGCGCGACGCGGTCACGTACCGCGGGCAGGCCCTGCTCATCGTCGCCGGCGCGGGGTCGGGCAAGACGAGCGTGCTCACCCGGCGCATCGCGTCGCTGCTGCGGAGCCGCGAAGCGTGGCCGAGCCAGATCCTCGCCATCACGTTCACGAACAAGGCCGCCGGTGAGATGCGCGAGCGCGTGCACCAGCTCATCGGTGACGCTGCGCAGGGCATGTGGATCTCTACCTTCCACTCGGCGTGCGTGCGCATTCTGCGGCGTGAGGCACAGCAGTTCGGGTTCACGAAGAGCTTCACGATCTATGACTCCGGCGACTCGCGCGCGCTCATCAAGCGGCTCGTCAAAGAGCACGAGGCCGACGCATTCGGGCTGACTCCGGCATCCGTGCAGGGTCGCATTTCGAAGCTGAAGAACGAACTGATGGATGCCGAGGGCTTCGCGCGGCAGGCCAACATGAGCGACCCCGCCGAGCGGCTGTTCGCCGAGATCTTCGGTGACTACCAACGCAACCTGCAGAAGGCGAACGCGTTCGACTTCGACGACCTCATCGCGCAGACGGTGTTCCTGTTCCGGGCGTTCCCGCATGTCGCCGACACGTACCGTCGCCGGTTCCGCCATGTGCTCGTCGACGAGTACCAGGACACCAACCACGCCCAGTACTCGCTCATCCACGAACTCACCCGGCCGGTCAGCGGCGACGGGGGCGATGCGTTCGAGTCGAACGGGATGATGATCTTCGACGCGCCGGCGGAGCAGCAGCCGGGCGCATCGCTCACGGTCGTCGGTGATTCCGACCAGTCGATCTACGCATTCCGCGGTGCCGACATCCGCAACATCACCGAATTCGAGCGCGATTTTCCCGGCGCGAAGGTGGTGCTGCTGGAGCAGAACTACCGTTCGACGCAGAACATCCTGTCGGCCGCGAACGCCGTCATCGGCAACAACTTCGACCGCAAGGACAAGAAGCTGTGGACCGACGTCGGCGCGGGCGATCCGATCGTCGGCTTCACCGGGTACTCGCAACACGATGAGGCCCAGTTCGTCGCCGACGAGGTGGAGGCGATCCGGCGCACGGGCGTGCCGTACTCCGAGATGGCTGTGTTCTACCGCACCAACTCGCAGTCCCGCGCGCTGGAGGAAATCTTCATCCGCTCGGCCGTCCCGTACAAGATCATGGGCGGCACGAAGTTCTACGAGCGTGCCGAGATCAAGGACGCCCTGGCCTACCTGATCGCCGTCGCGAACCCCGCCGATGAGATGGCGGTGCGTCGCATTCTGAACAAGCCGCGTCGCGGCATCGGTGACGTCACCGAGACGGCCATCGCCCGGTATGCCGCCGAAGAGGGCATCAGTTTCCGCGATGCCCTCGCCAACGCGTCGGCGCTGGGGGTCGGTCCGAAGATCCAGAAGGCGATCGCCGAATTGGATGCCGTGCTCGCTGAGGCATCCGAGATCCTGCTGCCGTCCTCGGGTGAGGTCGCCCCGCCCACGTCGGTGACCGAGGGACTCACGGTGCTGCTGAACAAGAGCGGCTACCTCGACGCGCTGCGACGCAGCAAAGACCCGCAAGACGAGGCGCGCGTGGAGAACGTCGACGAACTCGTCGCTGTCACCCGCGAGTTCGCGCGCAACAACCCGGACGGCACGATCCTCGACTTCCTCACCGAGGTCTCGCTCGTCTCCGATGCCGACGACCTCGACGACGCCGCCGGATCGGTCTCGCTCATGACGATGCACACCGCGAAGGGCCTCGAATACGACGCCGTGTTCGTCACCGGTGTCGAAGAAGACCTCATCCCGCACCGCATCTCGGCGGGGGAGCCGGGTGGTCCGCAGGAGGAGCGACGCCTGTTCTACGTCGCGCTCACCCGTGCCCGCAAGAAGCTGCACCTGTCCCTCGCGATGACCCGCGCGCAGTTCGGCGAGGTGTCGGTGGCGATGCCGAGCCGGTTCCTGCAGGAGATTCCGCAAGACCTGATCGACTGGCGGCAGTCGCCCGGCGACGTGAATTCCCGCGGCGGCATGCAGTCGCGGGCCCTGAACGCCCGTCGCCCGGGGGGCGGCTTCAGCGGGGGTGGCGGCAAGCGGTACGGCGACGATCTCGTGCCGCTGCCGCGCCGCGACAAGCCGGCGGGGTCGATCGAGAAGTTCGCCAATCGCATCCCTGCGAAGGTCCGTGACAACGGCGACATGGAACTCGCGCCCGGCGACCGCATCCGCCACGACGACTTCGGTGAAGGCCGGGTCGATGCCGTCACGGGTGAGGGCGCGAAGCGCGTCGCGCACGTGCGTTTCGACAAGGTCGGCGCCAAGAAGCTGCTCATCAAGATCGCGCCCATCACCAAGCTCTGAACCGCGAGCAGATTGTTCTAGGTTCGCGAGCCGAGAGGGCTGGGTACGACCGGGGCGGCGCGGTCGCCACGCTCCATGTCAGCAGGCCGAGCATCGTCGGCAGCGCCGGGGTCGGCAACACGCTCGAGGGACAAGCGGATCGTTGTCGTCGTGGCGGGCAGTCGCGCCGATGAAGACGTCATCCGTGCGGCCACTTCGGCGACACCCAAGGTGGCGACGAAGGGGACGGTCACCGTCTCCGGCACACCGCGAGTGGGGAACACGTTGACGGCGCGCCCGAGCGGATGGGCGATCTCGGTGATCGTTCGTGCCAAGAAGCCGGAGTACGCGACGGTCTCGGCGCGCAGTGCCGGCTTCACCATCCGCTGACGCACCTCGTCGCCTTCTTACGTGATCGCCTCTCGCCGAAAGCGTGAGAATGCTTTAATGTGAGTTCATCGTGCGGGCGCGTGCCAGAGGGGGATGCCGCCGCCGTGCCCCCGAGGAGAATCATGCTCGCTGTCCGCGCAGGGTCGATCACCCTGTCAACTCTCGTTGCCGCGACACTGGTCGTCACCGGCGCACCGATCGCGGCCTCGGCGGCCGAGACCACCGGGAGCATCACCGGAACCGCCAGTGGTGGATACGTGCCGGATGGCGCCGCTATCGCGACTGCCTACCAACTTGTCGGTGAGGAATGGCTTCGCCAGGGTGAAGCCGTCGTGGCGGCGAACGGCGCGTACAAGATCGACGGCCTCGAGCTCGGCTCCTATCGTGTCGCGGTCACCGACCTTCCGGAATTCAACGGCACCGACGGTGACATCGAATACTTCGGTTGGCGTGAGTGGTGGGACGACGCAATGACGATCGATGCCGCCGACAGCGTCGAGCTCTCCAGCGTCGACCCGAACGCCGTCGGCATCGACATCGACCTCGACACCGTCGAGGGGGAGTACTCATGGCCGACGATCGATGGCACGCCCAAGGTCGGCGGTGTGCTCACGGCGACCCCCGGCGCCTGGCCGATCGGCACGCCAATCGAGTACGCCTGGTTCGCCGACAGCACCTACCTTGCCGACGCGACGGGCGCCACCCTCGAGGTGAGCGGCGACCTGGTCGGATCGCGTATCAGCGTCATCGTGTCGGGCGAGAAGACGCCCGGTGTCTGGGAGGCCAAGGACTCCGCCGCGACCGATGCCGTCGCGCGGGGAACGCTCACCGGCGCGACGCCGAAGATCAAGGGCGTTCTCGCGGCGGGATCCACGATCAAAGTGTCGAAGGGCACGTGGACGGCGGGTACGAGCTTCCGCTATCAGTGGTACGCGGACGGTAAGAAGATCTCCGGCGCGACGTCGAGCAGCTTCAAGCTTCCCTCGACGCTCGTCGGCACGAAGATCACGGTGAACGTGGCCGGATCGAAGACCGGCTACGCGAGCCTCGTGAAGAAGTCGGCGGTGACTTCTCGGGTCGCGAAGGCGCCGACGCCGACGATCTCTGGGAGCGCCAAGATCGGGTCGAAGCTCTCTGCTCGCGCCGGCACATGGACCACCGGGACGCGACTCGGCTACCAGTGGTATGCCAATGGCGTCGCGATCTCTGGCGCGACCAAGTCCACGTTCACGGTGACCCGCGCCGAGCGCGGCAAGGCCATCACCGTGCGCGTTCGCGGCGCGAAGTCCGGATACGCGACGGTCGCGAAGATGTCCGAGGCGACGCGCAAGGTGCCGGTGACGTCGGCCCCGAAGATCTCTGGATCGGCCACCGTGGGCCAGCGACTCACCGTCAAGCCGGGCACCTGGAGCACCAAGACCGCGTTCACCTATCAGTGGTACGTGGGTGGGAAGGCGATCAAGAACGCGACCGGCGCCACCTTCAAGCTGAAGAGCACGTATGCGGGCAAGACGATCACCGTCAAGGTCACGGGCCGCAAGAGCGGTTACACGACCGTGTCGCGAACGTCGAGTGCAACTCGGTCGGTGAGGTACCCGTCTCGCACGGGGCCGACCTCGCTCGGCAGTTGCCCGTCGTGGGCCCCCATCAAGGGGAACGCGGACTCAGGCATATATCATCTGCCGAGCGGGCGCTACTACGACGCGACGAATCCCGAGGAGTGCTTCCGCACAGAGACCGCCGCACGCGCGGCAGGCTATCGGGCTTCGAAGGTCTGACGCACGAACGACGATGCCCGCCCCATTCCGGGGCGGGCATCGTCGTGGCAGCGGTCAGCGGGTCTTCTTGCGACCCGTCAGCAGCCCGTAGATCAGCAGCACGATCAGTGAGCCGCCGATGGCGAGCGCCCACGTTTGCAGCGAGAAGAACTCCTCGAGCGGGGCGTTGAACAGGATGCTGCCGAGCCAACCGCCCAGCAGCGCGCCCACCACGCCCAGCAGCAGGGTGACGAACCAGCCGCCCCCTTGCTTTCCGGGGAGGATGAGCTTTGCGATCGCTCCGGCCAGCAGACCGAGGAGCAGGAATCCGAAGAATCCCATGGTCGTTCCCTTCTGTCGTCTTCGACACGGCGGTCGCCGGTGCCTGCATCCTGCACCCGCACGACCGTTTCGCGTCGGAGGCGCGACGGTGAAGCATCCACCCGCTGGGTAGGCTCGACCCATGGCCCTGTTCAAGCGCGGCAAGCGCGAGACCCCGACCGACGCGCCCGCAGACGAGCAGCAGGTCGCCGCATCCGACGCGTCCGAGGCAGCGGCTGACGAGGTCGTCGTGTCCGAGCCGGTGCCCGAGGTCGGCATCTCGTTCTCGACGTTCGGCAAGGCAGCGGCCCCGCCGTCGCTCAGCCGTCCCGCCCCGCAGGCACCCGCCTCGCGCCCGACCGCGGGCCTTCCCGACAACGGTCTGCTGCGCGCCGCGCTCGCCGGTCTTCCCGAGAAGCCGCAGAACACCGATGTCATGAACATCATGCGTCAGGCTCTGCAAGGCCAGCTCTACCTGCGCGTGCGCGGCAACGCGAAGCAGCTCATCGCCGACGGACAAGAGCTCACCCTCGCGGTGACGGCCATCGAAGACAAGCGCTTCTTGCTCGCGTTCAGCGGCGGCGCGGCGCTGCAAGACAGCATCCGTGCAGACGGCGACACGTCGACCAGTGCCGTCGGTCAGCCCGCCATGAACGTGTTCCGCAACGTGCTCGCCGGTCCCTACGCCGGCATGATCATCGATCCGGCGTCGCCGCAGGCACGCATCGTGCTGCCCGCGCCGCTCATCGAGAAGTCGGTTGAAGAAGCAGACCCGGCGTTCACGATCAAGACCCTGCTCGCGACCCCGCGCACCGACGCGACGACCGAGAAGGTCGCCGAAGCGCTCGCGACGGTCAAGCTGTGGGTGGCCGCCGGCCCCGCCGACGACGAAGGACGCTTCGGGCTCGCCGAGTCGCGCTCACCCTCGGGGGAGCGGCGGCTCGAAGTGTTCTCGCATCCGCTCGAGGTGATCGCGCTCGGGCGCGGCGACCGTCCTGTCCCACTGACCGGTGCCCAGCTGGCGTCGGCCCTGCGCGGTGACGACGGCATCAACGGTGTCGTCGTCGACCCCGCCGGCCCGTGGATCGCGCTCGATCGCGAACAGCTCGGCCCTGTGCTCTCCCTCGCCTGACAGGCGGGGATGCCGAGATCAGCCCTCCGCGGCGATCTCGGTCGCGCGATTCTTCGGCCGCGCCCAGCGCGCGGGGGTGCGCGGCCCGTCCCACACCTTGATGACACCCCACGCGACGGCGGTGATCGGCACCGAGATGATCGCGCCGACGATGCCGCCGAGCACGGTGCCCACCGTCAACGCGATGAGGATGACGAACGCGTGCAGCTTCATCGACTGCCCCATGAGGAACGGCTGCAGCAGGTTCCCCTCGAGCTGCTGCACGAGGACGATCACCCCGACCACGATGAGCGCGACGACCCAGCCGTTCGTCACCAGTGCGACGAGGGCCGCCAGGGCACCGGCGACGGTGGCGCCGACGATGGGCACGAACGCGCCGACGAAGACGAGCACCGCGAGCGGTACGGCCAGCGGCACCTGGAGGATGAGCAGGCCGATCAGGATGCCGATGGCATCCACCGCGGCAATCGATGCGGTGCCGCGCACGTAGTTGCCGAACGTGGTCACCACGGTGTCACCGACGCGCGCCGCGCGGCGGTAGGCGGCACCCTCGAAGGGGCGCAGCAGGAACTCCCACATGCGCGGGCCGTCCTTCAGGAAGAAGAACAGGGTGACGATCATGAGGATGAGCCCCGTGAGGAACGTCGCGACCGCGCTGACCCCCGCCAGCGCGCCTGAGCCGAACTGTGCGCTCGTGACGAAGTCGGTCGCCGCCGCGATCCACTCGTCGATCTGCTCCTGATCGATCGAGACGGGCAGCGTCGCGATCCACGCCATCAGGCCGTTGAAGCCGTCCTGCGCCTTCGATGACAGGTCGTCCCACTGGTCGCGCACCTGCCACGTGATGAGCCAGCCGATGAGTCCCAGCACCGTGAGGGCGGCGAGCAGGCACACGAGCGTCGCGGGCAGTGGTGCGAATCCGTGGCGACGCAACCAGCCCATGAGCGGCGCGAATGCACACGCGATGATGAGGGCGAGGATCAGTGGAATCGTGACGACGGTCACCTCGCGCACACCGAGCACGACCACCGCGGCGACCGCGAGCACGATGATCAGCTGCAGCGACCTCGTGGCGAGCACGCCCATTCCGTCCGACCACAGACTCCACGGTTTGCCCGGGGCATGCACCGGCAGTGAGCCGGGCCCGGTCGTGTCGAGCTTGACGATCTTGGGGCGCGAGCCGAAGAGTCCCATGTGCTGACGGTACCCCGGCGGCCGTGTGGATCCGGTCAGCCCGTCGGCGAGGTGGTCGGTGGGAAGTGCACGCGGTGATGTGCGGTTCTGTGCGATTCGATTGTCGGCGCGCGATGCCACGGGCAGGGTCGGATGACCCCCACCCCGCATTCAAGGAGGAATCGCATGTCCAATCCGATGCGCGCGAAAGCGGCAGCGGTCGGTGTCGCGGCCCTGGTGATCGCCCCACTGGTGACCGCCTCGCCCGCCAGCGCCGCCGATCTCGCCGGTGCGCGGCACTACCTGAGCGACCTTGACCTGGACGTCGCCGGCCGACGCAACGGCCGGACCGGTCGAACTGCGTGCCACCGGCACTGCGCTGTTCGATGTCGAGGGGACCGGTTCGACAGCCGCCTCGGTCGTCGCGCTCTCGCAGCAGAAGTACTTCGTCGACTGCTCGGCGACAGGCGCCGGCGACGGCACTCAGGACGCTCCGTACACCTCGACCGCACAGGTCAATGAGCACGGCGCCTTCCTGCCCGGCGAGTCGATCCTCTTCCGTGCCGGCATCGAGTGCGTGGGTGCACTCATCCCTGACGGCAGCGGTGTGATCGGCCACCCGCCGGGGCTGGACGCGCGAGCTCCCCAATCCACCGTTCGGTACCGACGATTCGCGCCGTGCGCTGGAGGCGCTTCTCGATGACTGTCTTCGCGACGGAACGCGCGCCGTGCTCGTGCACACCGACGCGGATGCAGTGCTGCTCGTCGACCTCGCGCTCGATCGGGGGCTGAGGGTGCCGCAGGATCTAGCGATCGTCGCGTACGACGATGAGATCGCGTCGCTCGCTCGGATCCCGCTGACAGCGATCGCGCCGCCGAAGCTCGATCTCGGTGAGACTGCGGTGCGCATGGCGTTGGCTCGGCTGCGACGCGATCGCGAGGATCGGTCCGGGCTTGCGCGAGCGACGTTGCTAACGACGCTCGTCGATCGCGCCTCGTCGCACACCTGAGGTCGGCTCGATCGGGCGAGTCGGCGGCGCGCTCGAGGGCCGAAATAAGACACGACTCACGGCGCGCTCATGGGCGGCTCATTGGACTGGGATGAGGTGGTTGCAGCGCGGGGAGCGACTCGGCGCTACGACGAGAGGACACTCACATGAACAGGAACATCTCGGCACGCCTGGTGGCCATCGGAACCGCGGCTGGACTCCTTCTCGTGGCAACGCCTATGACCGCACACGCAGACGAGATCGTTCGCAACGGCTCCTACACCGTGCGGGCGGGCCAGACCATCGACGGTGACCTGCTCGTTCGCGGTGGCACCGTCACCATCTCCGGCACGGTCAAGGGCAACGTTCGGCAATCGGGGGCTGGGACCGTCCGAATCACTGGTTCGGGCCTGGTGGAGGGGAACGTTAAAGAGACAGGCAGCGGAACCGTGCTCGTCGAAGCCGGGGGCGAGATCAAGGGCAACCTGATCGAGCGTCACACCGGCGACGTGCGTGTGTACGGCACGATTGCGGGCAACATCGCCGAGCGCGAAAGCGGGGATCTCCGTGTCGGCGGGGTTGTCGAAGGAAACATCAGTGAGACCAGCAGCGGACGGGTTGTGCTCGGTGGTCGCGCTGTCGTGGACGGCAACGTGTACGAATCGGGCGACGACGGACTCATCCTCGGCAGTCGGACCCACGTCGACGGCGACGTCACAGAGACCGGCTCCGGTAACCTGCTTCGCTATCGCGGTTCGTCTGTCGAAGGAGACGTGAAGGAGCGAGACGCTGGACGGGTCATCGTGCGCTGACGCCCGGATCAGGCGAACGCGCTCATCCCGGTGATGTCGCGGCCGATGAGCAGCGCCTGCACGCTCTCGGTGCCCTCGTAGGTGTGGATCGCTTCGATGTCGGCCATGTGCTGCATGACGCCGTTCTCGAGCAGAATGCCGTTGCCGCCGAGCAGGTCGCGGGCCGAGGCAGCGATGCGACGGGCGGCACGGGTGTTGTGGAACTTCGCCAGCGATGCCTGAGTTGGCCGCAGTCCGCCGGATGCCTCGAGGTCGGCAAGGTGGCGGCAGTACAGCTGCATGGCGGTGAGTTCTTCGAGCATCTGGGCGAGGCGTTCCTGGATCATCTGGAACTTCGCAAGCGGCTTGCCGAACTGTATGCGCTGCTGGGAATACTGCAACGCGGCCTCGTAGCAGGCGGTCGCGTGTCCGAGTGCCGACCAGGCGACACCCGAGCGGGTCGAGTACAGCACGGTCGACGCGTCTTTGAAGGAGCGGGTGCCGGGGAGGACGGCATCAAGCGGTACGCGCACATCGTCGAGGGTGATGTGGGCCTGGTAGATGCCGCGAAGTGAGGCCTTGCCGGTGATGACGGTGCCGGTGTAGCCGGGTGTCGTCTGCTCGACGAGGAAGCACCGGACGGCGCCGTGGTGCGCATCGGACTCGTCGTCGACCCGTGCCCACACGAACGTGATGCCGCCCGAGGCGCCGTTGCCGATCCACTTCTTCGCGCCGCGGATGACCCAGGTGTCGCCGTCGCGTCGGGCGACGGTTTCGAGCGAGACCGAGTCCGAGCCGTGGTCGGGCTCGGTCAGCGCGAACGAGGCGAGCACCTCTGCGCGCGCGACGGGCCGCAGCCATCGCGCCTGCTGCTCGGACGACCCGAACAGCGCGAGGGTGCGCAGCGCGAGTCCGCCCTGCACGGCGATCACGGTGCCGAGCGATCCGTCGCCGCGCGAGACCTCCATGTTCACGAGGCCCGCCGCCAGCGGTGAGAAGTGCGTCAGGTCGGGGTGCTCGATGCCGTCGTTGAGCAGGTCGAGTTCACCCAGTCGGGTGGCGACCTCGAGCGGGTAGGTCGCGGTGTCCCATGCCTCGACCATGCGGTCGCCGATCTCGTCGACGTACGCCTTCGCGCGGTCCCACACGTCGCGATCGGCCGGGTCGATGTCGGCGAACACGGCGTAGTAGTCGGTGCCGAGACGGCCGGTGACGTCGTACGAGGGCACGGCCTCGCCGGGGAAGGTGCTCATGCCCGACAGGGTACTCCTGCGGCATCCAGTACCGCCAGTCGCGGGACGCAGTCCCACTGAGGCGGCGTTGTCAGGACAGCTGCGAGCCCAGGCGGCGCGCCACTTCGGCAGCCGGCATGCGCCGGGGGAAGACTGCGACCACGACGTCGTCATCGGCGGGCGGCGTGCCGTCGGGGTGCACGCCGACGCGATGCATGAGGGCGTCGTGTGCATCGCTGAGCACCGAAGACGGCACCTTCTTCGTGCCGCGCAGCAGCCGGCGCAGCACGTGGTTGTGCACCGCCGTGACGGATGCCGCGAACGACACCGCCTCGATCGGATCGAGCTCGGGCAGTTCGCGCCGCAGGTACTCGTCGAAGAGGCGCTCGTACTGGAACACCGTCACGATCTCGCGGTCGCGGAGCGCGGGCACCTGACGCACGACACCGTAGCGACGGCGGGCGAGTTCGGGGTCGGCCGCGAAGTGGCGGAACACCTGCAGCGATGCTTCGCACACGGCCGCCCACGGATTCTCGTGCGGCTGCGACAAGAACTCGCGCAGCTGTTCGAGCAGCACGGCATGGTCGGTGAAGACGACATCGTCTTTGCCGCCGAACTGTCGGAAGAAGGTGGAGCGCGAAACGCCTGCAGCCTGGGCGATCTGTTCGACGGAGGTGGCCTCGAACCCCTGCGTCGCGAACAGGTCGAGTGCCGCGGCGACGACCGTGTTGCGGGCGCGGGTCTCGGGGACGTCGTTCATGGTGGTGAAATCCTAGCCACCCGCACCGCACACGTGCGCTCGCGCGCGACCGGATCGCGCACCCCCTCCGTCCGGCGGGGCCGGTCAGCGAAGGGTAGTAGGCTTGACGACTGGCCGATATCTCGATATCGAGACGTTTTTCGGCACCCAACCCCACCGCCGCCCAGCGAAGGATTGCACGTGGATCTCTACGAATACCAGGCACGAGACCTATTCGAGAAGTACGGGGTGCCGGTGCTCGCCGGCATCATCGCCGACACCCCCGAGGAGGCGAAGGCGGCTGCCGAGAAGATCGGCGGTGTCGTCGTCGTCAAGGCTCAGGTCAAGACCGGAGGCCGCGGCAAGGCCGGCGGCGTCAAGGTCGCGAAGACCCCCGACGAGGCGTACGCCGCAGCCGAGGCCATTCTCGGCCTCGACATCAAGGGTCACGTCGTCAAGCGCGTCATGGTCGCGCAGGGTGCCGACATCGCCGAGGAGTTCTACTTCTCGGTGCTGCTCGACCGCGCCAACCGCTCCTACCTGAGCCTGTGCTCGGTCGAGGGCGGCATGGAGATCGAGCAACTCGCGGTCGAGAAGCCGGAGGCGCTCGCCCGCGTCGAGGTCGACCCGCTGACCGGCATCGACAAGGACAAGGCCGTCGCGATCGCGCAGGCCGCGAACTTCCCGGCAGACCTGGTTGACAAGGTCGCCGACGTGTTCGTCAAGCTCTACGACGTCTACAAGGGTGAGGACGCGACCCTCGTCGAGGTGAACCCGCTCGTCCGCACCGGCGCCGGCGACATCATCGCCCTCGACGGCAAGGTCTCGCTCGACGAGAACGCCAGCGAGGTTCGCCACCCCGAGCACGAAGAGCTCGAAGACAAGGCAGCCGCTGACCCGCTCGAAGCCAAGGCCAAGGAGTCGGGCCTGAACTACGTCAAGCTCGACGGCCAGGTCGGCATCATCGGCAACGGCGCGGGTCTGGTCATGTCGACCCTCGACGTCGTCGCCTACGCCGGCGAGAACCACGGCGGCGTCAAGCCCGCCAACTTCCTCGACATCGGTGGCGGTGCGAACGCCCAGGTCATGGCATCCGGGCTCGACGTCATCCTCGGCGACGAGCAGGTCAAGAGCGTGTTCGTCAACGTGTTCGGCGGCATCACCTCGTGCGTGGCCGTCGCCGAAGGCATCGTGAAGGCCCTCGAGATCCTGGGCGACCACGCCACCAAGCCACTCGTCGTGCGTCTGGACGGCAACCAGGTCGAGGAGGGCCGCGCCATCCTCGCCGAGGCGAACCACCCGCTGGTCACCCTCGCCGCCGGTATGGACGAGGGCGCCGACAAGGCCGCCGAGCTGGCGAACGCCTGAGACGAAAGAGGAACCAGAGAAATGTCGATCTACCTCAACAACGACTCCAAGGTCATCGTCCAGGGCATCACCGGCGGTGAAGGCACCAAGCACACCGCCCTCATGCTGAAGGCGGGCACCAACATCGTCGGCGGCGTGAACGCCCGCAAGGCCGGCACCACGGTCACCCACGAGAAGCCGCACGAGGGCGAGGTCGAACTCCCCGTGTTCGGCACCGTCGCCGAGGCCATCGAGAAGGTCGGCGCCAACGTGTCGGTCGCGTTCGTGCCGCCGAAGTTCGCGAAGGACGCCATGATCGAGGCCATCGACGCCGAGATCCCGCTGCTGGTCGTCATCACCGAGGGCATCCCCGTCGGCGACAGCGCCGAGGCGTGGGCGTACGCGAAGGCCAAGGGCAACAAGACCCGCATCATCGGTCCGAACTGCCCCGGCATCATCACCCCCGGTGAGGCGCTCGCGGGCATCACGCCCGCCAACATCACCGGCAAGGGACCGATCGGCCTCGTGTCGAAGTCGGGCACCCTGACCTACCAGATGATGTTCGAGCTGAAGGACATCGGCTTCTCGACCGCCATCGGCATCGGCGGCGACCCGGTCATCGGCACGACGCACATCGACGCGCTCGAGGCGTTCGAGGCCGACCCCGACACCAAGGCGATCGTCATGATCGGCGAGATCGGCGGCGACGCCGAGGAACGTGCGGCCGAGTACATCAAGGCGAACGTCACCAAGCCGGTCGTCGGCTACGTCGCGGGCTTCACCGCTCCCGAGGGCAAGACCATGGGCCACGCCGGCGCCATCGTGTCGGGCTCGGCCGGCACCGCGCAGGCGAAGAAGGAAGCGCTCGAGGCCGCCGGTGTCAAGGTCGGCAAGACGCCGTCCGAGACCGCTGCCCTGATGCGCGAGATCATCGAGTCGCTCTGAGTTGACACAGCGAAGGGGCCGGATGCCATGGCATCCGGCCCCTTCTGCGTTCCCCGTCGCGGGGTCAGACCCCGAACAGGGCCGAGATCGGTCCGCGGGCGAAGAACAGCACGAAGCCGGCCGCGACGATCCACAGCAGCGGGTGGACGGTCTTCGCTTTGCCCGACAGTGCGTTCACGACGACCCAACTGACGAAGCCCGCGCCGATGCCGTTGGCGATCGAGTACGTCATCGGCATGACCGTGACGGTGAGGAACACCGGCAGCAGCACGCGGAAGTCGGCGAAGTCGATGTGCTTGATCTGCGACAGCATCATCGCGCCCACGAGCACGAGCGCCGCGGCGGCGATCGCGCCGGGCACGAGTGAGGTGAGCGGCGTGAAGAACATCGCCAGCAGGAACAGCACGCCGGTCACGACAGTGGCAAGACCTGTGCGGGCGCCTTCGCCGATGCCCGAGCCCGATTCGACGAAGACGGTCGCCGACGACGATGAGGTGCCACCGCCGACGACGGCGCCGATGCCCTCGACGATCAGCGCCGACTTGATGCGGGGGAAGTCGCCCTTCTCATCGGCGAGGCCGGCCTCTTTCGCGAGGCCCGTCATGGTGCCCATGGCGTCGAAGAAGTTCGAGAACACGAGGGTGAACACGAACATGACGAGGGCGACGACCGTGACCTTGCCGAGGTCGAACCCGAAGCTGATCTGACCGATGAGGCTCAGGTCGGGCAGGCTCACGAGGGCGCCGGTGAAGCCGAAGCTGAAGTTGCCGGGCCAGAAGATGTTCGCGAGCGCCGACAGCAGGGTGCCGGCCACGAGTGCGATGAGGATGGCGCCCTTGGTGCGTGTCGCGATCAGCACGCCGCCGATGAGCAGTGTGATGACGAACATGAGCGTCGGCAGGGTCGAGACCGACCCTCCCGCGCCGAGGTCGACCGGGGGAGAGGGGTTGCCGGTGGCGCTGACGAAACCGGCGTTGACGAAGCCGATGAATGCGATGAACAAGCCGATGCCGACGGTGATCGCGATCTTGAGCTCGACGGGGACGGCGTCGAAGATCATCTTCCGCAGTCCGGTCGCGGCCAGCAGCACGATGATCAGACCGTTGATGACGACCAGCGCCATCGCTTCGGGCCACGTGACCGAGCCGACGATCGTGAACGCGACGAATGCGTTGATGCCGAGGCCTGCCGCGAAGGCGAAGGGCAGACGCGTCACGAGGGCGAACAGGATCGTCATGACGCCCGCCGTCAGCGCAGTCGCCGCGGCCACCGCCGAACCCGACAGGACGTTGCCGTCGACATCGGGCGTGGAGAGGATCAGCGGATTCAGGATGATGATGTACGCCATCGTCACGAAGGTGACGAGACCGCCGCGCACCTCTGTGCCGATGGTCGATCCGCGTTCGGTGATCTCGAAGAATCGGTCGAGGGCGCCCGGCGCCCGCTCGTTGGTCAGCCGGGGGGCCGAAGTGTTGCTCATGAGTTGACCGTACCGCGCACGAAGAGGCTGGCTGTTCACCGTGCTGTGGGAGTGGGATGCGGGGGCTCGTGCGCCCGGTGGGTAGGGTCGTTACGCCCATGAATCGCCTGCTCGTCGCCCTGCTCGCCGCCTTCGACGCGGTCGTCGCCGTCACCGTCGGAATCGCCGCCGTCCTCGCCCCGCTCACCGTCCTGTGGGTGTTCGGTTTCGGCGCGTCCGCCGACTGGGGCGCGCTGTGGCCCGCGGCCGTGCAGGTGTGGCAGGTGGGGCACTTCGTGCCGCTGTACATCGACCTCCCCGCCGAGTACCTCGCGGCGACCGGCATCCCCGAAGAGGCGGCCGCGTTCACCATCTCGCTCGCACCCCTCGCGTTCGCGGGATTCACCGCGATCTTCGCGGCCCGCTCGGGTGCCCGTGCCGTGCGAGCCGGGGCTTGGCCGGTCGGGCTCGCCGGTGGCGCGGTCGCGATGCTCATGCTCTCGGTCGTCCTGTGGGTGTCGTCGTCGACGGCCGCGGCCGGCACGGTCGACGCGGCAGCAGCGATCGCCTTTCCGGTGCTCGTCTTCGTGCTCCCGGCGGCGACCGGCGCGTTCGTTGTGGCGTGGCGTGAGGGCGACGACAAGGGCATCGTCGACGCGCTGCACGACCGCGTGGATGCCGTCGAGCCGTGGCGCGACGCCCCGGCTGCTGTGGGGCGCGGGCTGGGCATCGCCGTCGCGGGCTACGTGGGCATCGGCGCGCTCATCGTCGGCGTCGGGATGATCGTGCGAGGCGGTGACGTGATCGCTCTGTTCGAATCGGCGAACGTCGATGCCGTCGGCGCGATCACCCTCACGATCGCGCAACTCGCCTACATCCCGACCCTCGTGCTGTGGGGCGCTTCGTTCGCGGCCGGTCCCGGCTTCGCGATCGGCACCGGCACCGCCGTCTCGCCCGCCGGCACGAGCTTGGGGGTGATCCCCGGCATCCCGATTCTCGGAGCGGTCCCTGAGTCGACGTCATCGTGGATGCTGCTGCTCGCGCTGCTCGTGATCGGCGTCGGTGTTGTCGCGGGATGGACGGCTCGCAACCGGATGCTGCCCGAGCCCGGCCACGTCGAGCCGGTCGCCCCGCGCGTCGCGGTGCTCGCGGGACTGGTCGTGCTGGCGGCGGCAGCGGCTGCTCTGCTGGCTGCGCTCGCCGCGGGCTCGTTCGGCCCCGGCAGGCTCGCCGAGATCGGACCGCAGTCCGGCCCGGTCGCCCTCGCGGTCGGCGTCGAGATCGCGATCGGTGCCGGCATCGCGCTGCTGGCGCCGGCGACACGCACCGAGACCGCTCGCGGCGGTCAGCACGTCGAACCGCGGATCCGCCGCGAACGCAGCGTCGCCGCGCCGTGGATCGACCACGCCCCGCACGACGCGCCCGACACCGCGCCGAGCGAGGGAACGGTGGAGCCGCCGACCGCGGAACCGGCCGCACCGCCCGCTTCTGCCCACACACCGGCCGACGCATCCGCCGACGAAACCGACACCCAGCCGATCGACGACTGGCTGCACCGCGACGACCACCGAGACGACCACGGCGACGACGATGTCACGGGCGACAAGGGGCCGCGCGCGCCTCGGTAGACTGTGCGGGTGCTCACGGTCGCCGTTCTCATCTCGGGTACCGGCTCGAACCTTCGGGCCCTCCTCGATGCGGCCAGCGCACCCGATTTTCCGGCCCGCATCGTCGCAGTCGGCGCCGACCGCCAGGCTGACGGGTTCGAGCACGCCGAAGAATTCGGCATCCCCACCTTTCTCGTTCCCTACAGCCGATTCGGCTCGCGTGAGGAATGGGGCGCAGAGCTCGATGAGCAGCTGCGCGTCTGGAACCCCGACCTCGTCGTGCTGAGCGGGCTCATGCGGTTGCTGCCCGCCGGTCTCGTCGAGGCCTGGGCCCCCCGCATCATCAACACGCACCCCGCGTACCTGCCCGAGTTCCCTGGCGCGCACGGCGTCCGCGACGCGCTGGCGGCCGGCGTCACCGAGACCGGCGCGAGCGTCATCGTCGTCGACACCGGCGTCGACACCGGCCCGATCCTCGCCCAGGAGCGCATCCCCGTGCAGCCCGGTGACACCGAGCACACCCTCCACGACCGCGTCAAGCCCGTCGAACGCCGCCTGCTGATCGATGTGGTGCACCGCATCGCCACGGGCGAGCTCGACCTCGACAACCTCGCCCACTGAGCGCCGCCCGACGGCGTGACACCGATCAGCACCAGGAGCATCCGCATGGCCGGCCCCGTCATCGACCCGTCCCTCTACCGCCCCCGTGACGTCGTCCCCATCCGCCGGGCACTCGTTTCGGTGAGCGACAAGACAGACCTGCTGGCCCTCGCCGAAGCGCTCGCCGCGGCCGGCGTCGAAATCGTCTCCACCGGTGGATCGGCCACGCTGCTGCGCGAAGCCGGCCACGCCGTCACCGACGTGGCGACGGTGACGGGCTTTCCCGAGTCGCTCGGCGGTCGCGTGAAGACGCTGCACCCGAGCGTCCACGCGGGCCTGCTGGCCGACCTGCGCCTCGAAGACCACGAACGCCAGCTCGGTGAGCTCGGCATCCAGCCCTTCGAGCTGGTCGTCGTGAACCTCTACCCCTTCGTCGAGACCGTCGCCTCTGGCGCGACCGGCGACGCCGTCGTCGAGCAGATCGACATCGGCGGCCCCGCCATGGTGCGCGCCTCGGCGAAGAACTACGCCAACGTCGCGATCGCCGTCTCGCCCACCTCGTACCCCGCCATCATCGAGGCGCTGCGTGCGGGCGGGACGACACTCGCCCAGCGCAAGGAGCTCGCCGCTCGCGCGTTCGCGCACACGGCGCAGTACGACCGCGCCGTTTCGACCTGGTTCGCCGAAGAAGCGATCCCCGACGAGGGTGACCTGCCCCAGCACCTGACCGTCCGCGCAGAGCGCCTCGCCGTGCTGCGCTACGGCGAGAATTCGCACCAGCGCGCCGCAATCTACACCCGCGTGGGTGGCCGCGGCATCGCCCAGGCCACGCAGCTGCAGGGCAAGGAGATGTCGTTCAACAACTACGTCGACGCCGATGCCGCGTTGCGTGCCGCGTTCGACATGATCAAGCCGGCCGTTGCCATCATCAAGCACGCCAACCCGTGCGGCATCGCCGTGGCGGCGCCGCAGGCCCTCGACCCGATCGCGTCGGCGCACCTGCGTGCGCACGAGTGCGACCCGGTGTCGGCGTTCGGCGGCGTGATCGCAGCCAACCGCACCGTCACGCTGAAGATGGCCGAGAACCTGCGCGACATCTTCACCGAGGTCATCGTCGCCCCCGACTACGAGCCCGAGGCGCTCGAGGTCTTCAAGCTGAAGAAGAACCTCCGCGTCCTCAAGCTTCCGGCCGACTGGGAGCAGGAGCGCCTCGACGTGCGCCTGGTGTCGGGGGGACTCCTGCTGCAGGACGCCGACCGCTTCCCGCACGAGATCGAGTCCCTCGTCGACGGCTGGGACCTCGTCACCGGTGAGATGCCCGCTGACAGCGAGAAGTCGAACCTCGCGTTCGCCTGGAAGGCGTGCCGTGCGGTCAAGTCGAACGGCATCGTGCTGGCCCAGGCGTCGGCCACCGTCGGCATCGGCATGGGCCAGGTCAACCGCGTCGACTCATGCCGTCTCGCGGTCGAGCGAGCCGGTGACCGCGTGGCCGGATCGGTCGCGGCATCCGATGCGTTCTTCCCGTTCGCCGACGGCCCGCAGATCCTCATCGACGCCGGCATCAAGACGATCATCCAGCCCGGTGGGTCGGTGCGTGACCAGGAGGTCATCGACGCCGCCCGCGCCGCGAACGTGACGATGTTCTTCACGGGGGAGCGTCACTTCTTCCACTGACGCCGCCGGGCGCGGTCGCCTGCCCCTGCGCCTGCCCCTGCGCACCGGATTCGGAGATTGCTCGCAGATTCGGACCGGATGCCGGTTTCGCATCCGAATCCGGCGACATTGTCCGAATCTGTGACCTGGGGGTTGCGAAGTCGTTGCGCGGGTCGACACCGGGCACCGGCACGGTGATGTCGCGGTCGAGCATGCTGGCTGGCGGAGAACCCGTTGCGCACCTGCGCCTGGAGCAACGGGGTGAGCGTGGCGTCCGTCATGGTGCCCACGCCAGTCGCGTCGCGCGGTGTCCGCGAGACTCTCGGTCGCGCGGAAATCGGTCGTCGGCATCGAGGGTCACTGCCATGTCCGATTTCCGCCAGTCGGTGTCGGTGTGGCGTGTCAGAGTAGTGACATGCCCCACACGCTGACCTTCGATGAGCGATACCGTGCGATCGATGCGCGCGACGCCCGCTTCGACGGGCAGTTCGTCACCGCCGTGCACTCGACGGGCATCTACTGCCGGCCCAGCTGCCCGGCCCGCACGCCCAAACCCGCCAACGTCAGCTTCTATCCGACGAGCGCCGCCGCCCACGAGGCCGGATTCCGCGCCTGCAAGCGGTGCCTCCCCGAGGCCGCCCCGGGCTCACCCGATTGGGACGTGCGCTCCGACGTCGCAGGTCGTGCGATGCGGTTGATCGCCGAAGGCGTCGTCGAGCGCGAGGGCGTGTCGGGGCTCGCCTCGCGGCTGGGGTACTCCCCACGGCACCTCACGCGCCTGCTCGCCGCGGAGCTCGGTGCAGGTCCGCTCGCCCTCGCCAGGGCGCAGCGTGCGCACACGGCACGGATGCTGCTCGTCGGCACCGATCTGCCCGCGGCCGACGTCGCGTTCTCGGCGGGCTTCGCGAGCATCCGTCAGTTCAACGAGACGGTGCGCGAGGTATTCGGGCTCACGCCGCTCGAATTGCGTTCGCGGCGCCGGGCGAGCGACGGTGCTGCCGTGGGCGGCATCGACCTCGCGCTGCCGCTTCGCGGGCCCATCGACACGGCGGGCCTGTTCGACTGGATGCGAGCCCGCGCGATCGACTGCGTCGAGGTGGCAGGTGCAGAGGACTATGCTCGCGCCATCGCCCTCCCGGGCGGCTCGGCCTGGTTCCGTGTGCGGCGAGAAGGCGACCGGCTCCGCCTGCAGGCGCGACTGCAGCGACTGAGCGATCTGCCCGTGCTCGTCGCTCGCGCGCGGCGACTGTTCGATCTCGACGCCGACCCGTCCGCGATCGACACCGCCCTCTCCGAACACCCCGAACTCGCACCGCTCGTGGCACGCGTCCCCGGCATCCGCGTGCCCGGTGCCGCCGACCCGCACGAGATGCTCATCCGTGCGATGGTCGGCCAACAGATCACCGTCGTCGCAGCCCGCACGGCGCTCACCGCGCTCACCGCAGCGCTCGGCGAGACGGTCGAGACGCACGAGGGCACGCACAGGCTGTTCCCCACCATGGCCGCGATCGCCGAGCATGGGGCGGGTGTCCTTCGGGGCCCGCAGGCCCGCATCCGCGCGATCGTCGGGGCGGCAGCCGCCCTGGCGTCGGGGGAGCTCACACTCACCTCGGGCGACGACAACGCGGCCCAGCGCGAAGCACTGCTCGCGATGCCCGGCATCGGACCGTGGACGGCCGACTACGTGCGGATGCGGGTGACGGGCGACCCAGACGTCTTCCTGCCCGGCGATGTCGCCGTCCGCGCCGGTGGAGCGGCCGCGGGCCTGCCGGGGGAGGCCCGCGCCCTCGACGCTTGGGCGCGCCGCACATCGCCCTGGCGCAGCTCCCTCACTGCCCACCTGTGGCGCAACGTGCCGCCGAAGAACACCGCGAAGCCTCTGAACAGGAGCCAGACATGACCGCCATCATCCAGACCATCGACACCGCCGACGGCGCCTTCACCCTGCTCGTCGACGACCGCCAGCGCGTGCTCGCCTCGGGGTGGACCGCAGACCACGACGCGATCCTCGGCCGCCTCGCCGCGCCGCCCGTCGATGTGCGGATCGGCGACACCGACGCGGCCGACGCCGTCCACGCCTATTACGGCGGCGACGTCGCCGCGATCGACGACGTCGCCGTCGCGCAGCGCGGCACCGAACTGCAACTGGCAGGCTGGGCTGCGCTGCGTCGCATCACCCCGGGGGAGCCCCTCAGTTACACAGAGTTCGCCGCAGCACTCGGCAAGCCCAGCGCCGTGCGGGCCGCGGCATCCATCTGCGCCCGCAACGCACCCGCCCTGTTCGTACCGTGCCACCGCGTGCTGCGCGGCGACGGCAGCCTCGGCGGATTCGCGTGGGGCACCGCCGTCAAGCGGTCGCTGCTTGACCGCGAGGCCGCCTGAGACCACTCGAACGTTGCAAGCCCCGAATCCATCGGATCCGGGGCTTGCGACGTTTCAAGCTCTCGGCATAGGCTGGAGGGCTGTCGCGTCGCTCAAGTGACCTCCGACCGCACATCGCGCCCGAGAGGGCCCCGTACCGAGGAGGAACCATGTACCAGCTCATCGTCATCGACACGAAGCCGGCCGCCCTCTTCGTCGCGGGAGTCTCTGCTTCGCCGGCCGCGACGCGCCAGGGTTGAACCCGACGTCATTCCCGGCGGCATAGACCCGCCACCGTCAGCGTTACCCCCGGCAGGGCTCCGTCCTGCGGCGCCACCGTGCGCCCTCTCGAACATCGCCGTCCAACCGACGCACCCGCCATCGTCCCCACAAAGGCTCATGACCACTTCTGACACCTCCCGGTCGTCCCTCTCGACATTCCGCGCACTCGCGCGGCTCTACCCCTTTGCCAAGAACGTGCTCCCGCGGCTTGCGCTCGGCGCCGCGAGTGCGCTCGCAGCGAGCCTGCTCGCCCTCAGCATCCCGCTCGTCCTCGAAGAGGTCGTGCGCAGCATCGATCTCGAATCCGGCGACCGTGGCGCGCTCTTTTGGGGCGCGGCCGCGATCCTCGTGCTCGGGCTGCTCGAAGCGCTCATGGTGTGGGCACGCCGCTGGTTCGTGCTCGCCCCCGCCACGAAGGTCGAATACGACATCCGCACGAGCTTCTACGAGAAGCTGCAGCGCCTGCCGGTCGCGTTCCACGACCGTTGGCAGTCGGGTCAGCTGCTCAGCCGCATGATGCAGGACATCAGCATGATGCGCCGCTGGATGGCGTTCGGCCTCGTGCTGCTGGTCGTCAACGTCCTCACGATCGCGGTCGGCGCGGTGCTGCTGTTCCGCTGGCACTGGCTGCTCGGCACGACATTCATCGTCGTGTGCGCGCCGCTGTGGTACGCGGGCTACCGCTTCGAGAAGCGGTACGGGACGCTCGCCCGTCAGAGTCAGGACCAGGCCGGCGACCTCGCGACGGCGGTCGAGGAGTCGGTGCACGGCATCCGTGTGCTCAAGGCCTTCGGCCGCGGCAAGCACGCCCTCGTCAAGTTCACCCGCCAGGCCGAGACGCTGCGCGAGACCGAACTCAGCAAGGCGCGCTCGGTCGGTCTCATCTGGTTCTGGCTCGTGCTGCTGCCCGACATCGCGTTCGCGCTGTGCCTGGGCGTCGGCATCGCGCTGATCCTGAACGGACAGCTCGACGCGGCCGAACTCGTCGCGTTCTTCGCCATGGCCACTGTGCTGCGTTGGCCCATGGAATCGATCGGCTTCCTGTTCTCGTTCCTGCTCGACGCGCGCACCGCGACCGACCGCATCTTCGAGGTGTTCGACGAGCACAACACGATCGACGACCCCGAGTCCCCGGTGACGCCCGGCAGCAGCCGCGGCGCGCTCGCGTTCGAGGGTGTGCACTTCCGCTACCAGGATGCCGCGACCACCGAGCGCGACCTGCTCGACGGCATCGACCTGGTGCTCGAGCCGGGCGAGACGATGGCGCTGGTCGGCCTGACTGGTTCGGGCAAGACGACGCTCACGACCCTTCCGGCGCGCCTGTACGACGTGACCGAGGGGCGGGTGACGCTCGACGGCGTCGACGTGCGAGACCTGACGCTGCACGAACTGCGCACCCGCGTGGGCATGGCGTTCGAAGACGCGACCCTGTTCTCGCAGACCGTGCGCGACAACGTGCTGCTGGGCCGTGAAGACCTCGAACCGGGGTCGCCCGAGGCCGAGACCGTGCTGCGCGAGGCGCTCGCCGTCGCGCAGGCGCAGTTCGTCGACGACCTGCCGCAGGGCGTCGACACGGTGATCGGCGAAGAGGGCCTGTCGCTTTCGGGCGGACAGCGTCAGCGGTTGGCGCTCGCCCGTGCCGTCGCCGCACGTCCCTCGGTGCTCGTGCTCGACGACCCGCTGTCGGCGCTCGACGTCGACACCGAGAAGCTCGTCGAAGATGCGCTGCGCGAGGTGCTGCATGAGACGACAGCGCTCGTCGTCGCGCACCGGCCCTCGACCGTGACCCTCGCCGACCGCGTGGCACTGCTCGAGGCGGGACGCATCACGGCGGTCGGCACGCACAGCGACCTGCTGCGCACCAGCCAGCACTACCGTCACGTCATCTCGAGCCTTGAAGACGAACAAGCCCGCATGCGGGAGAGGGAGGTGAACCTGTGAGCACCACGACCGTTTCGGGTACCAGCGGTGAAGACCGCTCCGACTACACGCGCGACGAATCGCGTGCCATCCGGCAGCGTTCGCTGCGACTGCTGGGTTCACTCGCCCGCCCACTGAAGGCCCAGCTCGTGCTGGCCGCCGCCGTGCTCGTCGTCTCAACCGCGCTGCGCGTGGCAGGCCCCGCCCTGATCGCCTACGGCATCAACGAGGCGCTGCCCCGCATCCTCGACCATGCCGTCTGGATGCCGACGATCGGCGTCGTCGTGGTCTACCTCGTCGCCGGTGTCGGCGGTGCGGCGCTGATCGGCTGGTACGCGGTGGTCGCCGCGCGCCTCACGCAGGCGATCATGCTCGATCTGCGCAAGCGCATCTTCGTGCACACGCAGCGGCTCAGCCTCGAGTTCCACGAGTCGTACACGTCGGGCCGCATCATCTCGCGCCAGACGAGCGACCTCGACTCGATCCGCGAGCTGCTCGACGGCGGCCTCAACGAACTCGTTTCGGGCGTGCTGTACGGCGGATTCACGCTCATCGCGCTGATCCTGCTCGACTGGCAGTCGGGCGTCATCCTCGCCGTCATGGGCATTCCCGTGTTCCTGCTGATGCGCTGGTTCTTCATCAGCTCGCAGAAGGTCTACCGCGAGTCGCGTGTCATCAGCGCGCAGGTGATCGTCAAGTTCGTCGAGACGATGACCGGCATCCGCGCCGTCAAGGCGTTCCGCAAGGAACCGCGCAACGACGACGAGTTCGGCGAGCTGTCGGCGCAGTACCGCGAGGTCAACATGCGCTCGATCCGCCTGTTCGGCACGTTCGAACCGGCGCTCATGGCGGTGGCCGCGGTCACGGTCGCGCTCGTGCTGCTGTGGGGCGGGCTGCGGTTCGTCGACGGGATCCTGGGGCTCGGCACACTGCTGGCCGGTGTGCTGTACGTGCGCAACTTCTTCTCGCCGCTGCAGGAGGTCGCGTTCTTCCTGAACTCGTACCAGTCTGCGACCGCGGCGCTCGAGAAGGTGTCGGGCGTGCTCGAGGAGCAGCCGACCGTGCCCGACCCCGACCAGCCCGTCGACCTGTGGACCTCGCGCGGGCACGTCTCGTTCGACGACGTCACGTTCGGCTACTCGGACGACCGCGTCATCCTGCCCGACTTCTCGCTCGACATCCCGGCCGGCCAGACGATCGCGCTGGTGGGTACCACGGGTGCAGGCAAGTCGACGCTCGCCAAGCTCGTGTCGAGGTTCTACGACCCGACGCGGGGACGGGTGACCCTCGACGGTGTCGACCTGCGTTCGCTGCACCCGAAGGATCTGCGCCGCGCGATCGTCATGGTCACGCAGGAGGCGTACCTGTTCAGCGGGACCGTCGCCGACAACATCGCGCTCGGCAAGCCCGACGCGACGCTCGACGAGATCAAGATCGCGGCGCGCGCGGTGGGAGCCGATGCCTTCATCGAGCGCCTGCCCGACGGGTACGCGACCGACGTGAACAAGCGCGGCGGCCGCGTCTCGGCGGGCCAGCGGCAGCTGATCTCGTTCGCGCGGGCGTTCCTCGCCGACCCTGCGGTGCTGATCCTCGATGAGGCCACGGCATCCCTCGACATCCCGAGTGAGCGACAGATCCAGGACGCCCTGCAGACGCTGCTGGCCGACCGCACCGCGATCATCATCGCCCACCGGCTGTCGACGGTCGCGATCGCCGACCGCGTGCTCGTCATGGAGCACGGCCGCATCATCGAGGACGACACCCCCGAGGTGCTCATCGCCGGCACCGGCAAGTTCGCGCAGCTGCACAGTGCTTGGAGGGAGTCCCTCGTCTGACGACTCGGGGACCCCGGGCGTGGCGGGAGTCCCTCGTCTGAGGCCGCCGTCGCAGATTCGGAGAATGTCACCGGATTCGGATCGGGACGCGTGCTCGATCCGAATCCGGTGACGGAGTCCGAATCCGATGACACAGGTCACGCGGCGAGGTGCGCGCCCTGCGCGAGCGCGCGCTGGAGTGCGCGCTCGACCGCGGGCCAGCGGTGCATCACCTCGACGTACGAGAAGCGCAGCACCGTGTAGCCGCGGGCGGTGAGCTCGCGGTCGTGCGCGAGGTCTCGGGTGCGATCTGCGGATGACGAGTGGTGCGCGAACCCGTCGAGCTGCACGACGAGGCGGTCGCCGATCAGCACGTCGACCGGGTGCCCCGCGAGCCACACCTGTTGCTCCAGGGCGAGTCCCCAGCCGCGGATGCGTCCGACGAAGCGCGTCTCGAGCCCACTGTCCGACAGGCCCGTCACCTCCATCGACAGGCGGGATGCCGCTGCACTGCGCCACTGCACCCGCCGCAGATCTGCGGCCGTTCGCTGCTCGGCGCGGATCGCCGCCTCCCACAGCACGAGCGCAGCCTCGTGCGGCACGCAGTCCGCAATGTGCTCCAGTGCGTCGTCGACCGATTCGGTCAGCACATGCCTCCCGACCGCGACGAGCGGACGCGACCAATGGACGACGGCATCCGCAGCGGGGGCTTCGGCGTTCGGTCCGACGTGCAGGTGGAGCCGAGTGTCGACGTCATCCGGCATCCACCAGCCGCGCTGGCGCGCGAACGAGACGCACGCGACTCTGCCGCTCGCCTCGGCGGCGCGACGCAGGTCGATCGGCGCGTGCTCGGTCGCGAGCCAGTAGCGGCGTACGCGTTCGATCTCTCCGCGAGTGACCGCGGCGCGCAGTGCGCGTGCTGAGACGCCGGCATCGAGCACGAGATCGCGGTGCACGATGCCACCGTGCCGGTCGACGAGATGGCGGATGTCCATGCCCGGAATCTTCACCCGCTGGACGTGCCGGGGAGAGACAGTGCACCGGCATCCGTGGACAAGTCGCGCGAGTCAGCCGCAGTGGAGGAGGCGGTGACGCGTGCCGCGGCGTCACCAGATTCGGATCACGTCACCGGATTCGGCTGCACCGGCCGGAATGCTCCGAATCCGACGTCATTCTCCGAATCTGCGACCCGACAGCGGCAGCGAGAAGGCGGCGCAGCACGCGAGGGGATGCCGGGACTACAGGCGGATCTGGGCGACGACCTCGCCGTATTCGGTCTCGTCGACCGGGGTGAAGCCGACGCGCTCGAAGAAGGCCTCGGGGCCGCCTTCGCCGGCTTCGTAGATGACGTTGAGGTGGTCCATGCCGCGGCGACGGGCCTCCTCGAGCAACTGCTCGACGGCGAAGCGGCCGACACCGCGGCCCTGATCGTCGGCATCGACGTTGATGCGCCACAGCACGGAACGGAAATGCTCCTGCGGGGCGTCGAGATCGAAGTTCGCGCTCACGAATCCGACGACCTGATCGCCGTCGAGGACGACGCGCTGCCACGAGGTCGCGGGGTTCACGACGGCCGCGGCGACCGCGTAGCTGGCCGGTGCGAGGAACTGCTCCTGGCCGGGCTTGAGCGACATCGTGTTCACGGCCACGATCGTCGAGGCCGACAGTTCCACCAGTCGCAGCTCAGTCATGCACCCAGGCTACCGGGCGCCGGCGCGACTGGCACCTGTCGGTCGCGATCCCGAATCGGCCCACGGCGAGGCGCACGGTAGTTTTGTATGCGGAGAAGTACGTCCCCGCGAACGGAGAAGCGACGACCGATGTCCGAGTCGACCATCATCTACACCTACACCGACGAGGCCCCGGCGCTCGCCACCGCCTCGTTCCTGCCGATCATCCAGGCCTACGCGGGCCAGGCGGGCATCGAGGTCGAGACGCGCGACATCTCGCTGGCCGGCCGCGTGCTGGCCACGTTCCCGCAGCGGCTGACCGACGACCAGCAGGTCGGCGACGCGCTGGCAGAGCTCGGCGGCCTGGCCACGCTGCCCGAGGCGAACATCATCAAGCTGCCGAACATCTCGGCATCGATCCCGCAGCTGAAGGCCGCGATCGCGGAGCTGCAGGCGCAGGGCTTCGACGTGCCCGACTACCCGGATGAGCCCGCTTCGATCGAAGAGAAGGACATCCGCGCCCGCTACGACCGCATCAAGGGTTCGGCGGTCAACCCGGTGCTGCGCGAGGGCAACAGCGACCGACGCGCCCCGCTGTCGGTCAAGAACTACGCGCGCAAGCACCCGCACCGCAACAAGCCGTTCCCCGAGGGCTCGAAGACCCGTGTCGCGACGATGGGTCAGGACGACTTCCGTTCGAACGAGAAGAGCTGGGTCGCCGCCCACGACGACGTCCTCACGGTCCGTCACACCGCGACCGACGGCACGGTCACGGTGCTCAAGGACAACCTCAAGGTGCTGCCGCGCGAGATCATCGACGCGACATTCCTCTCCGCCGCGGCGCTCGACGCCTTCCTGGCTGAGACGCTCGAGCAGGCGAAGGCCGACGACGTGCTGTACTCGGTGCACCTGAAGGCCACGATGATGAAGGTCAGCGACCCGATCATCTTCGGCCATGTCGTCAAGGCGTTCTTCGCCGACATCTTCGCCCGCTACGGCGACGCGCTCGCCGAGGCGGGCCTCACCCCGAACAACGGTCTCGGCTCGATCCTCAGCGGACTGGGCGAGGTCGCGAACGGCGACGAGATCGCCGCCGCGTTCGACGCTGCGCTGCAGGCCGGTCCGCGCCTGTCGTACGTCAACTCCGACAAGGGCATCACCAACCTGCACGTGCCGTCGGACGTCATCGTGGATGCCTCGATGCCCGCGCTCGTGCGCAACGGCGGCAAGCTGTGGGGCGTCGACGGCGGCGAAGACGACACGATCGCCGTCATCCCCGACTCGTCGTATGCCGGCGTCTACCAGGCCGTCATCGACGACGTGATCGCCAACGGCCCGCTCGACCCCACCACGATCGGCACCGTGCCGAACGTCGGCCTCATGGCGCAGGCCGCCGAGGAGTACGGAAGCCACGACAAGACGTTCGAGATCGCGTCGGCCGGTACCGTGCAGATCGTCGACGGTGAGGGCGAAGTGCTCATCGAGCACGAGGTGCAGGCCGGCGACATCTGGCGTGCCACGCAGACCAAGCACATCGCGGTCATCGACTGGGTGAAGCTGGCCGTCGGCCGCGCCCGCGCGACCGGATCGCCGGCCGTGTTCTGGCTCGACGTGAACCGCTCGCACGACGCGCAGCTGATCGCGAAGGTGCACCAGGCACTCGCGCTGCTCGACACGACCGGTGTGCAGATCAGCATCCTGGCTCCCGCCGAAGCGACCCGTTACACGCTCGCCCGCATGCGTCATGGCCTCGACACGATCTCGGTGACCGGCAACGTGCTGCGTGACTACCTGACCGACCTGTTCCCGATCCTCGAGGTCGGCACGTCGGCCAAGATGCTCTCGATCGTGCCGCTGCTGGCCGGCGGCGGACTGTTCGAGACGGGCGCCGGCGGCTCGGCGCCCAAGCACGTGCAGCAGCTGCTCGAAGAGAACTATCTGCGCTGGGACTCGCTGGGCGAGTTCTTCGCCCTCGCGGCATCGTTCGAGCACCTCGCCGAGCGCGAGGGCAACGGCAAGGCGCAGATCCTCGCCGACACGCTGGATGCCGCGACCGGCACGTTCCTCGAAGAGGACAAGTCGCCCGGCCGCAAGCTCGGCACGATCGACAACCGCGGCAGCCACTACTACCTCGCGCTGTACTGGGCGCAGGAGCTGGCGAAGCAGACGACCGACACCGACCTCGCTGCAGCGTTCGCGCCGGTGGCAGACGCCCTCGCCGCGGGCGAGGAGGCCATCGTCGCCGAGCTCAACGCGGTGCAGGGTCAGGCGACCGACGTGGGCGGCTACTACCACCCCGACCTCGAGAAGGTCACCGCCGTCATGCGTCCCAGCGCCACGCTGAACGCCATCATCGACGGGATCTGAGCTACCCCGCCGAGCCCACCCCCGGCCACCGTCGTCGCCGAACCCACACCCCATAGGGTCGAGCCCACCCGCATACAGCAGGCGAACGGAGTTGGCTCATCAGGATTGGTGCTCGTTGGAGCAACGCCGCGCGTCGCGGTCGCATTGAACGCGACCGCACGCCCCGCAACTCAGCCAGCTTGACCCCCCCCAGGGGGGGCATATTATCGCGAGCAGACTATTGGGAAATCGAACGGGGCTCACATAATCCCAACTGGTTGGACGCGAAGTCGAAGCGCGATCATCGTTTCGGGAACGCTTATCTCGGGTCTAGTCATGGTCCCCGGAATTGCGAATGCTAGCGGGTCATCAACGGTAGAAGACGAAGGCCCTAAAGCCATTCTGGCGGAGATCGGGGCGTGAGGAACGAACTGGTGACAGGTTCGTCTGGAAAGGGCGAGGTCTCGACGGCGCAGATGCAGTCTCGGCGTCAGGCGACGGCGGTCGCGTGCAGCACGAAGGCCTGCAGCGGCCACAGAGTGGGCAGCTGGATGCCGACGGAGGTCAGCACGCTGCCGGGGAGGGTGACCTCGCCTGCGGTGAACCACGGCGGCAGCACCCAGCCGGCTGCGGGGCGGCCGATCTCGTCGCGCAGGCGCACCCGGTAGGTGCGGTCGGGGTCGAGGCCGGTCAGCACGAGCCGCTCGGCGCGGGCGTCTTCGAGGCCGGCGACGGTCGCGACGATGTAGACCGCGGCATCCGCACCGACGAATCCGGTCACGCGCCAGGCGGGGTCGCGCAGCGGCGGGTGCACCACGGTGCCCGTGTGCAGGACGGGTCGCAGCTCCTTGTAGAGCGCCGCGAAGCGGGTGATCGTCGCGGTCTCCTCGTCGTTGCACGAGAGGATGTCCCATTCGAGCCCCGCCGAGCCCATGAGGCTCGTCGCGATGCGGTACGACAGGTCGGTCACGCGCCCCGAGCTGTGCGAACGCGTCGGGCCGACGTGCGCGCCGACGAGCTCCGGGGGCAGCAGCAGGCCGGTCCACCGCTGGATGTCCTGACGCTCGACCGGGTCGTTCGAGTCGCTGCCCCACACCCGGTCGCAGACGGCCATGATGCCGAGGTCGGTGCGGGCACCGCCGCTCGAGCACGACTCGATCTCCAGGCCAGGATGCCGGGACTTCAGCTCTGCGATGAGGCGGTAGACGGCGAGGGTGTGCGCGTGCACGCCCGGTCGCCCGTCGTGCACGGCCTCGACGAGATCGCGGTTGTGGTCCCACTTGATGTAGTCGATGCCGATGTCACCGACGAGGGCGTCCATTCGCTCCAGCACGTGCGCGTATGCGCCGGGGTTCGCGAGGTCGAACACGAACTGGGTACGCCACGACAGCGCGGGGTCGTGTGCGAGGTGCCGCGGGTCGTGCAACAGCCAGTCGGGGTGGGCGCCTGCGAGGTCGGAGCGCAGGCTGATCATCTCGGGCTCGAACCACAGCCCGAACTGCATGCCGAGTCCGTGCACGCGATCGGCGAGGGGGCGGAGGCCGTCGGGCCAGACGGTCGTATCGACATCCCAGTCGCCGAGGCTCGTCGTGTCGTCGCGGCGACCGGTGAACCAGCCGTCGTCGAGCACGAATCGCTCGACGCCCACCTCCGACGCCCGCACCGCGAGCCGGTCGAGCTGGGCGGGATCGTGGTCGAAGTACACCGCCTCCCACGTGTTGAGGGTGAACGGGCGGGGAGAGGTCGGATGCTGCGGTCGCGCGCGCAGCCACGTGTGCACCTGCGCGGCGATGCCGTCGAGTCCGGTGTCGGCGTAGGCGAAGAGCACCGGGGGAGCGGCGTAGGTCTCGCCGGTCGCGAGCACCAGTTCGCCGGGTCGCAGCATCTCGCCGGCGCCGATGAGCGGCAGGCTGTCGGTGACGCGGTCGGTGCGGTAGGTGGTGTCGGCCGACCAGGCGACGTGCGTCGCCCACACGCGTCCGGTGTGCCACTGCGGGGCGCCTTCGGACACGGCGACGAACATCGGCGCGTCATGCCCGGGGCGTCCGCGGCGGGACTGCCGGGCGACGGCGCCGGTGGGCAGTTCGGTCGTCACGGCGCGCTTCTCCCGCGACCAGCGACCATCGAGCGTCGTCGCGTGGGTGACCGACGGTGAGACCGGCAGTGTCGCTTCGACCCAGTCGACTTCGAGCGGGTCGTCGCCGTCGTTGACGAGGGTGTGCGCGACCTGCACGAGCCCGCCGGGTGCGATCTCGATACGGCTGCGCAGTGTGGCGCGGCCCTCGGTGTCGACGGCATCCACCGTCAGCGAGGTGGCGTCAGCGGTGAGGGTGCCACGGTGCCATCGGGTGCGCAGCTGCCGGCCGTCGCGACGCAGTTGCAGGCCGGGGCGGCCCGCCCAGCCGTCGGCTTCGGCGGGGAGCAGCGTGAGCTGCCAGGCGGCGTCGAGGGTCGCCGGCGCACTCTGCCGGTCGAGCGCGTCGGCCGTCGTCTCGAGTGCGGCGGCATCGGGAGACCCGAGGGAGGGGCCCCAGTGCAGCACGCGCGGCAGGTCGTCGCGTCTGGCATCGACGAGCAGTGAGATGCCGTCACGGTGCAGGTGGAGGAGGTCGGTCATGCGCGTCCTTTCGGGGGGCGTTCGCCGGTACCGCGTTCGATGATCCACGTCGGCAGCACGAGCTGCCGGGTGAATCCGGTGGGGTCTCCGATGCGTTCGAGGGCCACCTGTGCGGCGCGGCGGCCCATTTCGAGCGGGTCGTAGCTGATGACGGAGACGCCGATGACGTCGGCGGTGTCGAAATCGTCGAAGCCGATGATGGCGGTGCGCTCGTCTGCTGCTTCGCGCAGCGCGCGCAGTGCACCGATGGTCATGCGGTTGTTGCCGCAGATCACGGCCGTGGGTGCGTCGGGGGCGGCGAGCAGGTCGCGCACGACGGCTGCGGGCTTCGCGTCGCGGTCATCGAGCAGGCGCTCCCATGCCGACGTGTCGGCGATGCCTGCTTCGGTCATCGCGGCGCGGTAGCCGGCGATGCGCTCGGCCTGTGAGGAGATGGATGCCGGATTGCACACGTACGCGATGCGGCGATGTCCGAGGGTGAGGAGTCGCTTCGTGGCGTCGTAGGCGCCGGAGCGGTTGTCGAGCACGACGGAGTCGGCGACGAGATTGCGGGCCGGTCGGTCGACCGCAACGACCGGTGTGCCGAGCTGCCGTTCGCCCTCGAGGTAGCCCTGGTCGTCGGAGACGGGGATGATGATGAGCGCGCTGATCCGTTGACCGAGGAGGGCGTCGGCGACCCGCTCTTCACCTTCGACGGTGTCGTCGGTTGTTGCCAGCACGAGTCCGTACCCGCGGGCGGCGAGTTCGCGCTCGATGCCGGATGCGACCTTGTAGTAGAACGGGTTGCCCAGTTCGCCGACGATGAGGCCGACCGTGTTCGTGCCGCCGCCCCGGCGCAGCCCCCGGGCGAGCGTGTTGGGGCGGAATCGCAGCCGCTTGGCGGACGCGAGGACGCGCTCGACCGTCTCGGGGCCGACCAGATCGCGCTGGTTGAACACCCGCGACACGGTCTTGGGGCTCACTCCCGCGAGTGCCGCAACGTCGGCCAATGTCGCCCGCTGCTGAACGCTCAATCCCTGCTCCTCACTGCGTTGTGATGCTCGATGTCCGCGGGATGACCACGAAGGACATCGAGCGGACATCTGCTCTGGTTCTGACGGCCGCGCTGGGGCCCAATCCCGGGATATCTCGGGATATCAGGAGCCGTCGTGAGAGACAGCATAGGACAGATCTGACTAAAGCGCTTTACAATTCCGCATGTCCTGTCCTACGCTGTCATCCAACCCCCGGCGGCGAGGGACTCGAACCGCAACGACGGGGTCACACATACAAGGGAGTAATCACATGGCATCACGCAAGGCGGTCATCGGCCTTGTCGCTATCGCCGCGGCAACGACCATGGCGCTGGCGTCCTGCTCAGGCGGCACCTCGCCCGAGGCTGACGACGACGGCACCGTGTCCGGCGACATCACGTTCCTCACCAACCGCACCGACCTCGAGACGGACGGCACCTGGGACGAGTACGTCGCGGAGTTCCAGAAGGAGTTCCCCGAGGTCAACGTCAAGATCGAAGGCATCACGAACTACGCCGACGACGTCAAGACCCGCATGAGCACGCCGAACGGCTACGGCGACGTGCTGCTCATCCCGAACGTGCCCTCTGACCAGTTCGCCGACTTCTTCGAGCCCCTCGGTTCGGTGGACGAGCTGGCGGACACGTACCGCTTCCAGGCCCCGGCGAGCTTCGACGGTACCCAGTACGGCATCGCGCTCGGCGGCAACGCCAACGGCGTGCTGTACAACAAGGCGGTCTTCGAAGAGGCCGGCATCACCGAACTGCCGACCACGCACGACGAGTTCCTCGACGCGCTGCAGGCCATCGCCGACAACACCGACGCCACGCCGTACTACACCAACTACAAGGACGGCTGGCCGCTGGGTGGCCAGTGGTCATCGAACATCGGGGCGGTCACCGGCAACGCGGCCGCGCAGAACGAGATGGCCCATGACGAGTCGCCGTGGACCGAGGGCAGCGACATCTACGCGATCGACTCGCTGCTGTTCGACATCGTCTCGGAGGGCCTGAGTGAGGCCGACCCGCTCACCACGAACTGGGAGCAGTCGAAGAACGACTTCGCGACCGGCAAGATCGGCACCATGGTGCTCGGTTCGTGGGCGATCTCGCAGTTCGCCGCCGCGGCAGAGGCCGCCGGTGAGTCGGCTGACAACGTGGGCTTCATGGCCTTCCCGGCCACCGCTGAGGACGGCAAGCAGTACGCCACCATCGGCGGCGACTACAACCTCGCCATCAACAAGAACTCGTCGAACAAGGAAGCCGCCCGCGCGTGGCTGAACTGGCTCGTCGAGGACTCGGGCTTCACCGAGTCGCAGGGCATGATCTCGGCAATCAAGGCTGCTGACCTGCCCGCGAACCTCAGCTCGCTGTCCGAGGGTGGTGTTGAGCTGATCGAGTCCGAGCCGGCCGTCGCCGGTGAGGAGGCGCTGTTCAACAACGTCGCCGACAAGTCTCAGGTCGACATCTGGGGCAACATCTACCGTCAGAAGCTCGTCGACACCGCGCGCGGTCAGGCCGACGGCGACAAGGAGTCCTTCTTCTCGTCGCTGAACGACGCCTGGGGCGCGGCCGTGAGCGAGCTCGCAGGCTGACATCCCCCGCCTGTGCGGCGGCGGCGCCCCCCGGACCGCCGCCGCACGGCACCCAGCCACGCGCTTCCGCTCGTGGCACCCCGGCCCAGCCGGAACACAGAGGAGAACCACCATGTCCGTCACCGCGGGATCCGTTTCGAGCGGCACCCCAGGCGCCCTTCCCGGGGCAGCCGCGCAGGCGACCACGCGCCGCAGCCGCCGACGCGGCTCGGCGGGCCCGGCCGGCCGCAGCCTGTTCGCCACGCTCACGCCGTACCTGTTCATCGCCGCCGCCTTCGGTCTGCTCCTGCTGCTGACCTACCTGCCGGCCGCCAACATGATCTGGTACAGCCTCAACAACTGGACCGGATTCGGCGCCGTCGACGACTTCGTCGGGCTCGACAACTACATCGAAGTCTTCACGAACCCCGACATCTTCTCGGTGTTCTTCGTGAGCCTCTACTACTTCATCGGCTCGTTCGTGCAGATGGCGATCGCCCTCTACTTCGCGACGCTGCTCAGCTTCAACACCCGGTTCTCGAACTTCTTCCGCGGCGTCATCTTCTTCCCGTACCTGATCAACGGTGTCGCCATCGGGTTCGTCTTCCTCTATCTCTTCCAGCCCGGTGGAACGCTCGACACCGTGCTCGGCTGGTTCGGCATGGCCGAGACACCGCAGTGGATCGGTGACGCCTCGATCGCGAACTACTCGCTGGCTGCGACGTCGGTCTGGCGCTACACGGGCCTCAACTTCGTCCTGTTCCTCGGTGCGATCCAGTCGATCCCGTCCGAGCTCTACGAAGCCGCAGAGCTCGACGGTGCGACCCGCTGGCAGCAGTTCCGCCACATCATCTTCCCCGGCATCCGCCGCATCATCGGCCTCTCGTTCATCCTCGCCGTCGCCGGCAGCCTGTCCGTGTTCGAAGTGCCCTACATCATGACCACCGGCGCAAACGGCACCGCGACGTTCGTGATCCAGACCCTGCAGACCGCCTTCAACTTCCGGCAGGTGGGGTTGGCCTCAGCCATGGCCGTCGTCCTGCTCGCGATCGTGCTGGTCGTCACCTGGATCCAGCGCAAGGTGTTCCCCGACGAGAAGGTGGACCTGTCGTGAACCGCACACTCGGAAACGTCCTGAAGTACGCGTCCCTCATCGGAGCGGCGCTGGTCGTCCTGCTGCCGCTGTCGGTCGTGCTCTTCGCGAGCTTCAAGACCAAGGAGGAGTACGCCAACTCCGGTCCGCTCGACCCGCCCCAGAACTGGCTCAACTTCGCGAACTTCATTGAAGCCGCGCAGAAGAGTGACATGGTCGGCGGCTTCATCAACACCACGATCATCCTCGTGATCTCGCTGACCGGAACGATCCTGATCGGCACGATGGCCGCCTACGCCATCGACCGGTTCAACTTCCGCGGCAAGAAGCTCATCATGGTGATGTTCCTCATCGCCACGCTGATCCCCAGCGTCACCAGCCAGGTCGCCACCTTCCAGCTCATCAGCGGTCTCGGGCTCTACAACACGAAGGCTGCCCTCGTGCTGCTGTTCATGGGCACCGACATCATCGCCATCTACATCTTCATTCAGTTCATGCAGTCGATCCCGGTCTCGCTCGACGAGGCCGCCATGATCGACGGTGCCAACCGCTGGACGATCTACTGGCGAGTGGTGCTGCCGCTGCTCAAGCCCGCCATCGCGACCGTCGTCATCATCAAGGGAATCGCCATCTACAACGAGTTCTACCTCCCCTCGCTCTACCTGCAGTCCGAGAACCTCATCTCGACCGCGCTCTACCGGTTCAAGGGACCGTTCGGCGCGCAGTGGGAGCTCATCACCGCTGCGACGATCCTCGTCATCGTGCCGACCGTCATCGCCTTCCTGTTCCTGCAGCGCTGGATCTACAAGGGCCTCGTGGCTGGAGCGGTCAAGTGAGCGCCCCCGCCATCGCACCCCTCGCCGTGCGCAGCCGCGACCTGCACACCGGGTGGAGCGTCCGCGCAGCGGGCGGCCCCACCCAGATCGAGCAGACCGTGCCGGCCACCGTGCCGGGCGTCGTGCACCTCGACCTGCTGGCCGCAGGCCTCATCCCCGACCCGTACCTCGACGACAACGAGTCGGCGCTGGCATGGATCGGGCTCGTCGACTGGACGTATGAGACGTCGTTCGAGATCACCGAGGCCGACCGCGCCGAGCGGATGCAGCTCGTCTTCGACGGCATCGACACCGTCGCGACCGTCCTCCTCGACGGCTCGCCGATCGCCGAGGTCGCCAACCAGCACCGCTCGTACCGCATCGACGCAGCCGACGCGCTCACCGTAGGGGCGCACACCCTCACGGTCGCGTTCCGCAGCCCCGTGCGGCACGCGAACGCGCAGAGCCTCGAACTCGGCACCCGGCCGCGTCCGTACCCGCTGCCCTACGACGCCATCCGCAAGTCGGCGTGCAGCTTCGGCTGGGACTGGGGCATCGCGACCTTCACGAGCGGGCTGTGGCGTGGTGTGCGCCTCGAGTCCTGGAACACGGCACGACTCGCAGACGTGCGTGTCGTCGCGATGCCCACCGGTGACGGCGGCCGGGTCACGGCATCCGTCACTGTCGAGCGCATCACGGATGCCGAGCTCACGCTCGTGCTGGACGTCGCAGGCACCTCCGCCGAAGTGACGCTTCCGGCAGGTGCCACGACCGCCGAGGCGACCGTCGAACTCGAGGCCGTCGACCGCTGGTGGCCCGCGGGGCACGGCGCGCAGCCGCTGTACGACGTCGCCGTTCGCCTGGACGCGGCATCCGCAACCGTAGATGAGGCCACCCGCCGCGTCGGCTTCCGCACCGTGCGGTGGAACACCGAGCCCGATGCGGCCGGCACCCCCTTCCAGCTCGAGGTCAACGACCGCCCCGTGTTCGTGAAGGGCGTCAACTGGATTCCCGACGACGCGTTCCCGACACGTGTCGACGCCGCCCGCTACCGTCACCGTCTGCAGCAGGCGAAGGATGCCAACCTCAACCTCATCCGCGTGTGGGGCGGCGGCATCTACGAGTCCGAGGACTTCTACGACGCGTGCGACGAGCTCGGCCTGCTCACCTGGCAGGACTTCCTCTTCGCCTGCGCCGCGTACTCCGAAGACGAGCCGCTGCGCGGCGAGATCGAAGCCGAAGCGCGCGAGAACATCGCCCGCCTCGGTCACCGTGCCTCCCTCGTGCTGCTCACCGGCAACAACGAGAACCTGTGGGGCTACGAGGACTGGGGCTGGAAGAAGGTGCTCGACGGCAAGTCGTGGGGCGCGTACTACTACTACGAGCTGTTCCCCGCGCTCGTGGGCGAGATCGCACCGCACGTGCCGTACGCGCCCGGCAGCCCGTTCAGCCCGGGCGAGGGCCGGCACCCCAACGAGGTCGACCACGGCACGATGCACCTGTGGGAGCAGTGGAACCGACTCGACTGGCCGACCTACCGCGACCAGAAGCCGCGCTTCGTCGCCGAGTTCGGTTGGCAGGGCCCGCCGACCTGGACGACCCTCACCGGCTCGATCAGCGACGACCCGCTCACGCCCGAATCGCCGGGCATGGTCGTGCACCAGAAGGCGATCGACGGCAACTCCAAGCTCACCAGCGGTCTCGTCGGGCACTACCGCGTGCCCGAGGTGATGGAGGACTGGCACTGGGCCATGCAGCTCAACCAGGCGAACGCCGTCACGTGTGCACTCGACTGGTTCCGCGGCCACGCGCCGCACACCTCGGGCGCCGTCGTCTGGCAGATCAACGACTGCTGGCCGGTCACGTCGTGGGCTGCGATCGACGGGGAGGGGCGCGAGAAGCCGCTCCTGCACGCGATCCGCAACGCCTTCGCGCCGCGCACCGTCACCGTGCTGCCCAGTGGCGACGATGGCTCGGCGGATGCCCTGTTCGCCGCGGTCGGCAACGACACCGACGAAGCATGGAGCGGTGAGCTCGTCGCTCGCCGCGTCGCCTACGACGGCACCGAACTCGAGCGCACCACGGTCGATCTGACCGTCGCCGCGCGCGAGACGGTGCGCGTGCCGCTGACACTCGCACAGCCCGACCAAGCGGGCTCCGAACTGGTCGTCGTCGACGCGATCGATGTGCGCGGCTTCTGGTTCCACGGCGAACCGCGCGATTCGGCGCTGGCCGACCCTGCGCTGTCCGCCGAGGTCGTCGCTGTCGGCGACGGGTTCGACGTGCAGGTCACGGCAGGCGCCGTCGTGCGCGACCTCACGTTGCTGGTCGACAAGATCGCACCGACGGCGGTCGTCGACGGCGGGCTGATCACGCTGCTCCCTGGTGAGCAGCACGTGTTCCGGGTCACCGGGCTCTCATCGCTGACCGCTGAGCAGGTGCTGGCATCCGGCGTGGCGCGCTCGGGCAACGACCTGGTGGTGACGGCATGAACGGTGTGGCCGGCGGACCCGTCTGCGGCATGACGTGGGGGTGGGTCGGCACCCGCGGTGAGTGGGCGACACCCGCCGCCGCGGACTCGATGCGCCTCATGTCCGAGCACGCGGTGTCGTGGACGGCGATCGCCTACTCGGCGCTGCAGGCCACCGCGTTCTCGACCGAGATCGGGTTCCGCGACGAGCCGACCGTGACCGACGACGAGATCGTGTGGGCGATCCGCGAGGCGAAGGCGCTCGGCATGAAGGTCTGCCTCAAGCCGGTCGTGAACGTCGAAGACGGCACCTGGCGCGCCTTCATCGGCTTCTTCGACTGGGACGTGCCCGGCGAGCCGAGCTGGACGCAGTGGTTCGCGTCGTACACCGAGTTCATCCTGCACGCCGCCCGCATCGCGGAGGCGGAGGGCTGCGAGATGCTCTGCATCGGCTGCGAGATGGTGCGCGCCGACGGTCAGGAGGCGCACTGGCGTGCCCTGATCTCGAAGGTGCGCGAGGTCTACTCGGGGCTCATCACCTACAACTGCGACAAGTATCAGGAGGACCGCGTCACCTGGTGGGACGCGGTCGATGTCATCTCGTCGAGCGGGTACTACCCGGTTCACACGTGGGATGCGCAGCTGGACCGCATCGCCCCGGTGGTCGAGGCATCGGGCAAGCCGTTCTTCTTCATGGAGGCCGGCTGCCCCTCGCGCGAGGGCTCGGCCCAGCTTCCGAACGACTGGAATCTCGTCGGCGACCCGTCCGGCCAGGAGCAGCTCACGTACTACCGCGAGATGTTCCGCGCCGTCCGCGCCCGCGACTGGGTCGACGGACTGATGCTGTGGGACTGGCCGGCGAACCTCTATGCACGTGAGGATGCCGCGGGCAACGACGACTATTGCCCCTACGGCAAGCCGGCCGCGCCCTACCTGATCGAGCAGTACACGCAGTGGCAGGCTCGCGCATGACCGCGTCGCTCGCCGTCGATGCCGGCCAGACCGGCACGAAGATCCGTCTCACGCGCACCGGCGGTGCGCCGGTCGAGCTCACCTACCCTGGGGTGCGCACCCACGAGCCGCTCATGCCGCAGCTCGCGTCGGTCGCCCATGCCCTCCATGGCGACATCGATCAGCGATTCGACGTCATCTCGGTCGGCGTCTCGGGGCTCACCTCGGCCGACGCCGATGCCGCCACCCTGCTGCGGCTGACGGCGGGCCTCGGGGCCCGTCGCGTGCTGCTCACACACGACTCGGTGACGAGCTTTCTCGGTTCGCTCGGCGACGCGCGTGGCGCCGTCGTCGCGGCCGGCACCGGCGTGGTCACCCTCGCGGTCGGCGCGCGTCGCGTCGCGCGGATCGATGGGTGGGGCAACATCATGGGCGACGCCGGAAGCGCGTACTGGATCGGACGCGAAGCGCTCGACGCCGCGATGCGCGCCTACGACGGCCGCATCTCGCCGACGGCACTGACCGGCGTGGTGAAGGAGCAGTGGCCCGACATCGAGCAGGCGTACATCGCGCTGCAGTCCGACCCCGAGCGGGTGCGGATCGTGGCGTCGTTCGCCGCGGCGGTGACCGAACTCGCCGCCACCGACGCCGCCGCCGCGCAGATCAGCCTGCGGGCCGCACGCGAACTGGCGCTGTCGGTGAGCACGGGGTTGTCGCGTGTCACCGACCCGGAGGACTCCCGTGAGGGCCGTGTCGTCGGCATGGTCGGCGGCGTGTTCCGCTCGCCCGTCATCCGCTCGCGGTTCGAAGAGCTCATGGGGGAGTCGTGGCCCGAGGTCGAGATCCGCGTGCCGCAGGGCACGGGCCTCGACGGCGCCGCCACACTGCCCGAACTGGAGGACGCGCACCCGCTGCACGCGCAGATCGCGGTCGCCGACGCCCACTGATTCACAGACAGCGGATGCCGGGCGTTCCGCCTGACGCGCGGCATCCGCACCCGATCGACCGCCGGTTCCGAGTGGCGGATATACGCTGAACGGGTGAGTTCACGCCGCGTCACCATCAGCGACATCGCCGCACGGGCGGGGGTCTCGATCGGCGCCGTGTCGTTCGCGCTCAACGGCCGCAAGGGCGTCTCGGAGCAGACGCGCAAGCGCGTGCTCCAGGTGGCCGACGAGCTGGGCTGGGCGCCGGCGAGCGCCGCGCGCTCGCTCGCGGGTGCGAGCAACGACACGTTCGGCATGGTGCTCTCTCGCGACCCCCACAACCTGGGCGTCGAGTCGTTCTACATGCAGTTTCTCGCGGGCCTCGAATCCGAGCTCTCGCGCCGTTCGTACGGTCTGCTGCTGCAGGTGGTGCCCTCTCGCGAGCGCGAACTGGCGACGATCGAGAAGTGGCGCCGGTCGCGCCAGGTCGACGGTGTCATGCTCGTCGATCTGACCCTCGACGACCCGCGCGTGGCGCTGGCGGGCGAACCCGGCGCCCTGCCGACCGTCGTGGTCGGCGACCCGAGTGTCGCCGACGGTCTCACGTGCGTGTGGACCGACGATGCGGCATCCATGCGAGAAGCCGTCGGTCACCTCGCCGGCCTCGGCCACCGGCGCATCGCGCACGTGTCGGGTCTGGCGCTGCTCGCGCACACGCACATCCGCAATGAGGCGTTCCTCGCCGAAATGACCGCGCGCGGGCTGCGGGCCGATGTGCTGCGCACCGACTACACGATGCCCGAAGGTGCACGCGTGACCCGCGAAGCCCTCGGCAGCGGCGACGATGCGCCCACCGCGTTCATCTACGACAACGACATCATGGCCGTCGCGGGACTGAACGTCGCGCTCGAGATGGGCAGGCGTGTGCCCGAAGACCTCTCGATCATCGCGTGGGACGACTCCGTGCTGTGCGACCACACGCTGCCGCGCCTGACGGCGCTCAGCCATGACGTCGTCGCCTTCGGCGCGCACGCCGCCCGCCGACTGTTCGACGTCATCGACGGCGCGGATGCCGGTGCATTCCTCGACTCCACCCCGTCGCTGCGGGTGCGGGGCTCGACCGCCCCGATCTGAGTCAGACGCGCGCGCCGAGGAACGCTGTCTGCGCGAGCCACTGGTAGGACTGGCCACCCTCGTGCTCGTTGTGGGCGTACACCTCGATCGCCTTGTCAGCGCCCCCGAACGCGTTGAAGGCCGCGTACACGGTCGACGGCGGACAGATCGGATCCATGAGGGCCACAGAGAACAGGCCGGCCGCTGTCGCGCGACGTGCGAGGTTCACGCCGTCGAAGTACGACAGCGTCTCGAAGACACGCTCCTCAGCGCCCCGGTGCACCGACAGGTAGCGCACGACCTCCTGGTACGGGTCGCGGTCGGTGAGTCCGACAGCGCGCTCGAAGTGGCACAGGAACGGCACATCCGGCATCGCGGCGATCAAACCCTCAGAGAGCCCCGCTGCGGCGATCGCGATGCCGCCGCCCTGGCTGCCGCCGGTCACAGCGACTCTGGAAGCGTCGACGGCATCCAGCGATCGCACCGCATCGACGGCCAGGGCGGCATCGGTGTACACCCGCCGGTAGTAGTAGTCGGCGGGATCGTCGATGCCCCGTGTCATGAACCCGGATGCTGATGCCCCCGTACCGTGCGGGTCGGGTGTCTCGCCGCCTGAGCCCCACATCGACCCTTGGCCGCGTGTGTCCATGAACAGGTGCGCATAGCCGGAGGACGACCAGCCGATGCGTTCGACGGGGAGGCCGCGGCCGCCGCCGTAACCGTTGTACTCGACGACCGCCGGTAGCGGACCGTCGACGCCGCGGGGGAGCGTGAGCCACGCCTTGACCGGGTCGCCCGCGAAACCTGAGAACGTCACATCGAAGACGTCGAGCGTCGTGAACGGTGCGTCGATGCGGGTGATCACCGGTGCGTCGGCGGCGGCGCGGGACGTTGCGAGCGTATCGGTCCAGAACGCGTCGAAATCGCCCGGTTCGCGAACCTGTGGTGCGTACGTTGTGAGTTCGGCGGGGGACAGGTCGAAGCGCGGCATGCACCGAGCCTAGTCGCCGCGTCCACTGGGACTAAAGCGTTCTAGAACGGTGAGTCAGTCGTGGATCCACACGTCGGTGCCTTCGGGGGCCCAACCGTAGATCTGCTCGGCGCGCCACTCTGGCATGCCGACGCATCCCGCGCTCATCCGATTGCCCCAATTGCTGTGCCAGTACACGCCGTGGAAGGCCTGATCGCCGTTGAAGTACATCGCCCAGCGCACATCCTCCTGGATGTACTTCTTGCCGGAGTCCGCCGCCGTACCGGTCATGTCCTGGATCGGGGTCTTCCAGCCGATGTTGTAGCGCCCGTACACGGTGTCGGCACCGTATCGCCCGGTGGAGACGAGCCAGCTGTCGATGACCGCCCCGTTCTCCTTGAGGTACAGACGCTGCTCGCTGATGTCGACCTCGAGCAGTCGGGCGACCTCGGTCGTGGTGTGCGGGCTCACCTCCACCGGCAGTGCGTATGCGGCGTCGCCGCCGCCGGTGAGCTGCGTCGCAAACGCGGCGGCAACGCCGGCGGTCGCGCCGAGGACACGGCCGTCCTGCCCCTCGAGGTTGGTGCGCAGTACGGTGCCCGCGGCGTTGACGATGACGTTCGCGTTCTTCGGGTCCTGGTTGACCTTCTCGGGCAGCGTGTCGACGACCTTCTGGATCTCCGCCTCGTCGGCGGCGATCGTGAAATCGCCCTCGTCGTCGGTGTCGATCGTGAACCAGGTCGCGGCGCGCTCGGCCGAGATCGGCACCGTGCGCTCGTCGTCGACGTAAAAGCCGATGGTCTTGAGCAGACTGTTCAGGTGGTCGGCGGTCGCCTGCGCCTTCTCGGTCGTCGTGGGGGAGGCGACGGGCGCCAGCGTGACCTCGATGGTCGTCGCGGACTCGCCGGCTGCGAACGCATCCTGCAGTGCAGCCGCAACAGCGTCGACGTCGATGCCCGCACCGTCGACGGCCTCGGTGACGCCGTAGGTCTTGCCCTCGAATGCGACGGTCGCGGGCGTCGGCGCCGTGTAGGTGTCGGGCGCGGCCGTGCGAAGGGCGGCCGTGGCGACTTCGGGATCGACTGTGACCTCAACGGCCGACGACTCACCGAACCACGACGTCAGGTTCCACATAGGGTTCTCATCGAACGCGGCCGCAGCGAGGGCTTCCGCGTCGACGGTCGCGCCCAGTTCCGCACCGGTGACGGTGGGGCCGCCTTCGCCGAGGGTGATTTCGGTCTGCGCGAGACGGTTCTCGATGGCCTCCGTCGCGGCGCCGGGCGTCAAGAAGCCGATCGGCACGCCTGCGACGGCGGTGCCGGGTGCGATGAGCACGAGTGAGGCCGCGACGGCACCGGCGACGAGGACGGCCGCGGGGATGCCGATGCCCAGCGCGAGGCGCTTCTTCGAGGCGGGGCGCGGCTCGGTGGGAGCCCACATGACCTTCGAAGGTTCAGATGCAGACGACTCGGCTGCATTCCCTGACTGCTTCGCGACCACATCGGTCACTGACACCACCCCCACCCGGTCTCTGTGCTCCATCCATGGTAGAGGAGCGCAACCGTGCGAATGCCGAGAAATGGACTCGATCCGGCTACGATCCTGCCGCCTGCATGTAACAGTCTTACAAACACCCCTCGTGAAGTGGGGCGAATGGTTGCGTCGGCCGGATGGGTGCGTCCCCTGGGGAACCAAGAAGAACAAAGGATCCACCATGAACAAGAAGCTGGGAGCGTTCGCGCTGCTCGGCGCATCGGCTGTCGTGTTCGCGGGTTGTTCGACCGGGGGCAACGCTGCCCCGGAAAAGACCGACGCGGCAACCGGTGAGCTCACGGTCTGGCTGGTCGGATCCGACACCCCCGACACCGCCCGTGACTACCTCAAGGAGACCTTCGAAGCCGCGAACGAGGGCTGGGCCCTCACGATCGAAGAGAAGACCTGGGACGACACCGACAACACCTACACGGCAGCCCTTTCGTCCAACGACGCACCCGACGTCGTCGAGTTCCGCAACACGCAGGCCATCGGCTTCGCAGACGCCGGTCTGCTGCTCGACCTCACCGACATCAAGGAAGAACTCGGTGGCGACGACCTGCTGAGTGGCCTGGTCGACGCCGGCACCCTCGACGGGTCCTTCTACGCGGCGCCATACTACGCAAGCGGCCGTGTCATCTTCTACACTCCGCAGGTCGTCGGCGACACCCTGCCGACGACCCTCGAGGAGTACGTCGCGAAGGGCAAGGAGCTCAAGTCCGACACCGTCTCGGGCATCTTCGCCCCGGGCAAGGACTGGTACAACGCGCTTCCCTACGTGTGGGCAGGCGGCGGCGAGATCGCCGTGCAGGACGGCGAGACCTGGGATGCGCAGCTCTCCAGCGCCGAGTCCGTCAAGGGCCTCGAGATGCTGCAGGACGTGTACGAGAACGCCTCCGTCGCGCCCGTCGACGGCAACGAGCGCCTCGGCAACATCGCGTTCTGCGCCGGCGAGGTCGGTTTCCTCTCCAGCCCCGCATGGGCCGAGGGCAACCTGACCGGTGCATGGCCGTGGGGCGACGAGGCCGCCGGCGAAGAGGTCTCGAAGGGCTGCCCCGACACCTACGCCAAGGACCTGAACGCCTTCGCACTGCCCGGCGCGAGCGCCGGCGAGACGGCTCCGATCTTGGCGGGCGGCTCGACCATCGCCATCCCCTTCAAGAGCGACTCGCAGGGCAAGGCCAAGGCAGCGATGAAGATCATGCTCTCCGAGGGGTACCAGAAGCTGATGGCCGCGCAGGGTCTGGTCCCCGCGACCGTCTCGGCCGCCGAGTTCCTGCCCGACACCCCGTCGGCTCAGGCGCAGGCGGCGGCACTGGCCAACTCGAAGGGCACCCCGGCCAGCCCCAACTGGGGTGAGGTCGAGAAGGCCCAGCTGATCCCGGACGCGCTCGTGAAGATCGCGCAGGGCGGCGACGTCACCGAGATCGCGACCGAGTTGGACGCCGCGATCGAGGCCATCCTCAACGGCTGATCCCGTTCAGTGTGTGAAGACCTTGCCGGGATTGAGGATGCCGGTCGGGTCGAACACCCGCGTGATCTCGCGCTGCAGGCGCCACTGGTCATCGCCGAGTTCGTCAGCGAGCCAGCGGCGCTTCAGCACGCCGATGCCGTGTTCGCCCGTGAGGGTGCCGCCGAGGCGCAGCGCGGACCGGAACAGGTCATCGGCTGCGTGCCACACCTCTTCGGGCACGTCGGGGCCGTCGAAGACGAAGTTCGGGTGCAGGTTGCCGTCGCCGGCGTGACAGACCGTGGGGATCGGCAGGCCGTGCTCGCGTTCGACGCGCGCGATCTCGTCGAACATCGCCGGCAGCATGCTGCGCGGCACCGAGACGTCTTCGATGAGCGTCGTGCCGAGCGTCTCCATCGCCGGGTGCATGGAGCGTCGGATCGCGAGCAGCCGCTCGCCCTCGGCTTGGTCGGCGGCCAGTCGCACGAGCCCGCCCGCCGCGGCGAGGGTCGCGGCGATCGACTCAGCCTCGGCATCCGCTGCGGGACCGTCGGTCTGCACGGTCAGTTGGGCTTCGCCCGGCGTCGGCGCGGGGAGTTCGAGCAATGCGTGGACGGCGGCGAGGGATGCGGCATCCATCAGCTCCATGATCGCCGGCTGCACGCCCGACGCGGTGACGGCGGCGGAGGCGACGGCTGCTGCGCGCACGTCTGGGAACGTGGCCGTGAGCGTGCGCGCATGGCCCGGCACGCGTCGGCGCAGCTTGAGGGTGGCGCCGACGATGACGCCGAGGGTGCCTTCGGATCCGATCATGAGCGACGTCAGATCGAGCCCCGTGACTCCCTTGACGCTGCGGTGCCCGAACCGCACCAGCGTGCCGTCGGCGAGCACGACGTCGACGCCGAGGACCGCATCGCGCACGACGCCGTACTTCGCGCACAGCAGACCGCCCGCGCCGGTGGCGATGTTGCCGCCCACCGTCGAGATCGCGCGGCTGGCGGGATCGGGTGCCCACCACAGCCCGTCTGCCGCCAGGACGTTGTTGAGGTCGGCGTTGATGATGCCGGGTTCGACGACGGCGAGCAGATCATCGGGCCGCACCTCGAGGATGCGGTCCATGCCGCGCACCGACAGTGCGATCTCGCCCGCCCCGGCGTTGGCGCCGCCGGCGAGGCCCGTACCGGCGCCGCGCGTGACGACAGGTGTGCCGGTGCGGTGGGCGATGCGCATCGTGTGCTGCACGTCGTCGATGGAGCGCGCGTGCACGACCGCCAGCGGAGCGCCCGCCGCCGCATGGCCCGACTTGTCGGCGCGCGCGGCGTCGAGGGTCGCCGGCGTGGTGTCGACGCGGTCGCTCAGCGCCTCGCGCAGGAGGGTGAGGATCGCGTCGTCGCTCATGCGGTGAGGCGGCGTCGACCGGCGATGAGGCCGACCGTGACGGCGACGACGGCGAACGCGATGCCGATCCATGCCTGACCGGCCGACCACCACACGATCGTGGCGGCGGCGTAGACGAGCAGTTCGACGAGGGCCCGCACGAAGGGGTGCACGGGAATGACCGCGCGCGGCGAGACGAACAGCGCCCAGACGAGGATCGCGACGATGGGCGCGCCGATGCCGACGACGATGTTCCACGGGAACGGCCACGCCGTGAAGCCCCAGACGGCGAACGTGAAGAACGCGAACAGTTCGCACAGGAAGGCGAGCAGGTCGACCGCGGTCAGCGCAGGCCGGGTTCCGGCCGGCTGCGCGTCTGCGGGGAGCGGTTCGGCAGGTTTCGCGGGGGAGACGTGGGGCAGATCTGCCATGTCTTCCAGTCTACGGCTCACTCCGCAGGCAGCAGACGGACCGCCGTCAGACGCGCGCGCCGTCCACCCACACGGTACGCACGGCGAGGCGTCCGTCGAGCAGCACGGCATCGGCCGCGCGGCCCACGGCGAGCGAACCGAACCGGTCCTCGACACCGATCGCGCGCGAGGGTACCGCGGTCACGGCGGCGACGGCATCGGGCAGTGGCACGCCGATCTCGACGATGCGACGCAATGCGGCATCCTGCGTGAGCGTCGACCCGGCGATCGCACCGCTGTCGGCGAGCCGGGCCGTGCCATCGGCGACCGTGACGGCGAGCCCGCCGAGCGTATACGCCCCGTCTGCCGCGCCGGCGGCGGCCATCGCATCGGTGACCAGTGCGATGCGGCCGGGCGCGCCCGCGAAGGCGAGCGTCATGACATCGGGGTGCACGTGCACGCCGTCGGCGATGAGTTCGAGGGTCACGCGGGCATCCGACATCGCCGCGACGACCGGTCCCGGCGCCCGGTGATGGATGCCGGGCATCGCGTTGAACGCATGGGTCAGCAGCGTCGCGCCGGCGTCGAACGCGGCACGGGCTTGCGCTGCCGTCGCTGCGGTGTGACCGACCGCGACGGCGGTGCCCGCCGCGACCAATCGGCCGATGGCATCCATCGCGCCGTCGCGTTCGGGTGCGAGCGTGACCTGCCGGATCGTGCCGCGGCCGGCGTCGAGCAGGCGCGAGATCGCATCGGCGTCCGGCGCCCGCAGCAGCGCTTCGGTGTGCGCACCCCTGAAGGCCGGCTCGAGGAACGGGCCCTCCAGGTGGCTGCCGAGAATCGTGTGGTCGCGTTCGGCGAGGTCGGCGATCAGCGCAACGCGTTCGCTGAGGTGCTCGATCGAGGCCGTCACGAGCGAGATCACCGAACGGGTCGTGCCGTGGGTGCGATGCAGGTCGCGAGCGACGGCGATCGCGTCCGCGCCATCGTCGAACGCCGCGCCCCCGCCTCCGTGCGTGTGGATGTCGATGAACCCCGGCGTCAGCACGAGACCGGCGCCGTCGACCACGGCATCCGCGCGGTTCGTGCGCCATCCGTCACCCATGCCGCGAGCCGCGACGACACCGCCGTCGAACGCGATCCACGCGTCGTCGTGCTCGGCGCCGTCGTCGACGAGGCGGACGGAATGGATGAGTGTCGTCATTCGGTCGCCCAGTCCACCACGGGCAGCGCGGTGAACGCAATGCCGCTCCGCCGCCACAGCGGGCCGGGTGTGGCGGGCTCGATCGACCGGTGAGAGCGGCGGTCGATCCGGTATGCTCGAACCCGTCGCGACTGGCGTTGAGGTGGGCCACCACCGGGGAGCGACCGACACGGCATTCGACCGCACGCCTGGGTCGGGTTCGAGACGCCGCCGCGCGCGACGGCACCTGCATCCTCAAACCCGTCGTCAGGAGAGAACGTGACCGATCCCCACTTCAACGCCCCGCTGTCCGAGGTCGACCCCGAGATCGCCGAGGTGCTCGAGCGCGAGCTGAACCGCCAGCGCACCTTCCTCGAGATGATCGCGTCCGAGAACTTCGTACCCGTCTCGGTGCTGCAGTCGCAGGGCTCGGTGCTCACCAACAAGTACGCCGAGGGCTACCCCGGCCGTCGCTACTACGGCGGCTGCGAAGAGGTCGACGTCGCCGAAGAGCTCGCGATCGCCCGCGCCAAGGACCTGTTCGGCGCCGAGTTCGCCAACGTCCAGCCCCACTCCGGCGCCTCGGCCAATGCTGCCGTGCTGCACGCGATCGCCCGCCCCGGCGACACGCTGCTCGGTCTCTCGCTCGACCACGGCGGCCACCTCACCCACGGCATGAAGATCAACTTCTCGGGCCGTCTCTACAACATCGTCGCGTACGGCGTGAACCCCGAGACGAGCGTCATCGACATGGACGAGGTGCGCAGCCTCGCCATCGAGCACAAGCCGAAGGTCATCATCGCCGGCTGGTCGGCCTACCCCCGCCAGCTCGACTTCGCCGCGTTCCGTGCCATCGCCGACGAGGTCGGTGCGTTGCTGTGGGTCGACATGGCACACTTCGCCGGGCTCGTCGCCGCGGGCCTGCACCCCTCGCCCGTGCCGCACGCCCACGTCGTGAGCTCGACCGTGCACAAGACGATCGGCGGCCCGCGCTCGGGCTTCATCCTCACCAACGATGCCGACATCGCGAAGGGGATCAACACGGCCGTCTTCCCGGGTCAGCAGGGCGGCCCGCTCATGCACGTGATCGCCGCGAAGGCGACCGCCTTCAAGCTCGCCGGCACGCCGGAGTTCAAGGAGCGTCAGGAGCGCGTCGTGCGCGGTGCGGCGATTCTCGCTGAGCGCCTCGCACAGCCCGACGTCGCCGGCGCCGGCATCGCGGTGCGCTCCGGCGGCACCGACGTGCACCTCGTGCTCGTCGACCTGCGCGACGCCGAGATCGACGGCAAGCAGGCCGAAGACCTGCTGCACGAGATCCACATCACCGTCAACCGCAACGCCGTGCCCAATGACCCGCGCCCGCCGATGGTCACCTCGGGCCTGCGCATCGGCACGCCCGCGCTCGCGACCCGCGGGTTCGGCGACGCCGAATTCACCGAGGTCGCCGACGTCATCGCGCTCGCGCTGCAGCCCGGTGCTGACCTTGACGCACTGCGTGCCCGCGTCGACGCCCTGGCATCCGCCTTCCCGCTGTACCCCGACCTGCAGCAGTAACCCGCGACTGGACCGCGAGAGAACATCAGGCCGCCGAGGCGACGGGTTTCACCCGATCTCTCGGCGCGCAGGTGTTCTCTCGCGGGATTCGGCTCAGAGAGAAGGAACGACATGACGGCTCAGAAGCTCGACGGCGTCGCGACCGCGGCGGCCATCAAGGACGAACTGCGGGTTCGCGTGGCCGCGCTCGCCGAGCGGGGGATCGTTCCCGGGCTCGGCACGCTGCTGGTCGGCGACGACCCGGCATCCCGCTCGTACGTCACGGGCAAGCACCGCGACTGCGCCGAGGTCGGTGTCGCGTCGATCTCGGTCGAGCTGCCCGCGACTGCGACGCAGGACGAGATCGCGGATGCCGTGCGCGGCATGAACGCCGACCCCGCCGTGACCGGGTTCATCGTGCAGCTGCCGCTGCCGAAGGGCGTCGACGAGAACGCGATCCTCGAACTCGTCGACCCCGCGAAGGATGCCGACGGCCTGCACCCGACGAACCTCGGCCGCCTCGTGCTGGGCGTCGACCCGCGCACCGCAGTCGCGGCGCCCCTGCCGTGCACGCCCGCGGGCATCATCGAGCTGCTGACGCGCCACGGGGTCGAGATCGCCGGCAAGCACGTGACCGTGATCGGGCGCGGCATCACAGTGGGCCGCCCGCTCGGGCTGCTGCTGACCCGCAAGGGTACCGATGCCACGGTCACCCTGACCCACTCCCGAACGCCCGATCTCGCCGCCGAGGTGTCGCGCGCGGACATCGTCGTCGCAGCCGTCGGCCAGCCGCACCTCGTGCAGGCCGAGTGGATCAAGCCCGGTGCCGCCGTGCTCGACGTCGGTGTGACCCGCGTCGGCACGACCGAGTCGGGCAAGGCGAAGCTCGCCGGCGACGTCGACCCCGCCGTCGCAGAGGTCGCCGGGTGGCTGTCGCCGAACCCCGGCGGCGTCGGTCCGATGACCCGCGCCCTGCTGGTCGCGAACGTCGTCGAGACTGCCGAGCGTCTCGCCGGCTGAGCGCCGGGCCCGCTCAGCGTGCGCCGACGGCGGCGGTGTCGGGGGTTGAGGTGGATGCCGGCGGTGCAGTGCGCGCCGGCCGGGCCCCGTCGCGGGCGCCGAGGCGCGCGAGCTGGTCGATCCAGTCGCGCCGGCGGCGCTCGTCGCCGAGGCGGATCGGGCTCAGCCGCGTGATGCCGAGGGTGCGGACGCCGCAGTATCGGAAGGTCGCGCGAGTGAGTGCGGCTTCGGCTGCGCCGCGGTAGACGAGGCGGTTCCACCAGCGCGGCGAGTCCATCGTCATGACCATGCGTCCGGTGCGGCCGGTGAGCAGCCGCTCGGAGATGGCACTGCCCTCGCGGTAGCGGAATGCCGCTCCCGAGAGGAACACACGGTCGATGAACGCCTTCAGTGCGGCGGGCGCGGTTCCCCACCACTGCGGATGGAAGACCGCGATGTGTTCGGCCCACCGCACGTCATCGAGGTAACGGGCGACATCGGGGTCGAGCGCCCGGTCGGCTTCGCTGCGCGGTGCACGCAGCTGATCGCGACTGCGCGGGTGGTCGGGGATCGGGTCCGTTGCCAGGTCGATCACCCGCACGTCGGCACCGGCGCCGGTCGCGGCGGTCGCGTAGGCGTGGGCGAGCGCGTGGTTGTAGGTGTCGGGCAGCGGTGTGCCGATGATGACGAGGATGCGAGTGTTCATGTGCGTTGGCCCTTTTCGATCACGATGTCGGTGAGTGCCGACAGCTGGTTGTTGAGTGTCGTCGGCGAGACCGCGCCGGGCGCGGCGGTCACGCGCGGGTCGGCGAGCATCGCTGCGAAGTGCGCCTCGAGCTCGCCGCCCGCGTCGCGGACGAGCGCGATCGTCTGCTCGGACGGCGCGAGGATGATCTGCCGGCCCTGACCTGGGGATGCTGAGATCCAGCCGTCGCTGATCAGGTGGGGGAGGCGCTTGCTGACGGCCGCCTTCGTGATGCGCAGGCAGCGAGCGAGACCCGTGATGTCGATCGGCGCCTTCTCGACGAGCACGGCGAGCGTCTCGAAGAGATTGAACGAGATGCCGTGGTGGCGCTGCAGGTAGTCGTCGGCGTAGAGGTCGAGCTCGGCGACGAGTTCGTGGAGCGTGACGGTGATGCGGTCGGCCATGCCATGAGTAAACCAGTTGACTCGCCGTGAGTCAACAGGTTGACTTGCGCAGTGTCAGCCGGTGAAGCGGGAGAGGAAGGCGCGGGTGCGAGCCTCGCGCGGTGCGCCGAAGACCTCGGCAGGCGTGCCCTGCTCGACGATGACGCCCTGATCGAGGAACACCACACGGTCGGCGACGTCACGTGCGAAGGCCATTTCGTGCGTGGCCATCAGGATCGTGCGGCCGTCGTCGGCGAGCTGACGGACGAGTTCGAGCACCTCGCCGACGAGTTCGGGGTCGAGCGCCGAGGTGATCTCGTCGAGCAGCAGCACTTCGGGGTCGGTCGCGAGCGCCCGCACGATCGCGGCGCGCTGCTGCTGCCCGCCGGAGAGGCGATCGGGGTGGGCCTTGGCGAAGTCGGCGAGTCCGATGCGGTCGAGCAGCTCGAGCGCGCGGGCCTCGGCATCCTGCTTCGACCGCTTGTGCACGACCCGCGACGCGAGGGTGACGTTGGCGAGCACCGACAGGTGCGGAAAGAGGTTGTAGCTCTGGAACACGGCCCCGAACCGTGCCCGCACCCGGTTCGCGTCGATTCGCGGGTCGGAGATGTCCTCGTCGCCGAGCCAGATCTGTCCGTCGTCGATTGGCTCCAGCAGCCCGAGACAACGCAGCAGCGTCGATTTGCCCGACCCGCTTGCGCCGATGAGCGCGACGACCTCGTGCGCGTCGAGCGCGACATCCACCCCGCGCAGCACGGCGTTGTCGCCGAACGACTTCCACAGCCCCTCGGCCCGCAGCACGGCACTCACACGATCGCCCCCGTCTGCTCGCGTGCCCGAAGTCGCGCCGTGTACCAGTCGGTGAGGCGGATCGTCGGGATCGCCAGCAGCACGAACAGCACCGCCGCCACGACGTACGGCGTGAAGTTGTAGGTGAGCGACGTGACCGACCGGGCACCCGCGATCGCGTCGATCGCGCCCAGGATCGAGATGAGTCCGACATCCTTCTGCATCGAGATGAAGTCGTTCATGAGCGGCGGGGTCATCTTGCGCAGCGCCTGCGGCAGGATGACGCGCCGCAGCGTCTGCACGTAGCCGAGTCCGAGCGCGCGGGCGGCGAGCCATTGCGACGGGTGCACCGCCTCGATGCCGGCGCGGATCACCTCGGCCACGTACGACGAGTAGGTGAGGGTGACGGCGATGACGCCCAGCAGCACTTCGGGGATGCGGGTGTTCGTCACCGTCGGCAGCCCGAAGCCGACCAGGTACAGCACGATGATGAACGGGATGCCGCGGAACAGGTCGGTGTACCCGGCGGCGAGCACCCGCAGCGGAAAGAACACCGGCCCGCGCAGTGTGCGCAGCAGCGCGACGGCGAGCGCCACGGCGGCGACCGTGAACACCGAGATGCCGAGCACCTGCAGGTTGATGAGGAACCCGTCCCACACCTTCGGCAGCGCCTGCAGTGCGACGTCGAGGTCGAAGAAGGTCTGCTGGACCTTCGCCCACCCCTCGGTGTTGATCACCGTCACCCACACGATCGCCGCGAAGGCGAGGGTGGATGCCACGGCGATGAGCACCGAGCGGCGTTCGCGCCCACGTCGGAAGCGCCTGCGGTCGAGCTCGAGCGCGCTGGGTTCGCGCGCGATGTCGGTGGTCACCCCTGGAACGCTAGCGCGGTCACTCGAGCAGGGTCACGCCCTGGCCCGATCCGAGCCATTCCTCGGTGATGGCATCGAGCGTGCCGTCCTCGCGCAACTCGTCGACGGCGGCGGTGACGGCGTCGGTGAGGGGGGAGTCCTTGGCCAGCAGCAGACCCCACTCGTCGGGGACGCCGGCGGCGGGCAGTTCGCCCACGATGAACGAGTCCTCGATGTAGACGCCCGTCGCATAGTAGGCGGTGGGGAGGTCGAGCACGATCGCGTCGATCTGGTTCGCCTGGAGGGCTGCGACGGCATCCTCGTTGCTCGCGTACAGCTTGGGGGTCACGTTCGGCGCGATCGCCTCGGCGAGCGTCGTGGCACTGGTCGAGCCGGTCATGGCGCCCAGCGTCAGATCCTTCAGTTCGGCGATCGAGTCGGCGCCGTCGGCGGCGCTGCCCTTGATCGCGACGACCGCCTGGCTCGACGCGTAGTACGGCGACGAGAAGTCGACGGCCTGCTCCCGCTCTTCGGTGATCGTGTACTGCTGGATGTTGAAGTCGAACGACTTCGGCCCAGGCGCGATCGCGGATTCGAAGCTCGTGCGCACCCACTCGACGTCGTCGGCGGCGAAGCCGAGCTTGTCGGCGACGGCGTAGGCGACGGCGGCTTCGAAGCCCTCTCCCGAGCTCGGGTCGTCGTCGATCACGTACGGGTAGTACGCGGTCTCACCCGTGGCGATCGTGAGCTTGCCCTCGGTGACGAGGCCTTCGAGTGCGGGCGCCGCGGCCTCACCGGGCGTCGGCGTGGTGTCCTCGGCGGGCGTCGAGGTGGCGCAGCCGGCGAGCAGCAGGGCGGTGGTCGCCGCCGCGGCGACAAGGGCGGTACGCAGGACGATGCGCGACATGTGGGCCTCCGGAATCCTGGCGCGGACCGGTGCGGTGCGACGCGCCGCATCCATCCTCTCGCGTCCTGACGTCACTGGGGCGCCGCGAGCGACGCTTTGTTACACCCTCGTCATGCGCTCAGCCGCCGAGCTCGTCGAGCATGCGGCGCTGTTCGGCGGTGAGGCCGTCGTTGAGCTCGGCGCGCCCCTCCCGCGCTGCGGCGGAGGGGGCGGTCGCAGCCGGCGTGCTCTTGCGTCCGCGGATGCCGGCTTCGGCGCGGTCGTACAGCGAACCCGCCTCGGTCTCGACGCGGCCGACGACCTTGGCGTAGACGAGCCAGCCGATCGAGATGATCACCGGTGGCAGGATGTACGCCCAGAACCAGCTGCCGCCCGCGTTCACCGGGGTGAGCCAAAGCGTGAGCAGCCACACTGCGAAGGCGACCGCGAGGGCGACGACGAGCTGGACGAGCCATTCTCCGACCTTCGTACGGCGACGGTCGGTGCGCGCGAACGCCGTGAACATGCGCTTGATGAGCGGCGTCACGAACAGCTCGATGAGCGTCAGCACGAGTGCGGCGACGACGGCGGCCCACCCGACGCGCGCCGGCGTGAGCAGCCCGATCAGCAGCAGCACGACGACGTTGAACACGTACAGCGACACGAACCGGACGATCCACGACTTCATGCCACAACTGTGCCACGTCGCGCCGCCCTGCGGCAGGGCCCGAGCGGGGTCAGCCGAGGACGACGAAGAAGCCGAGCGCGGCGGATGCCGCCGACAGCACCGTCAGCACTTGCGTGGCCGCACTGAGTCGACGTGTCAGCTGATGGTGACGAGTTCGTCCAGATCATCGGTGGGCAGCTCGTCGGCGACGGCGGTGACCTCCATGTCGATCAACTCGCACCGGCCGGAGATGACGTTCAGGAACGCGGTGTCTGCGGCATCCCGACCGGTCGCGATGCGCACCAGGCTCTGCCGGGGCGCAAGGGCAGTGGCATCGACGACGCACCAGCGGCCGTCGACCCAGGCCTCCGCGACGGCGTGGAAATCCATGGGATCCAGTCCGGGTGCGTAGACGGAGACCAGCCGCGCCGGCACGCCGCAGGCGCGCAGCAGCGCGACGCACAGGTGCGCGTAGTCCCGGCAGACGCCCTTACGCGCCAGCAGGGTCTCCACCGCACCGTCGGTGGGCAGCGACGAGCCGGGCACATACGTCAAGCGGGTGCCGACCCAGGACGATACGGCGAGCAGCAGTTCGCGTGCGGGCTCGAGGTCGCCGAACGCCGAGAAGGCCGTCGCGGCGAGTCGGTCGGACTCGGCGTAGCGGCTGGGACGGGTGGCGACCAGCAGATCGGTCGGAGTGGTGATCTGCGGCGAGCCCGGGCTCGAAACGGAAGCGTCGTAGACGACCTCGAGTGTTCCGGCCGTGGGCTGAACGCGGTGCAGCCGGCCGCCGTGTGCATCGGGCAGCTCCCGCACTGCGACCGGCTGCCCGTCGACGGTCGCGGTGATCCGCTCCGAGCCGGGGTCGTAGGCATCCGCCACGGCGATGGCGAACACGAGATCGGCGGGCTCGCTGATCGACAGGGTGATGCGGCTGTGCACGTCGCGCTTCATGTCCCTAGGTTCGCACGGCGTCCGAGCATCATTCGCGGGGTTGTTCGTGCGGCGGGCTCGTCAGTACGATGCGCGGGTGCTGTTGTCGGATGCGGGGATCCAGCGGGCGGCGAGCGCCTCTGAGGCGCGGGCCAGCATCGCGACGTCGGCGCCGACCAGCAGGAAGGATGCGCCGGCCTCGACGTACGCGTCGGCGGCTGCAGGATCGAAGGCGTTGACCCCGGCGGGCGTGCCGGCGGCGCGGATGCCGTCGAACGCGCGGCGCACGGCGGCCACGACATCAGGATGCGTCTGCTGTCCGATCAGCCCCATGGACGCTGCGAGGTCGCTCGGGCCGACGAAGACGCCGTCGACACCGTCGACCGCCGCGATGGCTTCGGCGTTGTCGACGCCCTGGGCGGTTTCGACCTGCACGAAGACCGACACGTAGGCGTCCGTGTTCGTGAGGTAGTCGTCGACGCGGTTCCACCGGGCCGAGCGGGCCAGCGCCGAGCCGACACCGCGCACGCCGCGCGGCGGGTACCGCACTGCCCGTATGACGGCTTCTGCCTCTTCGGCGGTGGAGATCATCGGCACGAGGATGTTCTGCGCGCCGAGGTCGAGCACCTGCTTGATCGTCGCGACGTCGCCGACCGGCACCCGCACGACGGGTGTGGTGTCGTACGCCGCGATCGCCTGCAGCTGCGCGAGCACCGTCTGCAGGTCGAGGGGGGAGTGCTCCATGTCGATGAGCATCCAGTCCATGCCGGCGCCGGCGAGGATCTCGGCCGCCAGCGGTGACCCGGAGCACGTCCACAGCCCTGCCAGGGGGCGGTCGGCGGCGGAGAGACGATCGCGGAAGGTCAGACGAAGCGGCATGTGATGGTTCCCATCGGTCCGTAGTCGCAGTGGACGGTGTCGCCGCGCTGCACCCACATGGGTCGCGTGAACGAGCCGGCGAGGATGATCTCGCCCGCCTCGAGTCTTGCACCGTGCTGGTGGAACTTGTTCGCCAGCCACGCCACGCCGGTGGCGGGATTGCCGAGTACGCCGGCCGCCACGCCGGTCTCCTCGATCTCCCCGTTGCGGCTGAGCACGCCCGGCACCCACGGCAGGTCGACCTCGTCGACGCGCTTGCGGGTGGCGCCGAGCACCATGCCCCCGTAGGCCGCGTTGTCGCTGATCGTGTCGACGATCGTGCGACCCTCCATCTCGATGTGGGAGTTGAGGATCTCCAGCGCCGGCACCACGTAGTCGGTCGCGGCCAGGGCGTCCGCCAACGTGCAGTCGGGGCCCTCGAGCGGTGTCTTCAGCACGAAGGCGAGTTCGACCTCGATGCGCACATTCGAGAACAGGTCGACGGGGATCTCCGCCCCGTCCTGCCAGACGGTGTCGTCGAACATGACGCCGTAGTCGGGTTCGGCGATGCCGGTCGCCTGCTGCATCGCCTTCGAGGTGAGCCCGATTTTACGGCCGACGAGGGTGCGGCCGGACTCGATCATGCGGTCGCGCCACACCCCCTGGATCGCATACGAGTCCTCGACGGTCGCCTCGGGGTAGCGCGCCGTGATGCGCGGGATGATCCCGTGCGTGCGGTCGGCCTCGGCGAGTTCCGCCGCGATCGTGTCGATGGTTTGCGGGTCGAGCATGATCAGAGCTGGTTGCCGAGCTTGTACTCGCCCTGCTTCCACTCCGGCATCGCCTCCGTGTCGTCGGGGCGGGTGTAGCTGAAGCCGTCGGCGCCGATCGTGACCGCCATCTCCGACGAGTCGGTGCGGGCGATGACCGGCTGCGGGTTGCCGTCGAGGTCGAGCACGAGGCTGCCGTCGGTGTACCAGCTGGGCACGACGGGGTTGCCCCACCAGTCGCGGCGCTGGTTGTCGTGCACGTCCCACGTGACGACGGGGTTGTCGGGGTCGCCGGTGTAGTAGTCCTGCGTGTACACCTCGACGCGGTGCCCGTCGGGGTCGCGCAGGTACAGGTAGAACGCGTTGGAGACGCCGTGGCGGCCCGGCCCGCGCTCGATCGCGTCGGAGCGGCGCAGGGCGCCGAGCTTGTCGCAGATCGCGAGGATGTTGTGCTTCTCGTGCGTCGCGAAGCACACGTGGTGCATGCGCGGGCCGTCGCCGCCGGTCATGGCGGTGTCGTGCACGGTGGGCTTGCGCCGCATCCATGCCGCGTAGACAGTGCCTTCTTCGTCCTGGATGTCTTCGGTGACGCGGAAGCCGAGGTCCTGCATGTACTTGACGGCGCGCGGCACATCGGGGGTGATCTGGTTGAAGTGATCCAGCCGCACCAGCTCGCCGGGGATGTGCACGTCGTAGCGCCACGACATCCGCTCCACGTGCTCGGTCTGGTGGAAGAACTCGTACGGAAAGCCGAGCGGGTCCTCGACGCGCACCGAGTCGCCGATGCCCTTCGTGAATCCCTCGGGGCGGCGTTCGACGCGGCATCCGAGTTCGGTGAAGAACGCGACCGCAGTGTCGAGGTCTTCGGGCGTGCGCACGCGGTACGAAAACGCTGCGACGGCCGCGACCGGCCCCTTGCGCAGCACGAGGTTGTGGTGGATGAACTCCTCGGTGGACCGCAGGTAGATCGCCTCGTCGTCCTCCGACGTCACATACAGCCCGAGGATGTCGACGTAGAACTGACGGGATGCCGCCAGATCGGTGACGATCAGCTCCATGTAGGCGCACCGCAGGATGTCGGGGGCCGGGCTCGTCGGGGTGGGGAAGGCGTTCGCCGCCTCGATGGGGGCCTCCTGGCTCACGTAGAACCCGGAGGAAGTGAGGGTCATGCCGTCGCGGTGTGTCATGTCAGCGTCCTTGCTCGTCGTCTCGCGGGTCAGTTCTTGCCGAAGGTGGGGTTGTGGACCTTGCCGAGCGTGATGTGCACGGCCTGCTGGTCGGTGTAGAAGTCGATCGAGCGGTAGCCGCCCTCGTGGCCGAGGCCGGACGCCTTCACGCCGCCGAACGGGGTGCGGAGGTCCCGCACGTTGTTCGAGTTGAGCCAGACCATGCCGGCATCGATCGACTGCGCGAAGTTGTGGGCGCGCTTGAGGTCGTTGGTCCACACGTAGGCGGCGAGGCCGTAGTTCGTGTTGTTGGCGAGGGCCAGTGCCTCCTCGTCGGTGTCGAACGGGGTGATCGCGACGACCGGACCGAAGATCTCCTCCTGGAAGATGCGGGCATCCGGCGACACGTCGGCGAACACGGTGGGTGCGACGAAGTTGCCGAACGCGAAGCCCTCGGGCTGGCCGCCGCCGGCGACGAGGCGGCCCTCGCCCTTGCCGATCTCGACGTAGCTCATGACCTTCGCGAAGTGCTCGGGGTGCACGAGCGCGCCGACTTCGGTGTCGGGGTCGTGCGGGTAGCCGACCTTCACCCGCTGGGCCTGCGCGGCATAGCGCTCCACGAACTCGTCGTAGATGTCGCGCTGCACGAGGATGCGGCTGCCGGCGGTGCAGCGTTCGCCGTTGAGCGAGAAGACACCGAAGATGGTCGCGTCGATCGCGGCATCCAGGTCGGCGTCGGCGAAGACGATCGCCGGGCTCTTGCCGCCGAGTTCCATCGACAGGCCCTTGAGGTACGGCGCGGCGTTGCCGAAGATGATCTGCCCGGTGCGGCTCTCGCCGGTGAACGAGATCAGCGGCACATCGGGGTGCTTCACGAGCGCGTCGCCGGCGTCTTCACCGAGGCCGTTCACGAGGTTGAACACGCCCTGGGGCAGGCCCGCCTCTTCGAAGATGCCGGCCCACAGCGACGCGGACAGCGGCGTGAACTCGGCGGGCTTGAGCACGACGGTGTTGCCGGTCGCGAGCGCCGGGCCGAGCTTCCAGGACTCGAGCATGAAGGGCGTGTTCCAGGGCGTGATGAGTCCTGCGACGCCGATCGGCTTGCGGTTGACGTAGTTGATCTGACGGCCGGGCACCTTGAAGGTGTCGTCGGCCTGCGCGACGATCAGGTCGGCGAAGAACCGGAAGTTCTCGGCCGCGCGGCGGGCCTGGCCGAGGGCCTGCGTGATCGGCAGACCGGAGTCGAACGACTCGAGCTCGGCCAGCCGTGCGTCGCGGGACTCGACGATGTCTGCGATCCGGTGCAGCACGCGCGAGCGCTCGCGCGGCAGCATCCGCGGCCACGGGCCCTCGTCGAACGCGCGCTTGGCGGCGGCGACGGCCCGCTCGATGTCGGCCTTCTTGCCGGCGGCGGCGGTGACGTACACCTCGTTGGTGACCGGCTCGAGCACGTCGAACGTGTCGCCATCGAGCGAGTCGACGAACGCGCCATCGATGTAGTGCTGGATGCGCTCGGGCAGGTCGGCCGGCACGTGACGCTGATCGAGTGCCGGGGCGGTGGTGTCGGTCATGATGCCTCCGAGTCGGTGTCGGTGTCGGTGTCGTGGGTGTCGGGGTGCCGCGCGGCAAGGAACGCGTCCAGCGTGCGCATGCGGTGGGTACGGGTGAGCAGCTCGATCTCGACCGGGTCCGCGCCGTCGCGGATGAGGTCGAGGATCTGATCGTGCTCCTCCACCGAGTGCTGCGGGCGCCCGGGGATCAGGGAGAACGACGTATCGCGCAGGCCGGCCAGCCGCGACCACGCACGGTCGACGAGGTCGAGGATGTGCGGATTCGGGCACGGCGCGAACAGGATGCTGTGGAACTGCTGGTTCAGCTGGGTGTACGCGTGCGCGTCGAAATGGTCGAGCAGTCGGTGCATCCGCTCGTTGACCTTCGTGGCGCGCGCCAGGTCGTCTGCGGTGACGTGCGGCGCGGCGAGGCCGGTCGCGTACCCCTCGAGCAGGCCGAGGGTCTGCATCGTGTAGATGTACTGGTCTTCGTCGACGACGGATACCCGGGCGCCCACGTTCTTCTCGAACGTGACGAGATGCTCGGCTTCGAGGCGGCGGATGGCTTCGCGCACCGGCACGACGCTCATCTGCAGTTCGTCGGCGATCGAACCCAGCACGAGGCGGTAGCCGGGGCTGAACTCGTGGCGTGCGATACGCTCGCGGATCCAGTCGTACGCGACCTGCGACTTGCTGCCGATCAGGGTGTCGCTCATGCGCCGGCTCCCGTCTCCTGCTCGTAGCGTGCGCGCCAGTCGGCGTTCATCGGGAACAGGCCGTCCACCGGGTGGCCTTCCGCGACGCGTGCCGCGATCCACGCGTCCTCGTCCTCCTGGGCGAGCGCCGCGTCGACCACTTCTTCGACGAGGGTGGGCGGGATGACGATGACGCCGTCTGCGTCACCGACGATCACGTCGCCGGGCTGCACGGTCGTTCCGCCGCACGCGATCGTGATGTCGTGGTCCCACGGCACGTGCTTGCGGCCGAGGACTGCGGGGTGGGCGCCCGACGTGTACACGGGGATGCCGACGGCCGTGACGGCATCGGCGTCTCGCACGCCGCCGTCGGTCACGATGCCGGCCGCGCCGTTCGCGTGTGCGCGGATCGCGAGGATGTCGCCGAGGGTGCCCGAGCCGGACTCGCCGCGCGCCTCGATGACGATGACTTCGCCATCGCCGACGGCGTCGAAGGCGCGCTTCTGCGCGTTGTAGCCGCCGCCGTGGGAGCGGAACAGGTCTTCGCGGTTGGGGACGAACCGGAGGGTCTTGGCGGTGCCGATGAGCTTGGCATCCGGATGCAGCGGTCGGACGCCGTCGATCGTGACGTTGTCGATGCCGCGCTTGCGCAGCTGGGCCGACAGTCCCGCGACAGGCACGCGCTCCAGCTTCTCGCGCAGCGCGGGGGAGAGGCTCCCGGTCGTTGAGCGAGCGGAGCGAGACGAAACGTCATCGACGGGAGGCGCCGACCCCCAGGCCTCGGCGCGCTGCGTGTCGTCGACGGTGGGGAGGGATCCGATGGACGCGTCGAACGCGGCATCCGCGCCCTCGACGACGGTGGTGACCAGGCGTCCGCTGGTGGCGCCGGTGGCGGGGTCGTCGACTTCGACGGTCACGACATCGCCGGGCACGATGACCGAGGAGCCGGCCGGTGTTCCGGTCAGGATGATGTCGCCGCGCTCGAGGGTGAAGTGCTGGGAGAGGTCGGCGACGAACTGTGCGAGCGGGAAGATGAGCCCGGCCGCGGTGTCGTCCTGCACGAGCTCCTCGCCGACCCACGTGCGCACGCGCAGCCCTGCCGGGTCGACGGTGCGGGCATCGATCAGCTGTGGGCCGATCGGGGTGAAGCCGTCACCGCCCTTGGAGCGGACGTTCGAGCCTTTGTCGTTCGCGCGCAGGTCGTAGAGCCCGAGGTCGTTGGCTGCGGTCACCCACCCGACGTGATCCCACGCCTGTGCGAGCGGGATGCGGCGGCCGGCGGTGCCGATCACCAGTGCGATCTCGCCCTCGAAGGCGAGCAGTTCGGTGCCGGCCGGGCGCTCGACGGTGCCGCCGGAGGCAGCGACCGAGCTCGATGCTTTGAAGAAGTAGGAAGGCGCAGCGGGGCGACGGCCGCGCTGGTCGGCGCGCGATTCGTAGCTGAGGTGGACGGCGACGATTTTTCCGGGCCGGCAGGGGAGCGCGGCGAAACGCGGGTCCGTCGTGGTGTCGTTCTCGGTGGTCATGAGCTCCCTCGCTCTTGCGGTGTATTCGAAATCGTATATGATCGTGTCTCAACGGGCAAGACCGAATCGCCTTCCCGGACAACGACGTCATCTCGACACAGGAGTCGCCCCATGAGCGCACAATCCCCATCCGCCATCCCCGACGGGTTCACGCCCACCGGCACGATCGCATCACCCACCGACCGCCGCCGCGTCGTGTTCGCGACCGTCGTCGGCACCACCGTCGAGTGGTACGACTTCTTCATCTACGCGTTCGCCGCGGGCCTGGTGTTCGGCCAGCTGTTCTTCGCCCCCGCGGGTGACGGGTTCGCGCAGATTCTCTCGTTCTTCACGGTCGGCATCAGCTTCCTGTTCCGTCCGCTCGGTGCGTTCCTGGCGGGCCACTTCGGCGACAAGTACGGCCGCCGGGTCGTGCTCATGCTCACCCTCGTCCTCATGGGGGTGGCGACCACGCTCGTGGGCCTGCTCCCCACCTACGCGATGATCGGCTTGGCCGCCCCCATCCTGCTCATCCTGCTGCGCATCATGCAGGGCATCTCGGCCGGCGGAGAGTGGGGCGGCGCGGTCCTCATGGCCGTCGAGCACGCCCCGAAAAACAAGCGCAGCCTCTACGGCGCGTCGCCGCAGATCGGCGTGCCGCTGGGTCTGCTGCTGGCCTCGGGTGTCATGGCGCTGGTGAACCTGCCCGGTGAGGCCTGGTTCCTCGAGTGGGGCTGGCGCATCCCGTTCCTGCTGTCGGTCGTGCTGATTCTGGTCGGGTACTACGTCCGTCGCCGCGTCGAGGAGAGCCCGGTGTTCGCCGAACTCGCCGAGCGGCGCGAGCAGACCCGGATGCCGATCGTCGAGTTGTTCCGCAAGCACGCCCTGCTGGTGCTGATCGCCGCGCTCGTGTTCGCCGGTAACAACGCCGTGGGATACATGACCACCGGCGGGTTCGTGCAGCGCTACGCGACCGACCCGGCCGGGCCCGTCGGGCTGCCCAACGCCGAGGTGCTCGGTGCGGTCACCGTCTCGGGTGTCTCGTGGCTGGTCTTCACCTGGATCGCGGGGTGGACCGGTGACAAGATCGGACGCCGCAACACCTACCTCATCGGCTGGGTGCTGCAGCTGGTCGGCGTCTTCCTCCTGTTCCCGCTGGTGAACACCGGCGACATCGGGATGCTGACCCTCGGACTCGTGATCCTCACCGCCGGGCTCGGCTTCACCTACGGGCCACAGGCGGCCCTGTACACCGAGCTGTTCCCCGCATCGATCCGGTTCTCGGGCGTCTCGATCTCCTACGCGATCGGCGCGATCCTCGGCGGTGCCTTCGCCCCCACCATCGCGCAGGCGCTCGTGCAGCAGACCGGATCGACCGACGCCGTCACCTGGTACCTCGCGGGCATGACCGCGCTGGGACTGATCGCGACACTCCTCCTGAAGGACCGCAGCGGCATCCCGCTGGGCCCCGACCACGAGGCCGAGCAGGCGAAGAGCCCCATCTACGGGCTCGCGAAGGCTTGATTCGGGAAGGGATCGACGACGATGCAGTTCCACCACCACGGCTACGTCTCCCGTGACCCGCGGGTGCTCCCCGCCGCAGCCGGGGGGATCGACCGTCCGAATGACCTGCCCGACGAGATCGACGTGCTCATCGTCGGTTCGGGCCCGGCCGGCATGCTGCTGGCCGCGCAGATGTCGCAGTATCCGACGGTCACCACGCGGCTCATCGAGAAGCGCGCCGGCCGGCTCGAACTGGGTCAGGCCGACGGCATCCAGCCGCGCAGCGTCGAGACGTTCCAGGCGTTCGGGTTCGCCGAACGGATCGTCGCCGAGGCCTACAACATCGGGTGGATGAACTTCTGGGGCGCCGATCCTGACGACCCGACCCGGATCGTGCGGACCTCGCGCACGGCCGACTATGCCTACGACATCAGCGAGTTCCCGCACCTGATCGTGAACCAGGCGCGGGTGCTGGACTACTTCGCCGAAGCGGCGGCGCACGGGCCGGGTCGCATCGTCCCCGACTACGGCGTCGAGTTCGTCGGCCTCACGGTGCACGAGCATGGCGAGTACCCCGTCGAGGTGCAGGTGCGGTACACGGCAGGCGAGCGCTCTGGGCAGGAGCGCACCGTACGGGCGAAATACGTCGCCGGGTGCGACGGTGCGCGCAGCGGGGTTCGTGCGGCGATCGGCAGGGTGCACGTCGGCGATGTGTCGCAGCACGCCTGGGGCGTCATGGACGTCATGGTCGACACCGACTTCCCCGACTGGCGCATCAAGTGCGCGATCAATGCCGAGGCGGGCAACATCCTCCACATCCCGCGCGAGGGCGGATACCTCAGCCGGGTCTACGTCGACCTGGGTGAGGTCGCCGCCGACGACGGCCACCGGGTGCGGCAGACGCCGATCGAGGAGATCATCCGCAAGGCGAACGAGATCCTGCATCCGTACTCCCTCGACGTCAAGGAGGTCGCCTGGCACAGCGTGTACGAGGTCGGCCACCGCGTCACCGACGGATTCGACGACGTGGATGCCGGAACGGACCGCGACCCGCGGGTGTTCCTTACCGGCGATGCCTGCCACACGCACAGTGCGAAGGCCGGCCAGGGCATGAATGTGTCGATGCAGGACGGCTTCAACCTCGGCTGGAAGCTCGGATCGGTGCTCACCGGCCGCAGCCCGGCATCGCTGCTGGCGACCTACGGGGCAGAGCGCCGACCCGTCGCGCAGCAGCTCATCGACTTCGACCGTGAGTGGTCCTCGCTCATGGCCCGCAAGCCGGAGGAGATCAGCGCCGAGCAGGACCTTGCGACGTATTACCTCGCCACCGCGGAGTTCCCCTCGGGGTTCATGACGCAGTACGGTCCGTCGCCAATCGTCGGGGATGCCACGCACCAAGACCTCGCGTCGGGCTTCCCGCTGGGCAAGCGGTTCAAGAGCTCGCCGGTGACTTTCGTCGCCGACGGCAACGCCGTTCAGCTCGGCCACCACGCCCGCGCCGACGGTCGCTGGCGCGTCTACGCCTTCGCCGACGCGCCACGTGCGGGTGAGGCCTCGGTACTGGCGGACTGGGCGGAATGGATGCAGCACGGCGAGGACTCGCCGCTGCGGCGCCACACCCCGGCATCCGGTGACATCGACGCGGTCCTCGACGTCAAGGTCGTCTACCAGCAGGCCTACGACGACGTCGACTACATGGCTGTGCCGGAGATCTTCCGCCCCCACACCGGGCCGTTGGGGCTCATGGACTGGGAGAAGGTGTTCGCCGCCGGCCCTGCCCGCTGGAACGAGAGTGACATCTTCACCGAGCGCGGCATCTCGCGCGACGGCGCGGTGGTCGTGGTGCGCCCAGATCAGTACGTCGCCGGGATCTTCCCGCTGAGCGCGACGGCCGAGCTGGCCGGGTTCTTCGCCGGCGTTCTGCTGCCGGCACGCTGACGCGTTTCGTCTCGGGATCTCGATTCATCCGCCGCTGTGCGTCAGGAGTTCACGCGGATGATCTCCTGCTGGTACGGGGCGATCACGCTGGTCGAGATGCGGCAGTCCAGCAGCAGAAAGCGGCGCTCGGATGCCGGGCGCTGTGCCCAGGCGGCGAGGGCGTCGAGGTCGGCGAGGGTGCGCACGACGACGCCCTCGGCGCCGACCGAGCGGGCGAGCCCGGCGAAGTCGACCTCGGGGATGAGCATCGGCTCGGGAGCGAGACCCTTCAGTCCGTAGAGATTCACCTCGGCGCCGTACGCACGGTCGTTCCACACCACCGCGATGCCCCGGCCGCCGGCCACCCGGACCGCGGACTCCAGATCGGCGAGGGCCATGAGGCCGCCGCCGTCGCCGGTCGTGAGCACCACCGTCGACTCGGGCTGCGCGAGCGCCGCGCCCGGTACCGACGGGAAGCCGAGCCCGATCGACTGGTACGCGGTGCCGATCATCATCATGCGCTCCGGCGACGCCACGGGCCAGTACATGTTCGCCCAGCCGATGAAATGCCCGCCGTCCGAGACCACGACGCGGTCCTCGGGCAGCAGGTCGCCGATGCGCTGCGCGACCGAACGCGGGTCCAGGCGACCATCGGATGCCAGCTCGTCGCCGTTCTCACGCGCCCGCAGCGGCGCGATGTCGACACGCTCGCGCCAGCCGCTCGGCGTCGCTCCCAGGGCTGCCAGGTCGTCGACCAGCGCGGCCGCCACCAGTGACGCATCCCCGCGCAGATACCCGCCGACGTGCGGGTGGGTCGCGGCCGGCGCCACATCGACTTGCACGACCCGGGTGCCGGGCGCGAACAGGTCGCCGAAGCGCATCGTGAACTGGTTCAGTGACGCACCGAACACGACGGCGACGTCGGCGGTGCGGATGAGCTCCATCGCGCCCTCGGCCCCGAACCCGCCGGTCACGCCCAGGTCGAACTCGTCGCGGGGGAACAAGCCCCGTCCGAGCGCGGTGGTCGCGGTGATCGCGCCGGTCGCATCGGCGAGGCGGCCCAGGGCCTCGCCCGCGTCGGCGCGCCATGCACCGCGTCCGGCGAGCAGGAACGGGCGCTGTGCCGACGCCAGCGCCTGCGCCAACTCGGCCACGGCGGCGCGCGCGAACGGCGTCGGAGCCAGCGGTGCAGGCAGTCGCGGCGCGGGTGCGGACGGCACCGGTCCCGCTTCGAGGGCGGCCACGTCATAGGGGATCGCGAGCACCGTCGGCACCCGGTACGACAGCGCGTGCTCGATCGCGATGACGGTGGTCGCGGCGGCATCCGCTCGGCCCACCGTGTAGGTGCGGGCGCCGACTGCGGCCGCCAGGGCGATCTGGTCGACATCCCACGGCCGGGGGCCCGAGGTGGGTTCGTCGCCGACCACGAGCACGAGCGGCACGTGGGCCTGTACCGCCTCCGCGAGGGCGGTCAAGGTGTTGGTGAATCCGGCCCCGTAGGTGGCCGTCGCAGCCGCCAGCCCGCCGCCCGCGCGGTGGTAGGCGTCGGCGGCGACGACGCCACCGGCTTCGTGGCGGACGGCCGTGAACGCGGCATCCGTTTCGCGCTCGATCGCATCGAGGAAGTAGGCGTTGCCGTTTCCCATCACCCCGAAGACGTGGTCGAGGTGCAGGGCGAGGGTCTGGGCGACGTGGGAAGAGACGGTGGGCATGGCGAAGCTCCTTCGAGACAGGACGGATGGATGCCGTATGTGTCTCGCGCCGCCGCACCGATGCGGCGTGGCTGTGTGCCCCTTTTCCGAGCACCGGCCGCGATGCGACGCCGCCGGACACCTCGAGGATACCGGTTGGTCGGGTGTGTGCGCCCGGTGTTCGGGGTCCGAGCGAGCGCAGCGCGGCGAAACGCGCCGGCGGCGCCGCGGCGGAGCCGCACATTCCCGGTGATCGAGTGCCGTGGCGCAGCCGCGGTGTATCGAGATCCGTTGTGGATAGCGTGGCGTGAGTGTCGGAGGTCCGTGACATGATTCGAACATGTCTTCGAACGGGGTGATCGGGTTCAGCGACGGGGAGACCGCCGTCCTGGCCGAGATCGTCGCGGAGATCGAGAAGACCCAGGCGATCCTGACCGAGGTGCTGTCCCGGCAGACCCGGGCGCTGGCCGCTGCCGGTGACCTGGCGCGGAAGCAGGCTGCGGGGTCGTCGCAGCGGGTGCGGGATCATGACATGGCGCTCCGGGGCATCGCGGCGGAGGTGGCCGGGGTGTTGCGGGTGACGGACCGGACCGTGCAAGCCAGGATCGGGCAGGCCCTCGACCTGGTCGAGCAGTTCCCGGTCACGATGACCGCATGGGAGACCGGGACGATCACGCAGGGGCATGTGCGGGTGATCACCGAGACCGGGTCTGTGATCCCGGCCGGGGAACGGGAACCGTTCGAGACCCACGCCGTGCAACGCGCTGTCGAGGAGACCCCTGGGCGGATCCGCGATGAGCTCCGGCTGCTCGCAGAACGCCTCCATCCCCGCACCCTGCAAGAGCGACATGTCGACGCACGGGAGACCCGGCGGGTGTGTGTCACCCCGATCGGTGACGGCATGTCGGAAGTCACTTCGATCGTCCCGTCGGCGCTGGCCGATGGGATCTACGACCGCCTCACCCAGCAAGCCCGCGCGGTGAAGGACGCCGCGAAGCGCCCGACGCTGAACGTGTTCGCCGTCGAACCCGGCGCGGCTGATGCGGAGGCGCCGGAACCGGTCGAGCCGGACACGCGGACGATGGACCAGCTCCGTGCGGACGTGTTCGCCGACCTGCTGCTCACCGGCGCACCCGCGGCGGATCCGACCCGCACCGACGACGGGCCCGGGGTGCTGGGTGCGCTCCGCGGCAGAGTGCAGATCCTGGTCCCCGCGCTCACCCTCCTCGGCGACGACCGGGCACCCGCCGACCTCGTCGGACACGCACCCATCGACCCCGCCACCGCCCGCGAACTCGCCACCGTGATCGAAGGGCCGTGGGAACGGGTCATCACCCACCCCGTCACCGGGGCCGTGCTCCACTGTGACACCTACCACCGGACCGCGGCGATCGACCGGCACCTCCGCGCCCGTGACCGGCACTGCCGGTTCCCCGGGTGCCGGCAGCCCGCCGTCCGCTGCGAACAGGATCACACCATCGACCACGCCCACGACGGGCCCACCGAGGTCTGCAACCTCGAGCACTTGTGTCAACGACACCACAGCATGAAGCAGTTCACGGCCTGGAAAGTCCGACAACACGGCGGAGGGATCCTGGAATGGACCAGCCCCCTTGGCAGGGTCTACATCGACCGGCCACCCGTCCTCGGCGTCCACTTCACACCCGACACCAGCGACCCACCCGGGCCACGGTCACCCGACGATCCACCGCCCTTCTGACTCGCCACGGGTGTTGCCGGTGTCGCCGTACGGCACGACCATCTCGGGCACGCTCGCCCGCGACAGCACGGAGCGCACGCCGAAGGTCACATCGTGCAGGACGAGCCCTCGCGGGCGTTGAAGTCCACGCGCATCGACCAGCCCTCCCAGTCGACACGCGAGCCGTCGATGGCGAGCATCGGCACGCGCACCGTCTCGCCGAGGATGCGGACCGCGTGACGGCAGAGCGTGGATCATATACGATTCGAGAAGACCCCGGTGTGACAGCCGGCGGCACCGATGACGACGAGGGAGTCCCATGAGCGAGAATCGCGAATCCGACCTGCTGGCGGCCGTGCCCGACGGCCTGTTCATCGGCGGGCAGTGGCGTGCGGCATCCGACGGCGCGACCCTCGGCGTCGACGACCCCTCGACGGGCAGCGAGATCAAGCGCATCGCCAGCGCGACTGTCGCAGACGGCGTCGCCGCACTCGATGCCGCAGCTGCCGCGCAGGACGACTGGGCCGCCACACCCGTGCGGCAGCGCGCCGACATCCTGCGCCGCGCATTCGACCTCCTGCAGCAGCGCAAAGAAGACATCGCCCTGCTGATGACCATCGAGATGGGCAAGCCCCTCGCAGAAGCGCGCGGCGAGGTCGCATACGGTGGCGAGTTCCTGCGCTGGTTCAGCGAAGAAGCCGCCCATGTGCAGGGTCGCTACGGGGCCAACCCCGAAGGCACCGGTCGCATGATCGTGACCCACCACCCCGTCGGGCCGTGCTTCCTCATCACCCCGTGGAACTTCCCGCTCGCGATGGCGACGCGCAAGATCGCACCGGCGCTCGCCGCAGGCTGCACCGTCGTCGTCAAGCCCGCCGCGCTGACACCGCTCACGACGCTCTTCTTCGCCAAGATCCTTGAAGACGCAGGTGTTCCGGCCGGTGTCGTCAACGTCGTGACGACCGCGTCGTCGGGGCCGCTGTCGGATGCGATCATCGCCGACCCGCGGCTTCGCAAGCTCTCGTTCACCGGCTCCACCCCGGTCGGCCAGCAGTTGCTGCAGAAGGCGGCGCAGGGCGTGCTGCGCACTTCGATGGAGCTCGGCGGCAACGCCCCGTTCGTCGTGTTCGACGACGCCGACCTCGACAAAGCCGTCGACGGTGCGATCGCGGCGAAGTTCCGCAACATCGGCCAGGCCTGCACCGCCGCGAACCGCTTCATCGTGCACCGTTCGGTGGCGGACGAGTTCGCGCGCCGCGTCACCGAGCGGGTCGAGGCGTTCCGCACCGGCCGCGGCACGGAAGAAGGCGTGACGATCGGTCCGCTCATCGACAACCGCGCGGTCACGAAGGCCGACCAACTCGTGCAGGATGCCGTGGGCCGCGGCGCCACGCTGCGCACCGGCGGGTCTGCGATTGACGGCGACGGATCGTTCTATCAGGCCACCGTCCTCTCGGACGTGCAGGCCGGCAGCGAGATCCTCCGCGAGGAGATCTTCGGCCCGGTGCTCGCGATCGTGCCATTCGACGATGAGGCCGACGCGGTGCGTCTCGCCAACGACACCGAGTACGGGCTCGTGTCCTACGTCTACACCGAGAACCTGGCCCGTGGGCAGCGCATGATCGAGCGACTGCAGACGGGGATGATGGGGCTCAACGTCGGCGTCGTCTCGAACGCGGCGGCGCCGTTCGGCGGCTGGAAGATGTCGGGCCTCGGCCGTGAGGGCGGCGCCGAGGGCATCCACGAGTACCTGCAGACGAAGTACACGCTGACGCCGAACCCGTTCTGACCCTGTCGGAGGCCTGCCCCACATGCCCGTCCTGCGCGGCGGCTCGTCGCAGACGGCGAGATCGTCGGCACATGGTCGCACTCCTCGGCGGTCGGGCGTCCCACTTGTCGCCCGTCCCCGAGGTCTTCGCAGGCACCGCAGCCGACGAAGATGCCGTCGAGGCGGCGCTGGAGCAATTCCGCCGATTCTTGACATCCTGAAGTCGGGTCTGCGACGCCCGCGCGCGCGTACGCTCGAGGTGTCGCAGGGCGGTGGCAGGCGACGAACACCCCCGAACACAGCACCAACCCGGTGCGCACACCCCGCGCGCCGACGGCGAAGGAGCCGCATTGAGCACGTACGACGAACACCGCGCCGCCTGGGTCGCCCGGGAGCAGCTCGCCGAGCGCATGATCCCGCACATCGGCGCCCTCTACCGCGATCGCGGGGTGGTCACCTCGTTGCACGGGCACCGGCTCATCAATCTGTCGGTCACCGGCATCATCGAGGCGCACGAGCGGGTTGCGCAGCTCGGCCACGCCGCCGTGCCGCTCGAAGACACGCTGCGCGTCCTCGAGGGGCTGCGCGCCGTCGCGCCGGGGCCGGCGTCGATCGACGTGGCCCGCATCATCGCCGACCAGCGCGAGGACGACGACCTCGAGGCTCGGCTTCGGGTCGAGCTTGCGGGCGTCCTCGACGGCGACGCGAACCGGGGCGAGGGCGTCGACGTCGTGCTCTACGGGTTCGGGCGCATCGGCCGGCTGCTCGCCCGCATCCTCATCGGGCACGGCACCGCGGGTCGCGGCCTGCGTCTGCGCGCGATCGTCGTGCGCTCCGGTGGTGCAAACGACCTGATGAAGCGGGCGAGCCTGCTGCTGCGCGATTCGGTGCACGGCCGCTTCGCGGGCACGGTCGACATCGACGAAGACGCGAAGCAGATCATCGCGAACGGCACCCGCATCCAGGTCATCCACGCAGACGACCCCGCCGCGATCGACTACACCGCCTACGGCATCCGCGACGCGATCGTCGTCGACAACACCGGGCGCTGGCGTGACGAAGCCGGCCTGTCGCAGCATCTGCGCTCGACCGGCGTGCGACGCGTGCTGCTGACGGCCCCCGGCAAGAGTCCGCTCAAGAACATCGTGCACGGCATCAACCACGACACGATCACCGACGATGACCGCATCCTCTCGGCGGCCTCGTGCACGACCAACGCGATCACACCGGTGCTCGCAGCGATCGACGAGGCGTACGGCATCGTGCGCGGGCACGTCGAGACGGTGCACTCGTTCACCAACGATCAGAACCTCATCGATAACTTCCACAAGGGCGACCGTCGCGGCCGCTCCGCCGTGCTCAACATGGTCATCACCGAGACGGGCGCCGCCAAGGCCGTCGCCAAGGCGCTGCCGCAACTCGAGGGAAAGCTCACGGGCAGTGCGATCCGCGTGCCCACACCCGACGTCTCGCTCGCGGTGCTCCACCTGACCCTGCAGCGTCCGGCGACGAAGGAGCAGGCGAACGACTTCCTGCGTCGGGCGTCCCTGCATTCGAAGCTGCGCCAGCAGATCGATTACGTCGAGTCGCCCGAGATCGTCTCGACGGACTTCGTCGGCTCGCACCGCGCCGGCATCGTCGACGGGCTCGCGACGATCGCCGAGGGCGACACTCTCATCCTCTACGTCTGGTACGACAACGAGTTCGGCTATTCGATGCAGGTCGTGCGGGTGCTCGAAGCGATGTCGGGCACGCACCCTACGGTCGTGCCGACGCGGCGCGAGGTCACCCTCGAAGGCTGATCACTCGGCGTGTCGGTCGAGGAACGCGTAGACCTCGCCGTCGTCGACGCCGGGGAACGCGCCGGAAGGCAGCGGCGAGAACATCTGCATGTGCACGCGTGCGCTCGGCCACGCCTTGCCCTCCCAGCGGGCCGTCATCTCGGCGTCGGGGCGGCGGCAGCACGAACGGTCGGGGCAGGTCGAGGTCGCCCGCTTGCCGGTCTCGCGGCCCCGGAACCAACGCGCATCGTCGAAGGGCACACCGACGGTGATCGAGAACTCTCCGTCTGAGGTGCTGCCGGTCTGGCTCGAGCACCAGAACGTGCCGGCGGGGGTGTCGGTGTACTGGTAGTGCTCGGTCGTGCGGTTCTGCTGGCTGAACGCGGATCGCGCCGCGAATCGGCGGCAGACGATCTGCCCCTCGACCGAACCGGTGACGTCCATCGGCAGCGGCAGTTCGTCGTTCTCGTACACACGATTGATCGCGCCCGAGCCGTCGACGCGCAAGAAGTGCAGCGGGATGTCGAGGTGCTCGGTGATGAGGTTCGTCATCCGCATGCCGGCTGCTTCGTGGGTCACGCCGAACGCATCGCGGAAGTCCTCTACGGCGAGGTTGCGATCCTTCTTGGCCTGCGAGAGGAACCCCACCGAAGCGGTCTCGGGCATGAGGCAGCAGGCGGCGAAGTAGTTGATCTCGAGGCGCTGCTGCAAGAAGTCGGCGTAGTCGGTCGGGGGTGTGTGGTCGAGCAGCCGGTGGGCCATCGCCTGCAGCGCCATCGAACGCAGACCGTGACCGCCGGGGATGGATGCCGGTGGCAGGTAGATGCGGCCGTTCTCGAGGTCGGTGACCGAGCGCGTCGAATGCGGCAGGTCGGAGACGTAGATGAGCTCGAAACCGAGCTTTTCGGCCATGATGCTGACGGTGCGGTGGGTAAGCGCGCCGGTGGTGTGGCCAGCGGCGCGCAACTGCTGTTCGGCGAGCTTCTCGATCTCGGGCAGGTAGTTGTTGTGGGCGCGCATGCGCAGTCGCAACTCCGTGTTGGCGCGTCGCGCCTCTTCGGGTGTCGCGATCGCCTCGCGTTCGCGGCGCTGCAGTTCGCGGTGCAACCCGAGGATCGATTCGATCGTGTCGTCTGCCATCGTCTTGCCGACCTTGACCGCGGGGATGCCGAGACGCTGGAAGACCTGGCTCGACTGTGCGCGTTCGAGTTCGAGCTCGAGGGCCGCGCGGCGGTTCGGGGGCTCGGTCGACAGCAGGTCGGTGACGTCGGTGCCGGTCGCGCCCGCGATCGCTTGCAGGAGCGAGAGCTTGGGTTCGCGCTTGCCGTTCTCGATGAGGCTGAGCTGGCTGCCGGCGACGCCGACGAGCGCCCCGAGCTCATCGAGCGTGTAGCCCCGACCCACCCGGTGGTGGCGGATGCGGTGACCGAGTGTCGAGAGTTCGAGGGCGGAGGGGCTCATTCCTTGAGCATATCGAAAGAAACCGACTTCTTATGGCGCCTGAGCTCGATAAGAGTCATTGCAGGGGCCGCAAAGTGGAAACACGACCGCAGCCGATGAAGGAGACCTGACATGGCCCTCGCCGACATCTTCACCCGACCCAACCCCGTTGCCGGTGCCGGTGCATCCACCCCGCGTGGCTTCGGCGCACGCCCGGCCGTCGACGGCGACGAGCTGCGCGCCCTGATCGACTGGGTCGACGAGATCGCCGCGCTCACCAAGCCCGACCGCATCCACTGGGTCGACGGTTCGCGCGCCGAGAATGATGCGCTGCTGCGCGAGATGGTCGACGAGGGCAAGCTCATCAAGCTCAACCCCGAGTGGCGTCCCGGTTCGTACCTGGCGCGTTCGCACCCGAGCGATGTCGCCCGCACCGAGGGGCGCACTTTCATCGCGTCCGAGCGCGAAGAAGACGCCGGCCCCACCAACAACTGGATCGCGCCCGACGAGATCCGCGGCACCATCACCCCGCTGTTCGACGGATCGATGCGCGGTCGCACGATGTACGTCGTCCCCTTCTCGATGGGCGCCGTCGGCGGCCCCCTCTCGCACATCGGTGTGCAGGTCACCGACAGCGCGTACGCCGTGGCATCCATCGGCATCATGACCCGCGTCGGCACGGCCGTGCTCGAAGAGATCGCGGCAGGCAAGCCGTGGGTGAAGACGGTCCACTCGGTCGGCGCCCCGCTTGAGCCCGGTCAGGCCGACGAGGCGTGGCCGTGCAACGACGAGAAGTACATCGTGCACTTTCCCGAGACGCTCGAAGTGTGGTCGTTCGGTTCGGGCTACGGCGGCAACGCGATCCTCGCCAAGAAGTGCTTCGCACTGCGCATCGCGTCGGTCATCGGTCGCGACGAGGGGTGGCTGGCCGAGCACATGCTGCTCATCCGCGTCATCGACCCGAAGGGCAAGGCCTACCACGTGGCCGCAGCGTTCCCGTCGGCCTGCGGCAAGACGAACCTCGCGATGCTGCGCCCCACCATCCCCGGATGGAAGGTCGAGACCCTCGGTGACGACATCGCGTGGCTGCGTCCCGGTGAAGACGGACGCCTGTGGGCGATCAACCCCGAGGCCGGCTTCTTCGGCGTCGCGCCGGGCACCGGCGAGTCGACCAATGTGACCGCGGTCGAGACCCTGTGGGGCAACACGATCTTCACGAACGTCGCACTGCGCCCCGACGGCGACGTGTGGTGGGAGGGGCTCACCGACGAGGCACCCGCCGAGCTCACCGACTGGCAGGGCAACGCCTGGACCCCCGACTCGGGTCGCCCGGCTGCCCACCCCAACTCGCGCTTCACGGTCAGCGCCGGGCAGTGCCCGCAGATCGCCGACGACTGGGATGCGCCCGAGGGGGTGCCGCTGGATGCCATCCTCTTCGGTGGCCGCCGCGCCACCAACGTGCCGCTCGTCGTCGAGGCCACCGACTGGACCCACGGCGTCTTCATCGGCTCGAACATCTCGTCTGAGAAGACGGCAGCGCAGGAGGGCACTGTCGGCGAGCTGCGCCGTGACCCCTTCGCGATGCTCCCGTTCTGCGGCTACAACATGGCCGACTACTTCGGCCACTGGCTCAAGGTCGGCCAGAAGCTGCGCTTCGACCGGGCTCCCCGCGTCTTCCAGGTGAACTGGTTCCGCAAGGGCGCCGACGGTCGGTTCCTGTGGCCCGGGTTCGGTGACAACTCGCGCGTCATCGACTGGATCATCCGTCGCATCGACGGTGAGGTCGGCGCCGTCGACAGCCCGATCGGTCGTCTGCCGAAGCTCGAAGACCTCAACCTCGACGGCATCGAGGTGCCGGCGTCGGATCTCGACGAGCTCTTCGCCGTCGACCCCGCCCTGTGGTTGAGCGAGGCCGACCTCACCGAGGAGTTCTACCGCACCTTCGAGGGCAAGGTGCCCGCACCGCTGTACGCAGAGCTCGCCGCGCTGCGCTACCGCCTGAAGCTGGCCCAGCCCGCCGCCTGACCCGCTTCGCTCGCTCAACGACCACCGATCCGGTCGTTGAGCGAGCGAGCGAGCAGAGCGACCCGATCCGGTCGTTGAGCGCGGAGCGGAGCGACGAGACGAAACGCTGCCTGCACCGGCCGGGTCACACCAGCAGCTGGCGGACGGCGAGGTCGCGGTACAGCGGCACGCTCGCGACGAGTTCGTCGTGCGTTCCCTGGCCGACAACACGCCCCTTGTCGAGCACGATGATCAGGTCGCTGTCGACGACGGTCGACAGGCGGTGCGCGATCACGACGAGCGTGCGGCCGGTCGCGACGGCGTCGATCGCCTCGCGCATGCGCTGCTCGTTGAGCCCGTCGAGTGACGATGTCGACTCGTCGAGCAGCAGGATCGGGGGAGCGGCCAACAGCGCGCGAGCGATCGCGAGGCGCTGGCGTTCGCCGCCCGAGAGCATGACGCCCGCTTCGCCGACGGGTGCCCGCAGGCCGAGGTCGCTGCGTTCGAGCACGTCGCCGAGGTTGACGGCGCGCAGCACGCGTTCGCAGTCCTCGTCGCTCGCGGTGGGCGACGCGAGGCGCAGGTTGTCGGCGATCGTGCCCGCGAGGGTCGGGGCGTCCTGCTCGACGTAGCCGAGCTGGGCGCGCAGGGCGAGGCGGTCGAGGGCTCGCGCGTCGGTGCCACCGACGAGCACGGCGCCGGCGGTCGGGTCGTAGAACCGCTCGATGAGGGCGAGGGTCGTCGACTTGCCGGCGCCCGACGGTCCGACCAGTGCGACACGGGCCCCGCGCGGCACACGGAACGAGACGCCGCGGAGCACGGCCGCTTCGGTCTCGGCATCCATGCCCTCGGGCAGTGTCGCGTGCGCGTCGGTGAGGGCGTGGCGTGCCGCGCTCGCCGCCGTGCGCCGCGCGTCGACGACGGCCTGTGGGTACGAGAACTGCACATCGACGAACTCGATCGCTGCGGCCTCGGTTGCATCGCCGGCGGGGACGGATGCCGCGAGCTCGACGTCACGGTCGGTCTCGGTCGGCAGATCGAGCACCTCTTGGATGCGGCCGAGCGCGCCGAGGGCCTGGCTCACCGAGGTGATCGCCCCGAAGAACGAGCCGAGCGGCTGGATGAGGAAGAACAGGAACATCACGAAGGTCACAAGGCTCGCGATCGTGATGGCACCCGACGCGACGCGGAACCCACCGACGCCCAGCACCACGAGCAGCGACACCTGCAGTGCGATGCCGGCGACCGGCACGACGAACGCCGAGGCCTTCGCGACCTTGACGCCGGCGTCGTAGGCGTCGTGCGCGGTCGCGGCGATCGCCTCCTGCTCGCGCTGGGCGGCGCCGGAGGCCCGGATGGTGCGGATCGACCCGATCGCGCGCTCGACGCCGCTGGCGAGGTCGCCGACTTTCTCCTGCTGGGTCGCGGTGGCGGTGCGAATGCGGGTGCTGAGAGCCCCGACGACGGCCACCGACGCGCCGACGACGACGAGGATCAGCGTGAGCAGCAGCGGATCGATGAGGGCCATCGCGACGATCGCGCCGACGAAAATGAGCACGTTGCCGATCGAATCGGCCAGGCCCTGCGTGAGCACGGCGTACAGCAGCGTCGTGTCAGTGCCCACGCGTGAGACGAGGTCGCCGGTGCGGCGCGCGTCGTACTCCTGCACCGGCAGGTGCAACAGGCGGGCGATGAGGCGGCGCCGGCTCGAATAGACGACGGCGGTGCCGGTGCGCTGCAGCAGGTAGTGCTGGTAGCCGCCGATGAGCGAGGATGCCACGACGAGTGCGACGAGGATCCACACCAGCGCGCCGAGCGCGATGTCGCGCTGCACGCGGTCGATGAGTTCGCCCACCAGCAGCGGCTGCGCGAGGGTCGCGACGGCTTCGAGCACCGACAGGATCGCGACCACGATCAGCACGCCCTTGTGTTCGAACACGAACGGCAGCAGCTGGCGCAGGCTCGCGCGGGGCCCGTCGTCCTTCGTCGGGCGGCGGAACGGCGAGCGGCGGCGGGTGTCGGATGACATGGTGGCGTCCTGGTGTCGAGACGGGTGAAGCGGCGGCGACGGTGCCCCCTCTATCTTCTCCCGTCTGAACCGAACGCGGCCGCACCGGCCGCCGACTCCGGCATCCGCCTCGGCGCGGGCGAACTCCGCCCGGTGCTCGCGCAGTCGTCACCGCGCGTGGGCAGCGGATGGTGTCGCACGGCACGGATAGGCTGGCGCGGTGCCAGAACCAGTGATCGCAGCGCGCGACCTCCGCAAGACCTACAAGGTGAAGGGCAAGCCCGACTTCGTCGCTGTCGACGGCTTGTCGTTCGAGGTCGCTCCGGGGGAGTCGTTCGGCCTGCTCGGTCCCAACGGCGCGGGCAAGTCCACGACGATGAAGATGATCGGCGCCGTATCCACGCCCACGGCCGGCGACCTGCAGATCCTGGGGCTCGACCCCGATCAGTACGGGCCCGAGATCCGTTCGCGCCTGGGCGTCGTGCCGCAGCAGGACAACCTCGACGGCGAGCTGAACGCGCGCGAGAACCTCTTCATCTACGGCCGGTACTTCGGGCTGCCGACCGCCGAATGCCACCGTAAGGCCGACGAGCTGCTCGCGTTCGCCCAGCTCGAGGAGAAGGCCAAGAACAAGGTCGACCAGCTCTCCGGCGGCATGAAGCGGCGTCTCACGATCGCCCGCGGCCTCATCAACGACCCGCGCATCCTGCTGCTCGACGAGCCGACCACGGGGCTGGACCCACAGGCGCGCCACGTGCTGTGGGACCGACTGTTCCGTCTCAAGGAACGCGGCACGACCCTCGTGCTGACCACGCACTATATGGATGAGGCCGAGCAGCTGTGCGACCGGCTGATCGTCGTCGACAAGGGCCGCATCATGGCCGAGGGCACGCCCGCCTCCCTCATCCGCGAGCACTCCAGCCGCGAAGTGCTCGAGGTGCGCTTCGGCTCCGACCGCAACGACCAGGCGGCGGCGCAGCTGCAGGGCATCGGCGACCGGATCGAAGTGCTGCCCGACCGCATCCTCGTCTACGCGCGCGACGGCGAGGCAGCCCTCGAACAGGTGACCGCGGCGGGGCTGCACCCGCTCACGAGCCTCGTGCGCCGCTCCAGCCTGGAAGACGTCTTCCTGCGCCTGACGGGACGGTCGCTGATCGAATGAGTGAGACCGCGACCACCCATCCCTCGCTCGACGAGCTGCGTGCCGAAGCGATCGAGTGGGCACGCAAGCCGCGCAGCCGCGGCAGCTGGTATGTCACCGAGCACATGGTGCGCGCCATGCGCGCCTACGGCTGGACGATCGTCGTCGGCGCCCTCGGGCAGCCGATCATGTACCTGCTGGGCCTCGCGGTCGGCCTCGCGGCGCTCATCGACGCACCCATCGTCGCCCACGGCGTCGAGGTCGACTATCTCACCTTCGTCGCCCCGGCGCTGCTCGTGACCGCGGCGATCGCCGTGGCCAGCGAGGAGATGACCTACCCGGTGATGGCCGGGTTCAAGTGGCGCCGCTATTTCTACGGCTTCAACGCCTCGCCGCTGTCGAGCCCGCAGATCGCCAACGGCGTCATCCTCGGCGCCACCGCTCGCATGCTGGTCGCTATCGGCGCCTACTACCTGTTCATCTGGATCTTCGGCGCCGTCGACGATCCGGCGACGGGCTGGCTGTCGATCCTCGCGGGGCTCGGCGCCGGTGTCGCCTTCGGTATTCCGCTGATGGCATACGCCGGCTCGATCGAAGACGACAAGGGGCAGTTCGCCCTCGTGCAGCGGTTCCTGTTCATGCCGATGTTCCTGTTCTCGGGCACGTTCTACCCGCTCGAGACGCTGCCCGTGTGGCTGCAGTGGATCGGCTGGGTCTCGCCGTTGTGGCATGGCGCTGAACTCGGCCGCGTGGCCACCTACGGCACCGACGTCGCCCCGGTGATGATGGGCGTGCACATCGCCTACCTCGTCGTGCTGTCGCTCGTCGGCTACCTCTGGGGACGCCGCGTGTTCATCGAGAGGCTCGCGAAATGACCGCCGTCACCGAGGCGCCGACCACCCGTCGCGGCGGCGTGCGCGCCCTGTGGGCGGGCAACCCGTGGGCCGTCGTGCAGCGCGGGCTCATCGCGGCGCGCTCCTCAAGCTGGATCGTCGTGCTGTCGGGGTTCTTCGAGCCGGTGTTCTACCTGGCATCCATGGGGATCGGCCTGGGTGCACTCGTCGGCGATGTGCAGACCTCGCAGGGCGTCGACGTGCCGTACGCCGCCTACATCGCCCCGGCGCTGCTTGCCGTCTCGGCGATGAACGGGGCCGTCTACGACTCCACCTGGAACGTCTTCTTCAAGCTCAACTACGGCAAGCTCTACGAGGGGATGCTGTCGACCTCGCTCGGGCCGCTCGATGTCGCCCTCGGCGAGATCCTGTACGCCCTGCTGCGCGGCCTCTTGTACGCGACCGGGTTCATGATCATCATGCAGGTGCTCGGCCTCAACCTCGCGCCGACCGCGATCCTCGCCATCCCGGCGGTGCTGTTGATCGCCTTCGGGTTCGCGAGCGTCGGTATGGCCATCACGAGCTACATGAAGACCTTTCAGCACATGGACTGGATCAACTTCGTGCTGCTGCCGATGTTCCTGTTCTCGGCGACGTTCTACCCGATCACCGTCTACCCCGAGGCGATCCAGTGGATCGTGCAGGCGCTCCCGCTGTGGCACGGCGTCGAGCTCGTCCGGGGCCTCACGACCGGCGTGCTCGAGATCGGCATGCTCTGGCACGTGCTGTACTACGTCGTCATGATCGCCGTGGGGCTCGTGTTCACGACGAAGCGGCTACGCGCCCTCTTCTTGGACTGACGCCGAGTCAGCGCCAGAGGACGGCGATGCCCGCGTTCACGAGCGTGAGTGCGCCGACCGACCAGAACAGTGCGGGGGCGATCGAGGCGCCGCGCTTCTGGCGCGCCGTGCCGATGCCGAGGATCGCTCCGATGACGAGCAGGACGACGAGCTTCACGGCGATCTTCGTGTAGTCGAACTCGCGGTCGCCCATGCCCCACGGGGCGGCAAGTGCGAGCCCGGCGACGGCGGCGATCGTCATGCCGAGGCTCTGCAGACGGGTGAACTTCCGGCTGCCGCCGAAGGCCTCCACGGCCCACGCGCCGAACAGCACCGCGAAGCCGATGAGGTGGACGAGCAGAACGACAAGACGCAGGGTTTCCATGCAGCAAGGCTACCTTATGTCTGACTGAAGGTTGAAGCGGCGCCGCGGGGCATTGCCGCGCGGCTCACTGGCGCAGCTCGGCAGCCACCCACTCCTCCATGACGCCGATCACCGGCCATGCGCCCTCGGAGCTGTTGCCCAGTACGGTCGCGGTGGTCGCAGCCGCCGGGATGTGGGTCGAGCGCATCGACACGCCGGCGTCGTAGCCCTCCATGAACGCCGCCGCCCCAGTCGCATGCAGCCAGACGCCGAGACCGAACCGCGCATCCTCCTCGGGCACCTCGAATCGGGGAAGCAGCATCTGCTCGACCGTGGCGGGAGCAACGATCTTCCCGGCGAAGAAGGCGCGCCAGAACCGGTGCAGGTCCGACGCGGTCGCGAACGCACCCCCGTCGCCGTTCCCGAGTGCGGGCAGGTGCAACGTGTTCGCGCGGTCGCCGTGATCGTAGACGTAGCCCACGGCGGCACCCGCAGGCAACTCGTCGAGTCGAAGGAACCCGGTGTGCTCCAACCCGGCAGGGTCGAGCACCAGGCGGCGGACGGAGTCGTGGTGCGCTTCGCCGGTGACTCGTTCGAGCACCACCGCGAGCACCATGTACCCGCCGTTGCAGTACGTGAACCCGTCGCCGGGCGTGGCTCGCTGCGGAAAGCCGTCTAGCACTGGCAGGAAGGCGTGCGCGGTGGTCAGCGTGTGGACGGGTACCGGGAGGATGTAGTCGTCGACGTCCCAGTCGGCCTCCTCGTCGAGGTAGTCGCCGATCCCTGACGTGTGCGTGAGCAGGTGCTCGATCGTCACCGCGTCGTCGATCAGGGGAAGGTCGTCGCCGAGGATGTCACGGACGCGTTGCGCCGGCAGCAGATGCCCCTCTTCGACGAGTCGCATGACGGCGAGCGCGGTGAACATCTTGTTGCCGCTGGCCAGGCCGAATTGCATGTCGGGGGTGATCGGCACCTGCAGGGCGCGGTGGGCGAATCCGTAGGTCTTCTCGAACACCCGCTCGTCGCCGACGTCGATGGTGACCACGCCGGAGAAGGGGCGCTCGGATGCCGCTGCGTCGACGGCGGCCTCATCGAGTGTGTTCATGGTCGGGACTTTACGATGTTCATAGTTCCGTGTCACCGCTGATCAGGAGTCGCGCAACAGGAACGCGTTCAGAACCGGCGCCCGCCCGACCGCCGCGAACTGCTGCGCGACCCGCCCGACCGGCGTGACGAACTCGATGACCGTGACGACGATCTGCGCGACGAGCTCGACGACCGACTGCGAGACGAACTGCTCCACCCGCTGCGCGACGCCCGCGACGAACCCGACGACCCGGACGAGAACCCGAAGATGCCGCCCAGGAATGCGCCGTCGTCGCCGTCGTGCTGCGCCGGCAGCGGGTCGTCGCGTGCGACGTCGTCCCGCGCCGCCGTGAGCGCGCGGGACGCTTCGTCCGAGGCCTGCTGCAGCGAGACGAACGCGCTCGACAGGTCGGACATCGCCGCGGAGGCGACCGCGGATGCCAGCAGCGCATTGGCGCGCGCGAGCATCGTGCGCGCGCGGGAGCCGATGACGCCGCGTCGCGTGTCGATGTACAGCGCTGCGCGCTTGACCTCCGCCTGGGCAGACTCGCGCACCCGGTCGTACTGTGCGTGCGCGCGATCGAGCAGGCGCGCGGCGCCCACGACGTCTGCGACGACGGCGCCGAGGGCGGCATCCGCCGTTTCGACGGCGACGACGCCCGCATCGGGGGATGCGACGCGTGCCTCAGCGATCGCACGTTCCGCCGCCGTCGCCGCGTCGCGGACGCGCGCTGCGTGCCCGGCGTCGTCGAGGACGAGCGCCCGCGCATCGCTGATGTCGGACTCGGCATCGGCGATCGCAGCGGTGCGACGCGCATCGGCGGCGATGAGGGTCTCTGCGAGCGATCGGATGCCGGTCGTGAGCGTCTCGAGCTGTCCGAGTGCCTGCTGGGCGCTGCGCACAGAGACGGCCGCGATGCCGCTTCGCCCCTCGGCAAGCGCCGCGTCGGCGCGGTCGAGCTCGACGAGTGCGAACGACCGCAGCCGCCCCGCCTGCTCCGCCGAGCCCTCGACCGACGCGACGGCGGCATCGCCGAAGCGCCGCTGCAGGTCCGCGCGCACCTGCGTGACAGCCTCGACCTCGGCGGCGGCGCGCTGGGCGTGCTCGCGCAGCGGCCCGCGCAGTTCGGGCGCCTGACGTTCGAGGTCGCGCAGTGCGTCGAACGCGGCGTCCTGCTCGTCGAGGAGGGCGTCGGCCTCGGTGCACCGGGCGATGATCGCGTCGAGCAGTTCTCGACGCCGCGTGGGTGAGAGCGTGTCGTCCTGCACATCGCGCTGCGTTGCGAACGCTTCGGCGACGAGCCGCCGCGCGCGTTCGAGTGCTTCGCGGAAGGGCGCGGCTGCGGCATCGCCGAACTGGGCTGCAGCGAACCCCACTTCTTGGTCGCCCGTGCGGATCGCGTCGTCGATGTCGACGAGCATGCCGTCGGCGCGTTCGTCGAGGGCGTCGAGTTCTTCTTCGAGTTCGCGTGCACGCTTCACACGTGCAACGCGCTGCGAGAGCCAGCGGATGCCGAAGATCCCCGCGATGATGCCGACCGTCCCGCCGCCGATGATCAGCAGCCAGGGCGGGCCCGGCTGCTGTGCCTCGTCGAGCGCCGCCGCGAAGTCGACGACACCGGCCGCCCACTCGCCGTTGCGCAATCGCGGGATGAGCGAGTCCGACATGACATCGTCGATGCGGTCGTTCGAGAGTGCGAAGTCGACGTCGACCGAGTACGCGACGTTGCGGTCGTCAACGGCGATCGCCAGCAGCATGTCGTCCGTGCCCAACTCGCTCTCGAACGCGGTCTCGTCCGCCCACGACGGGCCGCTCGAGGGGTCGTCGAAGTCATCGACGATCGCGACGTACAAGCCGGTTCCGGTCGAGCTCGACAGGTCGTCGATCGCGCGTTCGATGTCGGCGACCTCGGCCGCCGAGAGGACGCCCGCCTCGTCGATGACCTGCTCACCATCGAGGTCGAGCGGGGGTGCCGCCACGGCGGGCGCGGCGGATGCCAACGCGAAACCGGCCGCGAGGACAACGGTCGTCAAGAAGCGGGTCGCAGGAGCTCGCATGCCAGCGAGCCTAGCGAGGCGGCTCAGGCGCGCAGGTCGCGCAGCAGGAGTGCGGTTCGCAGCGCGGCGTCGGCCGCCTCGGCCCCCTTGTCCTCCTTCGAGCCCTCGAGCCCTGCACGGTCGAGCCCCTGCCGCTCGTCGTCGAGGGTGAGCACGCCGAACCCGACCGGCTTGCCCGTGTCGATCGCGACGCGGGTGAGGCCGTCGGTCGCGGCAGCCGACACGTACTCGAAGTGCGGCGTGCCGCCGCGGATGATGACGCCGAGTGCGACGGTCGCGTCGGCACCGGCATCCAGCGCGGCCTTGCAGGCCACGGGCAGTTCGAACGAGCCCGGCACCCGCACGAGACGCCAGGTCGCACCGGCGGCCTCGAGGGTGCGGGTCGCCCCCGCGATCAGCCCGTCGGTGATGACGTCGTGCCACTGGCCGGCGACGACCACGACGTTCAGGCCCTGTGCGTCGATCTGTTCGGTGCGGGGTGCGCCGTGTCCGCTCATGCGTTGTTCTCCTTGGTCGAAGCCAGTGCGCTCTCGAGTTCGTCGGCGCCGATGATGTGGCCCATGCGGTCACGCTTGGTGGCCAGGTACTGGTGGTTGTTGGGGCCGACGCCGACCAGCAGCGGCACCTGCTCGACGACGTCGAGACCGAGGCCGCGCAGCTGGTCGACCTTGTCGGTGTTGTTGGTGAGCAGACGCACCTTGTCGATGCCGAGGTCGGCGAGGATGCCGGCTGCCGCGGCGTAGTCGCGGGCATCTGCGGGCAGACCCAGCGCGAGGTTCGCGTCGACCGTGTCGAGGCCGCGCTCCTGCAGGCTGTAGGCGCGCAGCTTGTTGATGAGGCCGATGCCGCGTCCCTCGTGGCCGCGCATGTAGATGACGACACCGCCGTCACGGTCGATGGCGTCGAGGGCTGCGTCGAGCTGCGGTCCGCACTCGCACTTCTGTGAGCCGAACGCTTCGCCGGTGAGGCACTCCGAGTGCACACGCACGAGCGCGGTCGCATCGGTCAGCTCGCCCGAGACGACGGCGATGTGGTCGGTGCCCGTGACGCGGTCCTTGTACGCGAGGAAGCGGAACGTGCCGTGCGCCGTGGGCACCTTCGCCTCCGCGCGCAGGCTCACGCGGCGACGGTGGGCGGATGCCGGGGCGACCGGCTGCGGGTCGATCGCGTCGAGGTGGGCGATCAGCTGCTCGATGGTGATGACGGGGATGCCGTCGGCGGCGCCGAGTTCCTGCAGCCCCGGCAGGCGCATCATCGAGCCGTCTTCGGCGACGACCTCGCCGATCACGGCGACCGGCTCGAGCCCGGCGAGCTTCATGAGTTCGACCGACGCCTCAGTGTGTCCGCCGCGTTCGCGCACGCCGCCGTCGACGGCCCGCAGCGGCAGGATGTGCCCGGGGCGGATGAGGCTCGCGGGCGTCGAGGTGGGGTCGGCGAGCACGTTGAGGGTGCGGGCGCGGTCCGACGCGCTGATGCCCGTCGTCACGCCCTCGGCGGCGTCGACGCTGACGGTGTACGCGGTGCCGCGTGCGTCTTCGTTGACCTCGACCATGGGCGGCAGGTCGAGGTTGTCCGCCCAATCGGTGGGCATCGGGGCGCACAGGAACCCGCTGGAGTGGCGCACCGTCCAGGCGATCCACTCGGGTGTCGCGAGCTGCGCCGACAGCACGACGTCGCCTTCGTTTTCACGGTCTTCGTTGTCGGCGACGATGACGGGGCGGCCCTCGCGCAGTGCGTCGAGCGCTTCTTCAATGGTGGAAAGGCTCATCGGGAGCCTCCTTCGGGGGTGTTCGGGGTGAATTCGAGCAGGCGTCGCACGTGGCGCGCCAGGATGTCGGTCTCGAGGTTGACGGTGTCGCCGACCGTGCGCTCGCCGAGCGTCGTCGCGGCGAGGGTTTCGGGGATGAGCGAGACTTCGAACCAGGCCGGGACGGCCGCCGCGGGGCTGGCCGCGCTGACGGTCAGCGATACGCCGTCGAGGGCGATCGAACCCTTGTCGACGACCAGCGGTGCGAGGTCCTGCGGCACCGAGACGCGCAGCACACGCCACTGCGCACCGGGGCGCACGTCGAGCACGTCGCCGGTGCCGTCGATGTGGCCCTGCACGATGTGGCCGCCCAGGCGGGCGTGCGCCGTCATCGCCCGCTCGACGTTGACCGTCGAACCCGGGGCGATCGTGGCGTGCGTCGACATGTCGAGGGTCTGCTTCATGACGTCGGCGGTGAACCAGTCGTCGCCCTGATCGACGACGGTCAGGCAGACGCCGGAGATCGAGATGGAGTCGCCGTGCGCGGCATCCGAGACCGCCTTCGGTGCGCGCACGGTCAGGCGCACCCCGTCGCCGGACGGCTCGACAGCCGTCACGGTGCCGATCTCTTCGACCAGTCCGGTGAACATCAGGGGGTCTCCTCTTCGTCCGAGCGGGCTTCTTCGTCTGAGGGGGCCTTCGGGTGGGCCACGATGAGCAGGTCGTCGCCGAGGCGCTCGACGGCGGAGATGTCGAGTCGGTGCTGCGCGTCGATCGTCGCAACGCCGAGGTCGCCGAGTGCGAGGCGCTCGCCCCCGATGAGCGTGGGGGCGAGGTAGACGAGCAGGTCGTCGACGAGCCCGGCGGCGACGAAGGCCGACGCGATGGTCGGCCCGCCCTCGACGAACACGCGGTGGATGCCGAGCGCGCGCAGCTGCGGCAGCACGTCGGTTTCGAGGTCGCCGGCCAACCGGGCGAACGGCAGCGGGTGGCGGCGGATGGCAGCGCCGGCGGGCACGTCGCGCTCACCGAGCACGATGGGCTGCGGCTGGTGCGCGAACAGGGAGCCGTCGGGGCGGCGGGCGGTGAGTGCCGGGTCATCGGCGAGGACGGTGCCGGTGCCCACCACGATCGCGTCGGCGTTCGCGCGGCGCTCGTGCACGTCGGCCCGGGCTGCGGGCCCGGTGATCCATTGGCTCGTGCCGTCGGCTGCGGCGGCGCGCCCGTCGAGGGACTGGGCCCATTTGACGGTGATGTGCGGTCGCCCGAGGCGCTGCACGGTCAACCATGACGCGAGCAGGTCGGTCGCCTCATCTGCGAGCACCCCCGCGTCGACGTCGACACCCGCGTCACGCAGCCGGGTAGCGCCGCCGTGCGAGAGCGCACCGGGGTCGTCGATGGCATAGACGACACGGGCGACGCCGGCGTCGATGAGCGCCTGCGCGCAGGGGCCGGTGCGGCCGGTGTGGTTACAGGGCTCCAGCGTCACGACTGCGGTCGCGCCGCGAGCGGCGCCGGGCGCCAGCTGAGACAGGGCGTCGACCTCGGCGTGCGCGGTGCCGGCGCCGCGATGCCAGCCCTCGGCCAGCACGTCGCCGGCGGGGGAGAGGATGACGGCGCCCACCTGCGGGTTCACGCCCCGCGGACCGTTGTGCGCGATCTCGAGGGCGCGCCGCATCGCGGTCTGCTCCGCCGCTGTCGCGCTCATCCGTTGTTCCTGTCGTCAGGCTCCGGGTGCGCAAGGCGTCGCTGGGCGGCTCCGCCACAGCAGATACCGCCCGTGCTTCCTCCCATCCGGACTCGCGACTCGCGTCGCATCACCGTCGGTCCCGGATTTCCACCGGGTCAACCCGAGGCCTTTCGGCTGTGGGCTCGCGGACTGTCACCGCCGGTTCGGATTCTCACCGACCCCGGAGCACGTTGATGCTCTCGAGTGTACTCAACAGCACCGACGCACTGGCATTCCCATGACCGCGCATGACCTGCCGGCGGCGTGCCCCGCCGTGGTGGTGGGTGGTCATTGCAGCAGCATCCGCGCCGCGGACTCCTCGATGACGAGATCGGTCACCAGTCGCGCCGCCAACGCGCCGCGAAGTGCAGGCACTTTCGAACCGCTCGAGACGACGCAGATCCGTCGCGACGCGGCGCGCAGCGTGTCGAACGACGGTCCGCTCGAGCGATTGTTCAACGGAATGTCCTGTGTCGACCCGTCCGCACGGAAAAACACCGTCGCGCAGTCTCCGACGACACCCTGCGCCGCGAGCTCAGCGAGGTCGCGGCGCGAGAGGTAGCCGCCCGCGTAGACGTGCGACGGCACCTCCGCCTGGGGAGAGCCGAGACCGAACACCAACAGGTCGGCGCGGGCCTGCACGTCGAGGACGCTCCGCACCGCCCGTTCGCTCCACATGGCGCGCTTGGTCAGCGGGTCGTCGAACAGTGCCGGTACCGGGAACAGGTCGACGGCTGCGCCGAATGCATGCGCGAACCCGTGGAGGATGCCGGATGAGTACGGGACCCCCGAGGTCGCCTCGTTCGCGGCGCCGTTGAGCTGGACCACGCGCGCGCCGTGCAGCGGCTTCTGCGGCAGGTGTCGCGACAGCGCCGACAGCGTCGCGCCCCAGGCGACGCCGATGACGGTGTTGCTGTCGGCATGTAGTGCGACCAGTCGTGCAGCGCTGCGTGCGGTGCGGTCGAGTCGTTCGGCCGCGCTCATGCGATCCGGGGCGGGGACGATGTGCACCCGCACGCCGTGGGTGTGTGCGATCCGACCGGCGATCTGATCCCGGTCCTCCTGGGGCGAATGGACGGTGATCTCGACGAGTCCGCTCGAACGGGCGAACGCGAGCAGTCGCGAGACCGAGGATCGCGAGATCCGCATCTCGGCGGCGATCTCCGCCATGCCGGTGCCTTGGATGTAGTAGAGCTGTGCTGCTCGAAGGGCCTCGGTCGTCTTGTCCACCGTACGCATCCGTTCATGTCGATGTGGTGGGATCGGCGTGTGCGACGCATGATCCGGGTCGATTCTCGACCAATCCTGCACATATGTGCAACCAGCTTGCTCATTCGTGCGTTCCCGCGCGATGTTGGTCAGACGTTCCAAGGAAGGACCTCGACGATGGTGACCAAGCGACAGGACGCAGAGCGTCCCCAGGTCGGCGCGCTGCGATCGAACCCGCACGCAGATGTGCTCGTGATCGGTGGCGGTATCAACGGCATCGCGACTTTCAGGGATCTCGCGCTCCAGGGGATCGACGTCGCGCTCGTCGAGCGCGGCGACTTCGTCTCCGGCGCCTCTTCGGCATCGAGCCACATGGTCCACGGCGGTGTCCGCTATCTCGAGAACGGCGAATTCCGTCTCGTGCAGGAAGCGGTCACCGAACGCAACCGGCTGCTGCGCACCGCACCGCACTACGTGAAGCCCCTCGAGACAACGATCCCGATCTTCAAGACCTTCTCCGGGATTCTGACGGCGCCGTTCCGACTGCTGTTCACCCACGGCACCGGCAAGCCGAATGAGCGCGGCGCGCTGCTGATCAAGGTCGGCCTCATGATCTACGACACCTTCTCCCGCGACGGAGGCTCCGTTCCCCGCCACGTCTTCCGTGGAAAGAAGCGTTCATTGCGCGCCTTCCCGCGGATGAACAAGGGCGTGGCGTACACGGCCACCTACTTCGATGCCTCGATGCACGACCCCGAACGCCTCGCGCTGGACGTGCTGCACGACGGAATCATGGCAGGACGTGGCGCCGCGCGCGCCGCGAACTACGTCTCGGCCGTCGACGCCGACGGTGACGGCGTCGTGCTGCGCGACGAACGCACCGGCGAGACCTTCACGTTCAACGCACGTGTCATTGTGAACACGAGCGGACCGTGGACGGACCTGACGAACGCGGCTCTCGGGCGACCGACGACCTTCATGGGTGGGACCAAGGGGTCGCACATCGTGCTCGAGAACGACGAACTCCTCGCGGCCACCGGCGGCAACGAGATCTTCTTCGAGCACTCCGACGGCCGGATCGTGCTCATCTATCCCCTGAAGGGGCGCGTGATGGTCGGAACAACCGACATCGACGCCGACCCGCGGGAGCAGTCGGTGTGCACCGACGACGAGATCGACTACTTCTTCGATCTGATCGGGCACGTCTTCCCCGACGTGACGGTCGAGCGCTCCCAGATCCGCTACACGTTCTCCGGCATCCGGCCGCTTCCGCGGCACGATGACATGGCACCCGGCTTCGTCTCGCGCGACTACCGGATCGAGCGCGGACAGCTCGGCGGCGTCACCACCCTCAGCCTCGTCGGTGGCAAGTGGACGACCTTCCGAGCGCTCGCCGAGCATGTCGCGACGGACGCGCTGAAGATCCTCGGTCGAGAGCGCGTCGCATCGACAGCCGACCTCTCGATCGGCGGCGGCGTCGACTACCCGCGTACCCCTCGGACGCGCGCGAAGTGGATCGCCGCCCATCGGGGCGAGCACAGCGCGGCGCTGGCCGAGCAGATGCTGGAACGATACGGAACCCGCGCCGCCGACGTGCTCGACGCCGTCACGCCCGGCGCAGCCGAGCTGAGCGCGGTCCCCGGCTACTTCGCTGAAGAGATCGCGTACCTGTCCGCGACCGAGGACGTCGTGACGCTGACCGACGTCATCTTGCGCCGCACGTCGATCGCCTTCGTCGGTGGCATGACAACCGCCGGACTTCGCCAGATCGCCGCAGCCGCCGCGTCATCGTTGGGCTGGGATACCGAGACGCAGGCCGCGGAGGTCGATGAGGCGACCCGCGTGCTGCGTGCCCACCACCGCACCGCCCTCGACGCGGATCACGACAGTCTGGTCGCGCTCGGCTGACGGCGCGCGTCGGCGACGCCTGGCGTCGACGCGCACACGAACAATCCCAGGCGCCACCTACCACCGAGCGACGATGGTCGACGTTCGGCGTGCAATGAAAGGTCGATGACGACATATGAATGACATCAACATGGGGCTGTACTTCCTCTCCGAAGTCGTCGGGACGGGCATGCTCATCCTGCTCGGCTGCGGCGTGGTGGCCAACGTGATCCTCGCCAAGACCAAGGGCTTCGGCGGCGGCACCCTCATGATCAACTGGGGCTGGGGGCTTGCGGTCTTCGCCGGTGTGCTCACGTCGGCCTACTCCGGCGCGCAGCTGAACCCCGCGGTCTCGTTCGGGCTGCTGCTGGCCGGCAAGCTCGAGGTCGGGCTGTTCTTCGTGGCGGTCGCAGGCCAACTGACCGGGGCCTTCCTCGGTGCGATCGGCTGCTGGCTCGCGTACAAGCAGCACTTCGATGCCGAAGCAGACCCCGCAGCCAAGCTCGGCGTGTTCTCGACCGGGCCGGCGATCCGTTCCTACGGCTGGAATCTCGTCACCGAGATCTTCGGCACCTTCGTCCTGGTGTTCGTCATCTTCGCGTTCGCTGACTACGGCGACATCGAGATCGGCACACCCGGAGGCCTCGGCCCCCTCACGGCGCTGCCGGTCGCGCTTCTCGTGGTCGGCATCGGCGCCTCCCTGGGTGGTCCGACCGGATACGCCATCAACCCGGCACGTGACCTCGGTCCGCGCATCGCGCACGCACTCCTGCCCATCAAGGGCAAGGGCTCGAGTGACTGGGCCTACTCGTGGGTCCCCGTCGTCGGACCGTTGATCGGCGGCGGTCTCGCCGCCCTCGCGTCGCCTGCGCTCCTGGCACTCGTCTGAGCCGACTCCGCTACCATCCATCACACGAACAGACAAGGAAGTCCAATGGCTGACTACATCATCGCCATCGATCAAGGCACCACATCGAGCCGCGCGATCATCTTCGACCACGGCGGGTCGATCATCGCGACCGGGCAGAAGGAACACGAGCAGATCCTGCCGCGCGCCGGCTGGGTCGAGCACGACCCGACCGAGATCTGGCACAACGTGCAGGAGGTGATCGGCGTCGCGCTCGCCAAGGCCGACCTGACGCGCCACGACATCGCTGCGATCGGCATCACCAACCAGCGCGAGACCGCGGTGGTCTGGGACAAGCACACCGGTGAGCCGGTCTACAACGCCATCGTGTGGCAGGACACCCGCACCCAGGCAATCGTCGACCGACTCGCAACCGAAGGGCTCGGCACCGAACGCTACAAGGGCATCGTCGGTCTGCCCCTCGCGACCTACTTCTCGGGCACCAAGATCGCGTGGATCCTCGAGAACGTCGACGGTGCGCGCGAGCGCGCCGAGGCGGGCGACCTGCTGTTCGGCACAACCGACACGTGGGTGCTTTGGAACCTCACCGGCGGCCCGGACGGCGGCGTGCACGCTACCGACGTCACCAACGCGTCGCGCACGATGTTCATGGATCTGGAGACGCTGCAGTGGCGCGAGGACATCCTCGACGACTTCGGCGTACCGCTGTCGATGATGCCCGAGATCCGCTCGTCCTCCGAGGTCTACGGTCACGCCGAGGACTCGTCCCTGCTTCGCGAGACGCCGGTCGCCGGCATCCTGGGTGACCAGCAGGCAGCGACGTTCGGGCAGGCGGCGTTCGACAGTGGCGAGAGCAAGAACACGTACGGTACCGGCAACTTCCTGATCTTCCAGACCGGTGAGGAGATCGTCCACTCGCGCAACGGCCTGCTGACCACCGTCGGGTACAAGCTCGGTGACCAGCCGGCCAGGTACGCGCTCGAGGGATCGATCGCCGTGACCGGATCGCTCATCCAATGGCTGCGCGACCAGGTGGGGCTGATCGACTCGGCACCCGAGGTCGAGACCCTCGCGGCCTCGGTCGAAGACAACGGGGGCGTGTATGTCGTCCCCGCCTTCTCGGGCTTGTTCGCGCCGTACTGGCGTCCTGATGCGCGTGGTGCGATCGTCGGTCTGACCCGCTTCGCGAACCGCGGTCACATCGCCCGCGCCGCACTCGAGGCGACCGCCTTCCAGACGCGCGAGGTGCTCGACGCGGTGAACGCAGATTCCGGCGTCGACCTGACCGAGCTGAAGGTCGACGGCGGCATGACCGCGAACTCGACGCTGATGCAGTTCCAGGCAGACATGCTCGGTGTCCCGGTCGTGCGCCCCGTCGTCGCCGAGACCACCGCGCTCGGCGCCGCGTACGCTGCCGGCCTCGCGGTCGGATTCTGGTCCGGCCTCGATGAACTCCGCGCCAACTGGCAGGAGGATGCCCGCTGGGAGCCCACTGACGACGCCGAGGAGCGGGACCGTCAGCTGCGGCTGTGGAAGAAGGCCGTCACGAAGTCCTTCGACTGGGTCGACGACGACGTGCGCTGAGCAGCGCCTGAACGGGGCCCCGCCGCAATCCGCGGCGGGGCCTCGTCGTCGCTCCGGGCTACTTCAGCAACCGCGACAGGCGCCGGTCGGCGAGGATCTTACCGCCGGTCTGGCAGGTCGCGCAGTACTCGAGCGAGTTGTCGGCGAAGAACACGCTGCGCACCTCGTCACCGCAGACCGGGCACGGCTGACCGCGGCGGCCGTGCACAGCCATGCCTCGCCGCTTCGCGTCCTTCAGATCTGCCGGCGGCTTGCCCGACGCCGCACGCACGGCCTCGTCGAGCGTGGTCGTGACGGCGGTGAACAGGGTGTCGACCTCGGTGTCGGCGAGGCTCGCCGCCAATGCGTACGGCGACATCCGCGCGGCGTGCAGGATCTCGTCCGAGTAGGCGTTGCCGATGCCGGCGATGATCGACTGGTCGCGCAGCACACCCTTGATCTGCGTGCGTCGCCCCTGCAGCATCTCGGCGAGCGTGTCGCGCGTGAAGCCGGCATCCAGCGGATCAGGACCCAGCCGCGCGATGCCGGGAACGTCCTGCGGGTCGCGTACCGCGTAGACGGCGAGCGACTTCTTCGTGCCCGCCTCGGTCAGGTCGAAGCCGGCGCCGTCCGCGAGGCGCACCCGCAGCGCGATCGGCGTCTTCCCCGGCCGGATGACGGTGCCCGGGATCTGGTCGTACCAGCGCAGCCACCCCGCCTTCGCGAGGTGGAACACGAGGTGGACGCCGGCATCCGTCGTGATGTCGACGAACTTGCCGTGCCGTGAGACACCCGTCACCGTCGCCCCGGCGAGGGTCTCGATCTGCGGGTCGTACGTCTTCAGCGCCGCGATGTTCGCGACCGTCGGCCTGCCGAACGCCACGCCTCGCAGCCGCCCGTCGAGGAAGTCGACGAGCCCCTGCACCTCGGGCATCTCGGGCATGACCTCATCCTGCCACGCGCCGCCGGCGCCGTCTCAGTCCTCGAGCACGCTCCACGGCTGCCGCGTGCGGTCGTCCGTCGCGAGCACTCCCGTGATCCAGCCGTCGTGACGGCCGCGCGGATCGGACAGTCCCTGCCGCAGCAGCCCCTCGTAGCGGAAGCCGAGCGCCCGGGCAGCGCGGGCCGAGGGGATGTTGCCGGCGATGGCCCGCCACTCGATGCGCGCCAGGCCCAGGCCTTCCGCGGAGAAGCCCCACGCGACGACGGCATGCGCAGCCTCGGTCAGATACCCGCGTCCGCGGGCCTGCAAGGCCATCCAGTACCCGATCTCGGCCGCCCCGCCGGCGTGGTCACGATGCGACGGGCGCGACTTGTGGGTGTGCAGCCCGAGCATCCCGATCCACTGGCCGCCGGCGCGCACGGCCCACGTGTACTCGGAGTTCTCGTCCCACCAGGAGCGCGACAACCGCACGAAGTCCTCCGCGTCGGTGCGCTTGTAGGGCGACGGCAGTGTCGTCCACCGGGGCACCTCGGGATCCTGCGCGGCGGCGGTGATCGCCTCGACATCCGTCCCCGTCGGGATCGAGAGTTCGAGCCGCGCCGTCCGCAACATCACCGGTTCCATCCGGCCACCATATCCGCGCCGGGCCCGTTCAGGATTCAGGCTTGGAGCACCGCGGCGGTCCGTGGCCTGCGGAAAACTGCGCGGTCACCTCGCGCCGGCATCCAGTGAGCCTGAATGTTGAACGGATCGTCGCCTCCTCCACAACTCGCGATCTTGGGCAATTGTGCCCGCACGAGCGTCGTCGTTCAATCGAAGTGTCCGCGGCTTGCGAGTGTCGGGGGATGTTCGAGGTGTGGACGAGGGCGGAACTCCGCGAAATGGGCCTTTCCGGCCGCGAGATCACCACAGCCGTACGTCGCGGCGACATCTTGCGTCCGAGGCAAGGCTGTTACGTCGCCCGCGACGCACCGGAGCTGTTCGTACAGGCAGTCCGTGTCGGCGGCCGGCTCGCGTGTGTATCGCTCCTCGCCGAGCTCGGGGTCTTCGTCTTCGACGCGACCCCGCTTCACGTCCACATGGAGCCGAACGCGAGTCGCATGCGCGCCCCTGCGGGGTGCACGTCGCTGCTGCCGCGTACACAGCGGGCCGTTCGCCTCCACTGGCGTGCGCCGGAACGGCCACCGACGGCCGGATGCGTCAGCATCATCGACGCGCTGATCGATGCGGTCCGATGCCAGGAGCCGCGGTACGCGATTGCCACCCTTGACAGTGCGCTCAACAGAGGATGGGCCGACCTCGATGACATCGCCGAAGTGTTTGCGGCCCTCCCGGCTCGATACGGTGCGCTCAAGAGGTGGATCGATGGTGCGGCGCAGGCCGGCACGGAGACGCTCGTGCGGCTGATGCTCATGCGCCTCGGATGTCACGTCGATCTGCAAGTGGCCTTCAGCGGCGTCGGCTGGGTCGACCTCGTCGTGGACGAATGGCTTGTCGTCGAGTGTGACAGTAAAGAGTTCCACTCGAGTTGGGAGCAGCAACGCAAGGACTACCGCCGTGATCGACGTTTGGCCGAGCTCGGATTTTGCGTGCTCCGACTTACCGCCGAAGACATCCTCTACCGGCCCGCGAGCGTGCTCGCTGCGCTGAAGGGACTTCTCGAGAGCCGTCGCACGTCATGACGCATCGAGCGCGGTCGAGATCTTGGTGCAAGATTCAGGCTTGCCTGGCGACGGAGAAGGCGCTTGCCCGAGAATCCGAGGCGGCGGGCGAAGGGCCCGCTCGGGAAACCTGAATACCGAACGGACCACCGCGCCGAACGACCGCCCGGATGCCGGGGTCAGACGCGGCGGAGGAGGCCGACCTTGTCGTACACGGCGGCGAGGGTGGCGTCGGCGACCTCGTCGGCGCGGGCGGCGTTGGCGGCGAGCACGCGGTCGAGTTCGGCGGGGTCGTCGAGCAGTTCAAGGGCGCGCTCGCGCACCGGGCCGAACTCGTTCACGACGACCTCGGCGAGCCCCTTCTTGAAGTCGCCGTAGCCGCGACCGGCGTACTCGTCCTCGATCGATTCGATCTGGCGGCCGGTGAGGGCCGCGTAGATCACCAGGAGGTTCGAGACGCCGGGCTTGGTCTCGCGGTCGTAGCGCACGGTGCCGTCGGAGTCAGTCACGGCCCGCATGATCTTCTTCGCAGAGACCTTCGGGTCGTCGAGCAGCCACAGCACACCGGCGTCCGATTCGGCCGACTTCGACATCTTCGCGGTCGGGTTCTGCAGGTCGTAGATGCGGGCGGTGTCCTGCTGGATCACGGGCATCGGCACCTGGAATGTCTTGCCATGGCGTGCGTTGAAGCGCTCGGCCAGGTCACGCGTCAGCTCGACGTGCTGCTTCTGGTCGTCGCCGACCGGCACGATGTCGGTCTGGTACAGCAGGATGTCGGCGGCCATGAGCACCGGGTAGGTGAACAGGCCGACGTTCGTCGCGTCGCTGCCGTATCGGGCCGACTTGTCCTTGAACTGCGTCATCCGACCGGCCTCACCGAAACCGGTGATCGTCGACAGCACCCACGCCAGTTCGGTGTGCGCGCGCACGTGCGACTGCACATACAGGGTCGACTTCGACGGCTCGATGCCGGCGGCGATGTACTGCGCCGCGGTGCGCCGAGTCTTCGCGCGGAGCTCGGCCGGGTCGTTCGGCTGCGTGAGCGCGTGCAGGTCGACGACGGAGAAGAACGCCTCGTAAGCCTCCTGCAGGTCCCGCCACTGCATGAGCGCCCCGATGTAGTTGCCGATCTGGAGGGAGTCGGCGGAGGGCTGCATTCCGGAGTACAGGCGGGGTTTGCTCACCCGATCGATTCTATGCCGGGCGGGTGGAGTGGGCGTTTCGTCTCGCTGCGCTCGCTCAACGACCGCGCTCAGCCGAAGGCGTAGTCGGCGACGACGGGGGCATGGTCGCTCCAGCGGGTATCCCACGCCGACGCGCGATGCACGCGGTAGTCGGCGACCCGTGCGGCCAGTGCGGGGGATGCCAGGTGGTAGTCGATCCGCCACCCCGTGTCGTTGTCGAACGCCTTGCCGCGGTTCGACCACCACGTGTACGGACCGTCGACCTCGCCGGCCCAGAGTCGGCCGACGTCGACCCAGCCGAGTCCGGTGCCACGCCCGCCGTCGACGGTCGCGACCTCGGCACCCTCCACCCCGGTGAACCGATCGAAGTATGCACGTTCGCGCGGCAGGAAGCCCGCCTTCTTGACGTTGCCCTTCCAATTGCGGATGTCGAGCTCGCGGTGCCCGACGTTGAGGTCGCCGGTGATGAGCGCCAGCTCGCCGAGCTGCGGCATCCGCGCCTCCATCGCATCGAGGAACGCGTACTTGGCGACCTGCTTCTCGGTGCCGTCTTCGCCGGTGAACACGTAGGCGCTGACGACCGTCACCAGCTCGCCGTCGACGTCGATCTCGGCCTCGACCCAGCGGCCTTTCGAATCGAGGGTCTCGTCACCGAGCTCGACACGCCACACGTCGAACGGCTCGCGGGTGGCGATCGCGACACCGGCGCGGCCCTTCGCGAGCGCCTCGTCGTTGACGATGTGCCACCCGGGCAAAGCGGCGGCGAGGTCGGATGCCTCGGCACGCACCTCCTGCAGCGTCAGCACGTCGACACCCGACGCCTCCAGCCACGGCGTCATCCCCTTGCGGGCGGCGGCACGGATGCCGTTGACGTTGACAGAGGCGATGCGAAGGTTCCGGGGCACCAGAACACACTACCCAGCGCCTCCGACACCGCCGGGCGGGGTCAGTCGAGCAGCGACGCCCCGCGCCGACCGGGCCGCGGGGGAGCGGATGCCTCGACCTCGACGAGCTCTTCGTGCGCCTGCCGCACCGCACGATCGGCGGGGAGTCGCCGGTACCACGGCGCCTGCGAGCGAGCATCCTGCGCCGTGCGCAGCCGCACCTGCGCCGCGACGAGCAGCGCCTGGTGCTCGTCCCACAGCCGTTGCGCCTCGCTGCGCTGCAGCAGCGGCACGTTCTCGTCGGCGGCGGTCACCGCGATCCACGCGGCGGCGATCAGCACGACCATGCCCAGCGCCCGGTACCACAGCAGTAGTCCGACGAAGATCGCGAAGGTCGCCAGCAGCGGATTGCTCGGCGTGTAGCTGAGCAGGAGCCCCGCGGCCAACTGCAGCACCGTCAGCCCGATGCCGCCGGCCAGCGAACCCGGCCAGATCGTGCGCCAGCGGCGGGTCGTGCCGGTGAGGAACCAGAACAGTGACGCGAGCGCGGCCGTGTTCAGGCCGAGCGAGACGGCGACCGAAACCGCCTGGATGCCGCCGTTGAACAGGATCGAGTCGGTGCCCCATCCCAGCAGCCCGAACACGGCCCGCAGCGACCACGTGCCCACCGTCGTCAGCACGAAGCCGACGATCAGCGCCGCGCCGAACGCGGCGGCCGCCACCAGGTCGCGAGCCTTCAGCAGCACGTACGACCGGTCGTCGAACGGCAGCCCGAAGATGTCGCGCACGGCACGGCGCGTGTAGGTGACGAACCCGATGGCCGTCCACCCGGCGGTCACGAGCGCGATCGCGCCGGTCACGGCCAGCACGCTCGCCGTGCCCCGGGCGATCTCGACGACCTGCTCGGTGGTGAGGAGTCCGGCATCCGTATCGTCGGTGATGAGCCCCGGCACGTAGGTGTTGATGATGGCGATCATCCGCTCGATGGCCTCGCGGCTGCCGCCCAGCCACAGGCCGACGCCGGCGAAGGCGACGTAGATGCCGGCGAAGAACGAGAAGAGGGCCTGGTAGCTGACGCCCGCGGCGATCAGAAAGCCGTTGTGCTGCAGGAAATGGCGCCACACGCGCACCGGGAACATGCCCATCGTGCGTCGCGTGATGGCCGTCGCCCGCTCGATCGGCGCGTCGAACCGTTCGCGGAGGGATGCCTGGGTCGCCTCCCATCGGCGGCGCAGCCCCTCCTCTTCGGCTCGCGCCTCGGCGGCCGCGCGGTGCGGGGGAGCAGGACGGTCGGCCACGGCTCCACACTAGCGAGGGGCCCCGCCACATCGGCGGAGCCCCCCTCGTGAAGCGTTGCGGTTCAGCCGCGCAGGACGGCCTGCTTGACTTCGGCGATGGCCTTCGTGACCTCGATGCCGCGGGGGCATGCCTCGGTGCAGTTGAAGGTCGTGCGGCAGCGCCACACGCCCTCTTTGTCGTTGAGGATGCTCAGGCGCACGTCGCCGGCGTCGTCGCGCGAGTCGAAGATGAACCGGTGCGCGTTGACGATCGCAGCGGGACCGAAGTACTGGCCGTCGGTCCAGAACACGGGGCACGACGAGGTGCACGCGGCGCACAGGATGCACTTGGTGGTGTCGTCGAAGACCTCGCGGTCGACGATCGACTGGATCCGCTCCTTGCCGGCTTCGGGCTTCGAGTTCGCGATGAGGAACGGCTGCACCTCGCGGTACGACGCGAAGAACGGCTCCATGTCGACGACGAGGTCCTTCTCCAGCGGCAGGCCCTTGATCGCCTCGACGTAGATCGGCTGCGAGATGTCGAGGTCTTTGATGAGCGTCTTGCAGGCCAGGCGGTTGCGGCCGTTGATGCGCATCGCGTCGGACCCGCAGATGCCGTGGGCGCACGAGCGGCGGAAGGTCAGCGAGCCGTCGACCTCCCATTTGATCTTGTGCAGCGCGTCGAGCACACGGTCGGTCGAGTACAGCTCGACGTCGTAGTCGACCCAGCGCGGCTCGCTGTCGACCTCGGGGTCGAAGCGGCGGATGATGAAGGTGACGAGGAACGACTGGATGCCGGTGTCGTTCTGCGCCTCTGCCGTGGCGTCGTCGGCGACGAGGGTCATCAGTACTTCCTCTCCATCGGCGGGTAGTTCAACTCGCCCTTCTCGTTCTTCGTGAAGACGACGGGCTTCCACCCCAGGCGGATGTGGTCTTCGGCGTTCGACGACCCGGCGTCGCCCGAGAGGTACGACATCGTGTGCTGCATGTAGTTCTCGTCGTCGCGGTTCGGGAAGTCGTCGCGCATGTGCCCGCCGCGGGATTCCTTGCGATTCTTCGCGGCGACGACGACGACCTCGGCGATGTCGAGCAGGAAGCCCAGCTCGACGGCCTCGAGCAGGTCGGTGTTGAACCGCTTGCCCTTGTCGTCGACGTGCACGTTCTTGTAGCGCTCGCGCAGCTCTTCGATCGTGCCGAGCACGTCGGTGAGTGACTCGTCGGTTCGGAAGACCTGGGCCTTGCGGTCCATTTCGTCCTGCAGCGTCTTGCGAAGCACCGCGATGCGCTCGGTGCCGGGGTTGTTGCGCAGCCCTTCGAGCATCTCGCGAACGTCCTTCGCGGGATCTTCGGGCAGTTCGACGAACTCGGCGGTCTGCACGTACTCGACCGCGTTGCGGCCGGCGCGCTTGCCGAAGACGTTGATGTCGAGCAGCGAGTTGGTGCCGAGGCGGTTCGAGCCGTGTACCGACACGCACGCGCATTCGCCTGCGGCGTACAGGCCGGGCACGACGGTGGTGTTGTCGGCGAGCACCTCGGCGTTGGTGTTGGTGGGGATGCCGCCCATCGCGTAGTGCGCGGTCGGCATGACCGGCACCGGCTCGACGACCGGATCGACGCCCAGGTAGGTGCGGGCGAACTCGGTGATGTCGGGGAGCTTGGTCTCGAGCACCTCGGCGCCCAGGTGCGTGCAGTCCAGCAGCACGTAGTCGCGGTGCGGACCTGCGCCGCGGCCCTCCGCGACCTCCTGCACCATGCAGCGGCTGACGATGTCGCGGGGTGCGAGGTCCTTGATGGTGGGCGCGTAGCGCTCCATGAAGCGCTCACCTGACGCGTTGCGCAGGATCGCGCCCTCACCGCGGGCGCCCTCGGTCAGCAGGATGCCGAGGCCCGCGAGCCCGGTCGGGTGGAACTGGAAGAACTCCATGTCCTCCAGGGGGAGGCCCTTGCGCCAGATGACGCCGACGCCGTCACCGGTGAGGGTGTGCGCGTTCGAGGTGGTCTTGAAGATCTTGCCGAAGCCGCCCGTCGCGAACACGACCGCCTTGGACTGGAAGACGTGCAGCTCACCGGTCGCGAGGTCGTAGGCCACGACCCCTGCCACCTGCGTGTTGCCGTCGGCATCCTTCACGGTCACGAGGTCGAGGACGTAGAACTCGTTGAAGAAGTTGATGCCGAGCTTGACGCAGTTCTGGAACAGCGTCTGCAGGATCATGTGGCCGGTGCGGTCGGCCGCGTAGCAGGCGCGTCGGACGGGGGTCTTGCCGTGGTCTGCCGTGTGCCCGCCGAAGCGGCGCTGGTCGATCTTGCCCTCGGGCGTGCGGTTGAACGGCAGACCCATGTTCTCGAGGTCGATGACGGCGTCGATCGCCTCTTTCGCGAGGATCTCGGCGGCATCCTGGTCGACGAGATAGTCGCCGCCCTTGACGGTGTCGAAGGTGTGCCACTCCCACGAGTCCTCTTCGACGTTGGCGAGCGCCGCCGCCATGCCGCCCTGCGCCGCACCGGTGTGGGAGCGGGTCGGGTAGAGCTTCGTGATGACGGCGGTCTTCGCGCCGGGGCCGGCCTCGATCGCCGCGCGCATGCCGGCCCCGCCGGCGCCCACGATGACGATGTCGAACTGGTGGTAGTGCACGCCGTCCTTGACGACGGAGTCTGCGGTGTCAGTGCTCACAAGCTGCTTTCTTTCCGCGCGCCGATCAGGCTGCGCACACCTCGGCCAGCACGCTGCCGTCGCTGAGGTTGGGGATGCACGGGTCGAAGGTGAAGACGACGAGGGTGCCGAGGAGGATGAGGAAGCCGGCGGCGACCCACAGCGCCCACACGAGCACGGTGCGTGCCTTCTCGTTGGTCACGTAGTCGTTGACGATCGTGCGCATGCCGTTGGCGCCGTGGATGAGCGCGAGCCACAGCATGAGCACGTCCCACCACTGCCAGAAGGGCGTCGCGAACTTGCCGGCGACGAAGGCGAAGTCGATGCCGCGGATGCCTTCGCCGAGCATGAGGTTGACGAAGAGGTGACCGAAGATCAGCACGACCAGCAGCACGCCGGAGACGCGCATGTAGATCCAGCCCCACTTCTCGAGGTTGGCGCCCTTCTTGCGGACGGCGGGGGTGCGGGGTGCGGCGAGCGTGTCGGCGGACATCAGTGACCCCCTCCTGCGAATTCGGCGAAAACGATGGGCAGGTGACGTGCGGCGAAGCCGGCGACGGTGATCACCCACACGACCAGGACTGTCCACCACAGTTGACGCTGGTGGCGTGTCGCCCACGGCCAGATGTCGACCGCGATGATGCGCAGGCCGTTGAAGGCGTGGTAGACGATCGCGGCGACCAGGACGGTCTCGCCGAGACCCATGATCGGGTTCTTATAGGTGCTCATGACGGCGTCGTAGGCCTCGGGCGCGACGCGGATCAGCGCAGTGTCGAGCACGTGCACGAGCAGGAAGAAGAAGATGGCGATGCCGGTGATGCGGTGCAGCACCCAAGACCACATGCCTTCGCGGCCGCGATAGAGCGTTCCGCGAGGCGTCGGGGACGTGGTCTGAGCTACCGACGGCGTGACGCGTGCTGGTGCAGACACGGTCGTCCTCCCTTGGTATGAACGGACACCTCGCGCACGATCGGGGCGACGCTGCGTCCCGGGGAATCCGCCCCCTGCGCCGCGCGTGGATGCCGTTTCATCCTATTCCCGTCTGTTCGAACGGTCGACGAAGGGCACCCTAAGTTCTCTCGATATCGAGAGAAGAGAGAGGAACTGAGGTTCTTTCGATCACCGGTAGCCTCGGAGCATGGCAGCTCCCATCGACGACTTCTACGCCGTGATTCCCGCAGGCGGTGTCGGCAGCAGACTGTGGCCGCTGTCTCGCGCCGATGCGCCGAAGTTCTTGCACGACCTCACCGGGTCGGGCCACTCGCTGCTGCGCGACACGTGGGACCGCCTCGAGCCGCTCTCCGGTCCCGATCGGATCGCGGTCGTCACGGGGCGCGCGCACCGCGCCGCCGTGGAGGAGCAGTTGCCCGGCATCGCCGACCTCAACGTCTTCCTCGAGTCCGAACCGCGCGACTCCGCCGCCGCGATCGGCCTCGCTGCTGCGATCCTGCACCGTCGCGAACCCGATGTCATCATCGGATCGTTCGCCGCAGACCACGTGATCCGTGGCTCCCGCGTGTTCGAATTCGCGGTGCGCGACGCCGTCGAAGTCGCACGCGAGGGCTACATCTGCACCATCGGCATCTCGCCGTCGGAGCCCGCCGTGGGGTTCGGCTACATCAAACGCGGCGGCGAACTCATCGTCGACGGCGCGCGCGATGCCTCGCTCGTCGAGCGGTTCGTCGAGAAGCCCGACCTCGAGACCGCCAAGGCCTACGTGGCAGATCGGTCGTACCTGTGGAACGCGGGGATGTTCATTTCTCGCGCCGACGTGCTCTTGGCGGAGATCGAGGCGAACAACCCGGCATTGCATGCGGGGCTCCTCGAACTGGCCGAGGCGTGGGATGACCGTGACCGTCGCGGCCCCGTCGTCGATCGCGTGTGGCCCAAGCTGCCGAAGATCGCGATCGACTACGTCGTCGCCGAGCCTGCGGCGGACAAGGGCAAGCTGGCGGTCGTGCCGGGCCACTTCGACTGGGACGACGTGGGGGACTTCGCGAGCCTCGCCAAGCTCAACTCCGGCGGTCGCAAGAACGACCTCGCGATCCTGGGCGAGAACGCCCGCATCCTCTCCGATGCGGCGAGCGGCATCGTGGTCAGTCACACGAAGCGGGTCATCAGCCTGATCGGGGTCAAGGACATCGTCGTCGTCGACACCGACGACGCGCTGCTGGTGACCACGAGTGAGCACGCACAGCGGGTGAAGGGCGTCGTCGACGCGCTCAAGCTGACCGGTCGCGGTGACGTGCTTTGAGGGCGGAACCCGGACTCACCGATCGTGAGACCGGGTGCAGGATGCCGTGTGCATGACGGATTGATTGCGTCTTTGTAACCTTTCCCGTCCCGCGGCCCACGCAGGGTGCAACTTGGCCGTCACAGTGGGTAACTTTTGCGTGATCCCCGCGAAGTCCGCGGGACCTGCCACGTGGAGGCTGTCTTGACCATCTCGACCACCAAGAAGCTCGCCGGCGTCACCGCCGCTGCCGGGCTCATCATCGCGCTCGCCGGCTGCGGCGCCGCTCCCGAAGCCGACCCGACGGGTGAGGCACCCGCAGAGACGCTCGAGGCCGTCGAGGGCTTCAAGCCCTGCATGGTCTCCGACGAAGGCGGCTTCGACGACAAGTCGTTCAACCAGCTCGGCTACGAGGGCCTGGTCCGCGCCTCCGAGCAGTTCGGAGTCGAGCCGGTCACGGTCACCTCCGACGCAGAAGAGGACTACGCGCCGAACCTGCAGAGCCTGGTCGACCAGAACTGCACGCTCATCGTCACCGTCGGCTTCGCGCTCGCCGCCGCTGCCGGCGAGGCCGCTGCCGCCAACCCGGACATCAGCTTCGTCTCGATCGACGACATGGTCGACAACGACTTCGACGGTACGACGGACTCGCCGAACATCAAGCCGCTCGTCTACGACACCGCGCAGGCCGCCTTCCTGGCCGGCTACGCCGCCGCGTCGTACTCCGAGGCCGACAAGGTCGGTACCTTCGGTGGTGCGCCCTACCCGACCGTCACGATCTTCATGGACGGCTTCAAGCAGGGCGTCGACTACTGGAACGAGCAGAAGGGCGAGAGCGTCGAGGTGATCGGCTGGGACGGCACCGACGGTGTCTTCACCGGTGGCTTCGCGGCCAACAACGACGCCATCAACGCGGCTGACGGCATCGTCGGCCAGGGCGTCGACGTGCTGCTGCCGGTCGGTGGACCGATCTACCAGAGCGCCGCCTCCGTCATCCGTGACTCGGGCCGCGACATCGCGCTCATCGGTGTCGACGCCGACGTCTATGAGACCGACCCGACGGTCGCCGACCTGCTGCTCACCTCGATCCGCAAGTTCATGGATCTCGGTGTCGAAGAAGCCGTTCTCGCGGCGGGCCAGGACGAGTTCGACGCGACGGCGTACGTCGGCACGCTCGAGAACGGGGGCGTCGGCATCGCCGACTTCCACGACTTCGCGGACCTCGTCTCGGGCGACCTGCAGGGCGAGCTCGACACGATCAAGGCCGGCATCATCGACGGCTCGATCGAGGTCACCTCGTACCTCGCGCAGTAATCCACTCCTGACGTGGGGAGGTCGGTACGCCGACCTCCCCACGTCACGTTTCCACCGGTGCGCGCGGCGCACCCCTTCCCTAGGATCGAGATCATGAAGCTCGAACTTCGCGGCATCACCAAGCGGTTCGGCAGTCTCGTCGCGAACGAGCACATCGATCTGGTGGTCGAACCCGGCGAGATCCACTGCCTGCTCGGTGAGAACGGCGCCGGCAAGTCGACCCTGATGAACGTGCTCTACGGCCTGTATCGCGCCGACGACGGCGAGATCCTGCTCGACGACCACCCCCAGAACTTCCAAGGACCCGGTGACGCGATGCGCGCCGGCATCGGCATGGTGCACCAGCACTTCATGCTGGTCTCCGTCTTCACCGTCGCCGAGAACGTCATGCTCGGGCACGAGGCCACCAAGGGCGGCGGCTTCCTCGACCTCGCAACGGCACGTCAGCGCGTCCGCGACATCTCGGCACGCTTCGGGTTCGACGTCGACCCCGACGCCATCGTCGAAGACCTTCCCGTGGGCGTGCAGCAGCGCGTCGAGATCATCAAGGCGCTCTCGCGCGACGCGCAGGTCATCGTCTTCGACGAGCCGACCGCGGTGCTCACGCCGCAAGAGACCGACGAGCTCATGGGCATCATGCGCGAGCTGAAGGCCGCCGGCACCTCGATCGTGTTCATCACGCACAAGCTGCGTGAGGTGCGCGAGGTCGCCGACCGTATCACCGTCATCCGTCTCGGCAAGGTCGTCGGCGAAGCCTCGCCGACCGCCTCCAACGCCGAACTCGCCTCGCTCATGGTCGGCCGCGCCGTCGAGCTCACGGTGCACAAGGATGCGCCCAAGCTCGGCGAGAAGGCGCTCGTCGTCGAGGGGCTCACGGTACGCGACGCCGTCGGCACCAACGTCGTCGACGACGTGTCGTTCGAAGTGCGCGGCGGTGAGATCCTCGCGATCGCCGGTGTGCAGGGCAACGGCCAGACCGAGCTCACCGAGGCGATCCTCGGCCTGCAGCCGCTGGTGCGGGGGTCGATCACCCTCAACGGCACCGAGCTCACCGGTCGTTCGGTGCGCGGCATCCTCGACGAGGGCGTCGGATTCGTGCCCGAGGACCGCAAGGTCGACGGGCTGGTCGGTACGTTCACGATCGCCGAGAACCTGATGCTCGACCGCGCCGACGGCGCCCCGTTCGTGCGCGCCGGCACGATCCAGCGCGGCGCGCTGGAGGCGTTCGCCGAAGAGAAGTTCGCTGAGTTCGACGTGCGCGCGCAGGGCATCGACACCCCTGTCGGCACGCTCTCGGGCGGCAACCAGCAGAAGGTCGTGCTGGCCCGTGAGCTCAGCCGCGACCTGTCGCTGTTCGTCGCCGCGCAGCCCACCCGCGGCGTCGACGTCGGATCGATCGAGTTCATCCACAAGCGCATCGTCGCGACACGCGACGAGGGCGTGCCGGTCATCGTGATCTCGACCGAACTCGATGAGGTCGCGGCCCTCGCGGACCGCATCATGGTCATGTACCGCGGCCGCATCGTCGGCATCGTCCCGGGCGACACGCCCCGTGACGTGCTGGGCCTCATGATGGCGGGCGAAGCTCCCGCAGGAGAAGGAGCGGCGGCATGAGCGCCATGACCACGCAGACGCCGGCAGAGGTTCCGCCGCCGTCGACATGGCACACCACTCTGCGCCAGATCACCCAGGGCAATGCGCTGATCTCGGTACTCGCGATCATCCTCGCCCTGCTCGTCGGCGGCGTCATGATCGCCTTCACCGACAAAGGCGTGCAGGCGGCCTCGGGCTATTTCTTCGCGCGACCGCTCGACACGATCGTCGCCGTGCTGGATGCCGTGGGCGGTGCGTACGCTGCGCTCTTCCAGGGGTCGATCTACAACTTCGGCGCCCCCGACTTCCTCCGCGGCATCCGACCGTTCACCGAGACCCTGACGTTCGCGACGCCGCTGATCGCCGCAGGTCTCGGCGTCGCGCTCGCGTTCCGCGTCGGCATGTTCAACATCGGTGGCCGCGGCCAGATGCTGCTGGCGGCAGCGGGCGCCGGCTGGGTCGCGTTCGCGCTCGACCTCCCCTGGGGCCTCCACATGATCGTCGCCCTCGTCGTCGGTGTCGCCGCCGGCGCGCTGTGGGGCGGCATCGCCGGGTTCCTCAAGGCCCGCACCGGCGCCCACGAGGTGATCGTGACGATCATGCTCAACTACATCGCGTACTACTTCGTATCGTGGATGCTGCGCACCCCCGGGCTCCTGCAGGCCCCCGGCTCGAGCAACCCGAAGACGCCGCCGATGAAGGACACCGCCGTCCTCCCGGATCTGCTGGGCCCCGGCTACAACCTGCACTTCGGCTTCATCCTCGTGATCCTCGCGACCGTGCTCGTGTGGTGGATCCTGCGCCGGTCAAGCCTCGGCTTCCAGTTCCGCGCCGTGGGTGAGAACCCCAACGCCGCGCGCGTGGCGGGTATCAGCGTGCCGCGCATGTACATCTACGGCATGCTCATCGCCGGTGGCCTCGTCGGCCTCGCCGGTGTCGTGCAGGTGCTCGGCACCACGACCACCGGCTTCACCTCGGGTGTCGATGCCGGCATCGGGTTCGACGCGATCACCGTCGCGCTGCTGGGCCGGTCGACTCCGTGGGGCACCTTCGCCGCCGGCATCCTGTTCGGCGCCTTCAAGGCCGGCGGCTACAGCATGCAGGCTGCCGAGCAGGTGCCGATCGAGATCGTCACCGTCGTGCAGGCGCTCATCGTGCTGTTCATCGCGGCGCCGCCGCTCGTGCGCACCATCTTCTTCCTGCCTTCCGACGAGCGCGACCGCCGTCGCCGTGAGAAGGCGCGCAAGAAGGAACTCAAGGCGAAGATCGCCGAAGACGCCGCCGCAAGCGAGGAGGCAGCCGCCGACCACGTCGACGCCGCGACCGAGGAGGTGTCGAAGTGAGCCACGCCACCGTCTCGACCACCGATGCGCTGCCCAAGACGACCATCGTGCGCAGTTGGAAGACACCCATCGCGCTCGCCGTCTTCACGGCGCTGTTCGCCCTGTTGCTGATCGCCGCCCCGCGCGGCGGTGAGACGACGTTCCGCGTCTCGACCGCGGCCGACGCCATCCTCCTGCCCGACGTCGTCGCACCGGTCGGATTCACCGGTTGGGCGTGCGTCGTGCTCATGGCACTGCTCGCGGCGGGCTCGGCCTGGCTCGTCCGCTCGGTCGGCAGGTCACCCCTGTGGGTCGTGAGCGTGTTCATCATCGTCGGCGTCGTCGGCTTCCTCACGTGGGCGGCCTCCGGTGGCACCGTGCCGGTCGCGAACCTGCTCGCCGGCGCGCTGCTGGGCGCGATGCCGCTCATCTTCGGGGCCCTCGGCGGTGTCATCGGTGAGCGAGCCGGTGTCGTCAACATCGCGATCGAAAGCCAGCTGCTCGCAGGAGCGTTCACCGCCGGCGTCATCGCGAGCATCACCAAGCAGCCGCTGTTGGGCCTGGTCGGTGCGGCGTTCGCCGGTGTGCTGGTCGCGGTCGTGCTGGCCGTGTTCGCCATCAAGTACCTCGTCGAGCAGGTCATCGTCGGTGTCGTGCTGAACGTGCTCGTCGCGGGACTCACGAGCTTCCTGTTCACGCAGGTGCTGCAGCCCAACGCCCAGACGCTGAACAACCCGACGCGCCTGCCGCGCATCGCGATCCCGTTCCTGAGCGAGATTCCGGTGATCGGGCCGGTGTTCTTCCGCCAGACCGTCATCGTCTACCTCGCCTACTTCATCGTCGCCGCGGTGTTCGTCGCGATGTTCTACACGCGCTGGGGCCTGCGTCTGCGCGCGGTGGGCGAGCACCCGCAGGCAGCAGACACGGTCGGCATCAACGTCAACGCCACCCGGTTCTGGAACGTGCTGCTCGCCGGCGCGATCGCAGGCCTCGGCGGCGCACTGTTCACCGTCGGCGGCGGCATCGCCTTCGGCAAGGAGATGACCAACGGTGCCGGCTTCATCGCCCTCGCGGCGGTCATCTTCGGCCAGTGGCATCCGATCAAGGCGACCCTCGCGGCGCTGCTGTTCGGCTTCGCATCCAACCTGCAGAACACGCTCAGCATCATCGGCTCGCCGGTGCCGAGCGAATTCATGCTCATGCTTCCGTATCTCGTCACGATCTTCGTGGTGGCCGGTGTCGTCGGAAAATCCCGCGCACCCGCCGCCGACGGCGTGCCGTACATCAAGGGGTGATCGATTCCGTGACCGACATCGACTGGGACGAACTGCGCCACGTCGCCACCGACGCCATGCAGCGGGCCTACGCGCCCTACTCGCGCTACCGCGTGGGCGCTGCCGCACTCGTGAGCGACGGACGCATCGTGTCCGGCTGCAACGTCGAGAACGCCTCGTACGGCGTCGGCCTGTGCGCCGAGTGCGCACTCGTCGGCGACCTGCACATGTCAGGCGGCGGGCAGCTGGTCGCGTTCGTGTGCGTCAACAACGACGGCGAGACGATCATGCCGTGCGGGCGATGCCGCCAGCTGCTGTACGAATTCGCGCTGCCCGGGATGCTGCTCGAGACCGTGTCGGGCATCCGCACGATCGATGAGGTGCTGCCCGACGCGTTCGGTCCGCGCGACCTGGAAGAGGGCGCCCGATGAACGCCGTCGAGCCGTTCGACGCCGTCGACGTCATCCGCACCAAGCGCGATGGCGGCGCCGTCCCCGAGGACGCGCTGCGCTGGATGATCGACGCCTACACGCGCGAGTACGTGGCCGATTCGCAGATGGCGGCGTTCGCGATGGCGGTGCTGCTCAACGGCATGACCCGCGACGAGATCCGCGTCATGACCGACGCGATGATCGCGTCGGGGGAGCGCATGCGCTTCGACGGCCTCGTCAAGCCCACCGTCGACAAGCACTCCACGGGCGGCGTGGGAGACAAGATCACGTTGCCGCTGGCACCGCTGGTCGGCTCGTTCGGCGTCGCCGTGCCGCAGCTGTCGGGTCGCGGGCTCGGCCACACCGGTGGCACCCTCGACAAGCTCGAGGCGATCCCCGGCTGGCGCGCCGCACTCAGCAACGACGAGATGTTCGAGCAGATGCGCACCGTGGGCGCCGTCATCTGCGCCGCAGGCTCGGGCCTCGCGCCCGCCGACAAGCGCCTGTATGCCCTTCGCGACGTCACCGGAACCGTCGAAGCGATCCCGCTGATCGCCTCGAGCATCATGTCGAAGAAGATCGCCGAAGGCACCGACGCCCTCGTGCTGGACGTGAAGTTCGGCTCGGGCGCGTTCATGAAAGACGTCGACAAGGCCCGCGAGTTGGCTCGCACGATGGTCGCCCTCGGCACCGACTCCGGCGTGGCCACGACGGCGCTGCTGACCGACATGAACACTCCCCTGGGGCTCGCGATCGGCAACGCGAACGAAGTGCGCGAATCGGTCGAGGTGCTCGCCGGCGGTGGCCCCGCCGACATCGTCGAACTCACCGTCGCCCTCGCGCGTGAGATGCTCACCCTCGCCGGTCAGCCCGACGCGGACGTCGAGGCTGCCCTGCGCGACGGCCGTGCGATGGACACGTGGCGCGAGATGATCCGCGCGCAGGACGGCGACCCCGACGCGCCCCTACCGACCGCAAACGAGACGCACACCGTTACCGCAGATCGCGACGGCGTGATCACGAGCATGGCCGCCCTGCCGTTCGGGGTGGCCGCCTGGCGCCTCGGCGCCGGCCGCGCCCGCGCGCAGGATCCGGTGCTGCACGCCGCCGGCATCGACCTGCTCGTCAAGCCCGGTGACACCGTCACCGCAGGCCAGCCCATCTTCACGCTGTCCGCCGACGACGACACCCGCTTCGGGCGCGCGATGGACGCCCTCGAGGGCGCGTGGGAGATCGGGGCGGAAGCCCCGGCATCCACCCCGCTCGTGCTCGAGCGCATCACCGCCTGATCTTCTCCCGCCCTCCCACCACCCCAGAGGACTGACATGGCCATCGACCAGCACGGCGACCGCAAGCTGCAGGGCGTCTCGATCCGCTCGCTGCCGAAGGTGTCGCTGCACGACCACCTCGACGGCGCCGTGCGGCCCGCGACCATCATCGAGCTCGCAGAGGACATCGATCTCGACATCCCCGAGACCGACGCCGACGACCTCGCCGACTGGTTCGAGGAAAAGAGCGACTCCGGGTCGCTCGTCGAATATTTGAAGACATTCGACCTGACCACCGCCGTCATGCAGACCGCCGACGGGCTGCGCCGCGTCGCCAAGGAGTTCGTCGAAGACCTCGCCGCCGACGGCGTCGTGTACGGCGAAGTGCGGTGGGCGCCCGAACAGCACCTCTCGCGGGGGCTGTCGCTCGAAGCCGCCGTCGAGGCCGTGCAAGAGGGCATCGAAGAAGGCGAGGATGCCGTCGATGCGAACGGCGGCGACATCCGCGTCGGCCAGCTCATCACCGCGATGCGCCACACCGACCGGTCGCTCGAGATCGCGAAGCTCGCCGTCGACTTCCGTGGTCGCGGCGCCGTCGGATTCGACATCGCCGGCCCCGAAGACGGGTTCCCGCCGTCGAACCACCGCGAGGCGTTCGACTACCTGGCATCCGAATTCTTCCCCGTCACGGTGCATGCCGGCGAGGCCGCGGGGCTCGACTCAATCCGCTCCGCCCTCATCGACGGTCGCGCGCTGCGCCTGGGCCACGGCGTGCGCATCGCCGAAGACCTCGACGTCGTCGGCCGCTCGGGCGAAGAAGTGCGCGTCACCTTCGGCGACCTGGCCCGCTGGGTGCGCGACCGCGAGATTCCGCTCGAGCTGTCACCCTCGTCCAACCTGCAGACGGGCGCGATCGCGGCATGGGGCGAAGAGCTCGCCGACCACCCCTTCGACCTGCTGTACCAGCTCGGCTTCGCCGTCACGGTCAACGTCGACAACCGCACGATGAGCCGCACGTCGCTCACGCGCGAGCTGTCGCTGCTGGTCGACACGTTCGAATACACGCTGGAAGACCTCGAGTCGTTCCAGCTCAACGCCGCCGCCGCAGCATTCCTCTCGGTCGAGGAGCGCGAAGAGCTCATCGAGATCATCGCCGACGGCTTCCGCGCCTGACCTTCCTGCCGGGAGCGAGCTGCCCGGTGGATAGGGTCGAAGCATGGGGAACGCACGGGATGAGCTGCGCGAGGTCGCGGCCGCACGCACCGCACGATCAGGCCTCGAACGGCAGCTCCAGGCGATGCTGGCGAGACGGGGCGAGACCCGGCAGCGGGTGTCTGGCGCAGAAGCCGCGCTGGCTGCTGAGGCACGCGACGTTGCCAAGCTGGAGTCGTTCTCGCTGACCAAGGTCTGGGCGAGCCTGCGCGGCACCGACCTCGACGACTTGCAGCGTGAGCGCGCCGAAGTGCAGGCCGCGCAGTACGCGCTCGCCGAGGCGCGGCAAATGCTTGCCGATCACGACGCGAGCGTCGCCGACCTCGAAGGCCGACTCGCAGCGTTCGGCGACCTCGACGCGCGTCACAGCCGGGCACTGGCCGCACGGGAACATGAGATGCGCGCGGGTGACGGTGCGGCCGAGGCGCTCGACCAGGTCGCCGAGCGGCGCGGTGCACTCCACGCCGAGGTCGTCGAGCTGCAGCAGGCGATCGAGGCGAGCGTGCACGCCGACGCGGCCCTCGCCGCAGCCGAAGAGTGTCTCGACAGCGCCTCGGGGTGGGCGACCTACGACACGTTCTTCGGCGGCGGGATGATCGCCGACCTCGTCAAGCACGACCGCATGAACAAGGCCGCCGATCTCATCCGCCGTGCCGACCGTGCCCTCGCCGAACTGGGCGCCGAGCTCGCCGACGTCGGGATGGCGGCGGCAGGCGACCTCGGCATCGACGACTTCTCGCGCGCACTCGACATCTGGTTCGACAACATCTTCACCGACTGGGCGGTCCGCGACCGCGTCGTGGCCGCCGCACAGCGCGTGCAGCAGCTGCGCGCCGGAATCGCCGGCATCCACACCGACCTCACCGCCCGCCTGATCGCCGCCCGCGCCCGCGACGCCGACCTCGTCGCCGAGCACGAGCGCCTCCTCGCCGCCGACTGACGCCGAGCCGCAGCCGGTGTTGCCGCGTGTCGTGCGCCATGAAGAAGCGTTCCCCCGGCGCCGAACTCCTGAGAATCCGGCGACGGCGGGCTCGAACCACCCCCATACGGTTCCGCGGCGCGATTCCTCAGGAGTTGCGCCCAATGCACGGGCGCGGGCGTCGAGTGGACGACCTGGAGTCAGCCCGGGGTCCTTGGGCAAGCGCTGCGCGTAGCCAGCCGATGATGAGATCGGGGTGGTACAGCACGTCTTCAGTGAGGAGGCGCAGCGGGGTGTAGCCGAGCGCGATGGCGGCGGCGTCGCGGCGTCTGTCGCGTCGATGGTCTTCCCATGAGCCATGAAACTCCTCACTGTCGCATTCGATGATCAGCCAGCCGTCGACGAGCAGGTCCACCCGCCCGACACCGCGGATGCGGACCTGGAGTTCCGCGCGATATCCGAGCGCACGCAGCATGAGTCGAACCAGCGTCTCAATGCCTGATTCGGCTCGGCGATCCAACAGCGGCCGCAGTCGGCGGTGCCGCCGCGGGACGAGCGCGAACACTTCCGCCAGATCAGCCTCATCGACAAGACCGCGGTGCCACGCGCTGTCCAGCGTCGCGATTGCGGCGCGAGGTGATTGGCATCGGATGGCCTGCGCGAGCGCCTCAGTGATCGGTACTTCCAGATCGTCGCGGCCCGCATCGCTCGGGCGCCAGTGGCGGGTGGCATCGTCGGGGCAGGCCGGGAGACGGCTCGCAGTCGGCGCGACCTGCACGTGGAGCCGGGCGTGATCCTGGACGAATACACCGAGCCGTCGCAGCCGAGAGATGCAATCCAAGCGCGCGCCGAGTCGTGCTGCGGCAAGGATCGGGCTTGGGACGTCGGGTGCAACGAAGCGGCCGCGGCGAACACGGACGAGCGCTCCTTCGTGGACAGCGTCAGCGATCGCTCGGCGACCTATGCCGTCGTGTCGCAGCTGTGCTGTGCTGAATGAACGCACGGTCGGGGGCGGAGCGGAGTCGAACATAGGCCGAAACTGCCACCTTGGAGTCGCCGCTGACGCGCCCGTCGATCAAATTGTGGATGACCCGGTAGATCGCCGCGTCGTGGAGGAAGCGACGCGCAGCACAGCGATGCGACACATCGCGGGTCGAACTCCGGAGTTTCGTGGCCAGCGGCATCCAATCGGCAGCACCCGGGCATGTCGATGACCAGAACTCAGGAGTTCGGCACGGCTCGGGGCTCGCCGCGCCGTGCCGTGGTCGCCATCGGCGACCTGACCCGGTTGCCTGTTCTCGGAGGGAGAATCCGGCCGAACTCCTGAGATCTGGGCGTCGCTGGGTCAACAACCGGTGTCTCGCGCGCGACGGCGGTGAGAACTCCTGAGTTGCGCGTCGGTGCGGCCCGGGCGGGTCAGCGGCGGGTGACGGCGGGGTTGGCGGCGAGGTAGGCCTCGAAGGCTTCGCGGCTCGTGCGGCGGGGCGTGTAGCCGAACTCTGTCTTGAGGGCGTCGTTGGCCAGCACCGGGCGGTACCGCAGGAATCCGACCTGCTCGGGGCCGTGCACCGTCAACCGAAGCGCGTTCGCGACGCGCAGCGCGGCCGCGAGGACGCTGGCCGGGACCACGAGCGTCGGTTTGCCGAGCCGGCGCGCGATCTCGGGCACGGTGACGCTGCCGTCGCCGGCGACGTTGTAGACGCCGGGCGGGCCGTCGGTCGCGGCGCGCGCCATCGCGGCGGCGACATCGTCGACCCAGACGAACACGAACGGTGCGTCCGAGCCGGCGACGCGCAGGATGCTGCGGCCGTCCCACAACCTCGTGATCTGGTTGCGGACGGTCGGGCCGAGGATCGTGCCGATGCGGAAGACGACCTGCTCGAGTTCGGGGTGCGCCGCCCGGTACGCGCCGAGCAGCTGTTCGACGAGTCGCTTGTGGCGCGCGTACGGAAACGCGTCGTTGCCGCGCAGCGAATCGGACTCGCGCAGCCACGGCGGGTTGTCGGCGTGATAGCCGTACGCGGCGCCGGACGACGACACGACGATGCGCCGCACCCCGGCTGCAAGGCACGCCTCGAGCACGTTGTGCGACCCGTCGACGTCGACGTGGTATTCGGTCTCGTGGTCGCGGCCCGGATTGACGATCGCCGCGAGGTGTACGACGGTGTCGATGCGGTGCCGGTCGAGCAGCGGCGGGATGCCGCCGGGGTCGACGACGTCGCCGCGTTCGTAGACGACGCCGTCGACGGGTTCGACGGGATCTCGCACGTCGGCGGCCACGACGAGTTCAACGTCGTCGCGCGCTGTGAGGGAGCGGGCGACGTGGGTGCCGAGGAACCCGCAGCCGCCGGTGATCAGGACGCGGGTCACGTCGCGGGCTCCGCGGGGCTCGACGCGGCGTCGGGTGCGGATGCCGTGGCGTGGCGGGTCGCGTCGCCCGAGACCGAGCCGGTGCGGCGCTTCGTGCCGCGAGCCCACAGGGTCGCAACGACGAGCCCGGCGATGATGTCCCAAATGCCCCACCATCCGGCGACGATCGCCATGCCGCCGAGGCCGCCGAAGAACGAGAACACGATGCCGAGGCCGAGGCCCGCGTTGCGCACGCCGACCTCGAAGGTGATGGCCTTGCGCTCGCGGGTGCCCATGCCGCCGACGGCCGCGGTGGTGTAGCCGATCGCGAAGGCGACGGCGTCGTGGATGGCGACGGCGAGGACGATCACACCGAGGAAGGCGATGAAGATCTGCCAATTGCCGGCGAGGGCAGCGACGATGAACACGAGCAGGGCGGCGAGCGAGATCCAGCGGACGAACGGCTGTACGCGGGCGGCGAGCGTCGGCAGCTTGGCGCGCACGGTGAGCCCGACGACGAACGGCACCCCGATGATGAGGGCGATCTCCAGCAGCATCTGCGCGGGGTTGAGGGCCACGACGTGCAGCAGGACACGGGTGTCGTCGCGCAGCGACCCCCAGAACGCGATCGACAGCGGCATGGCGAACAGGTAGAGCAGGTTGCCGACGGCGGTCATCGACACCGACAGCGCCACGTTGCCGCCGGCTCGGTGGGTGAGCACCTGCGAGATGTTGCCGGCGGGGCAGCAGGCGACGAGGATCATGCCGAGCGCCATCGACGGCGTCACCGGCAGCAGGAACGTCAGGCCGAAGGTCACCGCGGGCAGCACGAGCAGCTGCGCGATCAGCGCGATGATCATGGGCTTCGGCTTGCGCAGCACCGCTTTGAAGTCGCTGGGGGCAACATCCAGCGCGATGCCGAGCATCAGCAGGCCGAGCACGACGTTGAGGATCATCAGCGTCGCGGGGGTGAAGTTCAAGACGACGTCGTCGGGGTTCATCGGGTGCCCCTTCGTCGAGGGTGTCGGGGGTGCGACGCGGGCTGCAGGGATGCCGTGGCGTCGCGTACGGCGCGCCGGTAGGCGTCTTTGTTGACGTAGTACGACATGCGCTGCAGTGCGAGGTAGCGGTAGCCGCCGGTGAGGTCGGGCCACGGCTCGTCGGTGACGCGGGCGCGGAAGGCTGCGGCATCCGCCTCGGCGGCGGAGAGGTACGCGGCGATGAGCTCCGCCTGCTCGTAGCGGCCCTGCCAGCCGATGCCCGAAGCCTCGATCATGCCCATGACGAACAGGCCGTTGAACCCTGGCGGGAAGACATTGAGGAACAGGTGCGGCGCCATGCCGCGCCAGTTCAGGTGCTCGCGATCGACGAAGGGGTAGTCGAGGGTGTAGCCGGTCGCGAGCAGCACGGTGTCGTAGTCGCCGCTCGTGCCGTCGCGGAAGTGCACTCGTTCGCCGTCGAAGCGCGCGATGTCGGGCCGGATGCGCAGGTCGCCCTGCCCGAGGTGTCCGAGCACCTGGGTGTTGACGATCGGGTGCGATTCGTAGATGCGGTAGTCGGGCTTGGGAAACCCGAATCGGGTGGGGTCGCCGGTGAACGCGCGCAGCACCCTGGTGTCGACGAACTGCTTGATGCGCGCCGGCAGCGGCCGGCCCTGGTTGAGGGTGTCGGAGGGGCGCCCGAACAGGTAGCGGGGCACGAAATAGTAGCCGCGGCGCACGCTCATATCGACGGATGCCGCGTGATGCACGGCATCCACTGCGATGTCGCAGCCGGAGTTGCCCGCCCCGATGATGAGCACACGTCGTCCCGCCAGCGACGTGCCCCGCTTGTACTGCGACGTGTGCAGCAGCTCCCCGGTGAACGCGCCGGGGAAGGTGGGGATGCTGGGCTCGGCGAGTGTGCCGTTGGCGAGGATGACGCCGGCGAAGGTCTCGGTGTGCTCGCCGTCCGGCGAGGTCGCGGTCACGTCCCAGGAGCCGCCTTCAGTGGGGGAGAGCGCCGTGACGCGCGTGTTGAAGCGGAACAGCCCGGTGAGTGCGAAGGCGTCGGCGTAGTCCTCGAAGTACTGCTTGAGCACGCGGTGATCGGGATAGTCCACGGTCGTCCGCATCGGGAACTCGGCGAACTGCGTCGTCGTGCGTGACGAGATGAGGTGCGCCGACTCGTACATCGTCGAGCGGGGATTGTCGATGTCCCAGAGGCCGCCGACACCGTCCGACGCTTCGAACCCGGTGACGTCGAGTCCTGCCTTGGTGAGCGCCCTGGCCGCGGCGAGCCCTGACGGGCCTGCGCCGATCACCGCGTAGCGGCGTGCTGCCATGGCGTGTATTCCCTCGTACTGAGCGGCCGCATCGGGCTGCGGCCGCTCAGGCAATGCTATCGAGGGGGTGTGCTCAGGTGAGCGCCGCCTGGCGGGCGGCGACGATCTCGACGATGCGTGGATGCAGTGGATGCGAGGGCTCGAGGCCCGTGACCTCCGCGGTGAACGTCACCGCATCCTGTTCCCGCAACAGGCGCTGCAGCTCGACCGACTGCTCGTCGGCGGGATCGTCGAACTCGAGCGCGGCGGCCATGGCGGCGACCAGGGCGTCGACACCGAGCCCGCGCTCGGCGGCTTCTGCGGCGGGCCCGACGAACCGTTCGTGGCGTGAAAGTTTGCGCAGCGGTTGGCGGCCGACCCGACCGACGGTGTCGGGCAGTTCGGGGTTCGCGAACCGGCGCAGGATGGTCGCGCGGTAGTCGGCGAGTTCGGCGGCGTCGAGCCCGTGCTTGGCCTCGAGCAGCGCCGAGGTCTCTTCGAGGGCGGAGGCGACCTTCGTGCCGATCGCCGGGTCGGCCAGTGCATCCGAGACCTGCTCGATGCCGGCCTGCGCACCGAAGTACGCGGTGGTGGCGTGGCCGGTGTTCACCGTGAAGAGCTTGCGCTCGATGTACGGTTCGAGGTCGTCGACGAAGTGCGCCCCGGGAATGTTCGGCGGGTCGTCGCCGAACGGGGGACGCTCGATGGCCCACTCGAAGAACGGTTCGACCGTGACATCCACCCCTGCCCCCGCGGGCTGGGCGGGCACGATGCGGTCGACGGCGGTATTGGCGAACACGGCACGCGATGCCACGGCATCCCACCCGTCGCCGGCGAGGGCGACGATGTGCTCGCGCAGCTGGTCGGTCGCACCGATCGCGTTTTCGCACGCCATGACCTGCAGCGGTGGCGCGGCGGGGTCGCGCAGGGCGAGCCCGGCGAGGATGTGGGGCGCCACGAACTTCAGGATCGTCGGGCCGACCGCCGTCGTCACGACGTTCGCGGTCGCAACGGCGTCGGCCACCGCCTGCGGGTCGTCGGCGCTGTTGATGGCCGAGAACCCGGTGACCACCTTGTCGGTGCCGCCGTCGCCGACCTCGTGCACCGTGTACTCCGAGGCGTCGTTGATGGCGTCGACGAGGGGAGCGGCGACGTCGGAGAACACCAGCTCGTAGCCGCCCTCGTGCAGCAGCAGCCCGACGAAGCCGCGGCCGATGTTGCCCGCGCCGAAGTGGACCGCTTTCATCCCTCGTTCACCGACGCGACGAGTGCGAACAGCTCTTCGGGCGTGCCGGCCGCCTTGAGCGCGGCGACCTCGTCGTCATCCGAGAACAACAGCGCGATCTGCGACAGGATCTCGAGGTGCTCGTCACCCTTGCCGGCGATGCCCACGACGAAGGTGACCTGCTCGCCGTCCCAGTCGACGCCGCCGTCGTAGCGCACGAACGACAGGGCCGAGTCGAGGATCGCCTCTTTCGTCTCGTTCGTGCCGTGCGGAATCGCCAGTTCGTTGCCCATGTAGGTCGAGACGGTCTGCTCGCGCTGCTGCATCGCGTCGTAGTACGCCGACGTGACCGCGCCGGCGGCCTGCAGGATGTCGGCGGCCTCGCGCATCGCGTCGTCGCGGCTCACCGAGCCTGCGTGGATGCGAACCTGCCCGACGTTGAGAACCTCACGTGCCATTGGTCTTCACCTTTCTGTTCGTGCTTGCCGGTCTGTCTGGGGCGCTTTCGAAGAGGGGCGATGGGGTCGGGGGCATCTGGCCGGCCCGACCCCACCACCGGTCTTCGGACTCTACGCGCCGTCGGAGTGCTGATCCACGACTCGCTGGACGACCTCGTCGTAGCGCGGCGAGTTCATGAAGTTGTCCACCGAGACGTGCAGGGCGCCGGGATGCTGCGCCTTCGCGCGGTCGGTGAGCTGGTTCTGCGTGATGACCAGATCTTCGGTGCCGTCGAGGTTCGCGATGGCTTTGTTGGTCACCGTGACGTCTTCGACGCCCGCCTTCTTGATCTTGTTGCGCAGCACGCTGGCGCCCATCGCCGAGGAGCCCATACCCGCGTCGCACGCGAACACGATGCTCTTGATCGGCTGGTCGGTGGTGGCAGCGGCCGGTGCGGCGGCAGCGGCCGGTGCAGCTGCGGCGTCGCCACGGAGGCCCGACAGCGCCTCGGACTTCTTGCCCTTGTTGGCTTCGGTTTGCGAGATCGCCGCTCCGAACGCGTCGCCACCGGCTGCCTCGGCGGCCAGGTCGCGCTTGCGCGATGCCCGCAGAATCACCGCCGCGACCAGGAATGTGACGGTCGCCGAGAGGATCACCGAGAGAATGACGCCGACGTAGCTGTCGTTCGCCGTCTGCAGCAGGATCGCGATGATGCTGCCAGGGGCGGCGGGTGCACGAAGGCCCGCGCCGAACAGCATGTTCGTGGTGACACCGGTCATGCCGCCCGCGATGAGCGCGAGGATCAGCATGGGCTTCATGAGCGCGTACGGGAAGTACACCTCGTGGATGCCGCCGAAGAAGTGGATGATTGCGGCACCCGGCGCCGATGCGCGGGCCGCGCCGATGCCGAAGAACGCGAACGCGAGGAGCAGTCCGACACCCGGGCCGGGGTTCGCCTCGAGCAGGAACAGGATCGACTTGCCCGAGTCGCCCGCCTGCTGGAAGCCGAGCGGCGTCAGCACGCCGTGGTTGATGGCGTTGTTGAGGAAGAAGACCTTCGCGGGCTCGATGATGATGCTCGTCAGCGGCAGCAGCCCGGTATCGACGAGCCAGCCGACCGCGCCGCCGAGCACGCGCATGATGCCGTTGACCAGCCAGGCCACCGGGTAGAAGCCGACGATCATCATGATGAGGCCCCAGATGCCCGCCGAGAACATGTTGACGAGCATCTCGAAGCCGGCCTTGACCTTGCCCTCCCAGAGCTTGTCGAGCCAGCGCATCGTGTACGCCGCGAGCGGTCCCATGATCATCGCGCCGATGAACATGTGGATCTGGCCGAGTGGGCCCTCGCCCTGCGGGTCGCTGTCGGAGGGCCACACGCCGCCGAGCTCGGCGAGTCTGGCGTCGTTGACGGCCGCGATGAGGAAGTCGGACCCGGCGATCGCACCCATGACCGCGATCGCGCCGATGACGCCGCCGCGGATCTTGTAGATCATGTATCCGGCGGTGTACGCGATGAGGATCGGCAGCAGGTAGTGGATCATCGGCCCGACGATCGTGGCGAGTGCCGGGACCGGAATCCACCCCACCTCGATGAAGAGGGCCGTGAGCAGACCCCACGCGACGAGCGCGGGGATGTTGGGCATGATCATGCCGGACAGGAACGTGCCGAATCGCTGGACCGCGACGCGTGCACCCCCGCCCGGCTTCGTCGTTGACGCCGTTGTCATTGCTGGTTCTCCTTCGGTGCGGCCGCAGCCTGCGCTGCGGCTCGGGCGGTTGCCGCATCATCGGCGGCGAGGGCGGCGTCGGCGATGCGACGGGCATCGTCGAGCGAGTGGGTGAGCAGGGTCGCGCGCACGTCGGCGAGCGCGGTGGGCGCCATCGACAGGCTCGTCGCGCCGAGCCCGACGAGCACGACGGCCAGCAGCGGGTCGGCGGCGGCTTCGCCGCAGATGCCGACCGGCTTGCCGTTCTTCGCACCACCGTCGGCGGTCGCCTTGACGAGCTTGAGGACGGCCGGATGCCAGGGGTCCTGGAATGATGCGACCGAACCGAGCAGTCGGTCTGCGGCCATCGTGTACTGCGTGAGGTCGTTCGTGCCGATCGACGCGAAGTCGGCCGTCTGCAGGATGCGGTCGGCCATGAGCGCCGAAGACGGCACCTCGACCATGACCCCCGCGGTCTTGATGCCGTGCTCGTGCGCCATCGACACGAAATAGTCGGTCTCTTCGACGTTCGAGACCATGGGCGCCATGACCCAGAGATCGGCGTCGGTGACGGCATCCGCTTCGGCGAGGGCGGTGAGCTGTTCGCGCAGGATGTCCTCGCTGGCGCGGAGGGCGCGCAGCCCTCGAAGCCCCAGGGCCGGGTTCTCTTCGTGGGCGTCGTTGAGGAACGCGAGCGGCTTGTCGGCACCGGCATCCAGCGCGCGCACGACGACCTTCTTGCCCGGGAACGCCTGCAGCAGTTCGGTGTACGACGTGCGCTGCTCCTCGATGGTGGGGGCGTGGCTGGCCGACAGGAACAGGAACTCGGTGCGGAACAGGCCCACCCCTTCGGCACCGAGCTCGACCGCCTCCTGCGCGCCGCCCGGCTTGCCGAGATTCGCGAGCAGTGGGATCGCGGTGCCGTCCGACAGTGCTCCGGGCGTGATCGGTGCGTCGGCAGCGGCACGCCGTGCCTCGGCGCGCTCCTGCGCCTTCGCGAGCTCGTCGGCGGACGGATCGGTCGTGACGATGCCTTGGGCGGCGTCGACAATCACCGTCTGGCCGTCGGTGAGGTTCACCGCGTCGGTGGCACCCACGATCGCGACGATCGACTTCTCGCGCGCCAGGATCGCGGTGTGCGAGGTCGGACCGCCGTCGCTCGTGATGAGCGCGAGCACCTTGTCGAGGTCGAGCAGCGCGGTGTCTGCCGGGGCGAGGTCCTTCGCGACCAGCACAAACGGGTGCCCGGGGTCGGGAACGCCCGGGGCGGGCAGTCCCCGCAGGCGTGCGATGACGCGCTGGGCGACGTCGTCGAGGTCGGCAGCGCGCTCGCCGAGGTAGCCGCCCATCGCCGCGAGCGTGTCGCGGAAGCTCGCAAAGGCGTCGTGCACCGCGAACTCACCCGTCTTCCCCGCCTGTACGCGGGTGCTGATCTCGTCGTCGAGCGTCGGGTCCTCGGCCATCATCGCCTGCGCCTCGAGCACGTCGCGGGCCGCGCCGCCCGCTTGCTCTCCGCGCGCCTCCAACTCGCGTGCGACGGCGGCGACCGCCTCGCGCACGCGCGCCGACTCCTCCTCCGGCGTGAGGGTGCTCGCGGCATCCTCTGGCGCGGCCAGCGGCTCTGCCATGCGTGCCACCGGTCCTTGGGCGACCCCGAGGCCGATTCCCACTCCGCGCATCGTGCTCATCGCATTCGTCCTTCCGTCGGTCACTGGTCGTGGTCGGTCGTGAGCAGCTCGGTGAGCTCGTCGAGCACGTCGTTCGCGCGGTCGTCGTCCGCGGCGAGCGTGACGTAGTCGCCGTACTCGATGCCGAGTGCGATGACCCCGAGGATGCTGGCGGCGTTGACCGGCGCGCCGGATCCCTTGCTGATGGTCACGGCGATGCCGGACTCCTTCGCGGCCTGTGCGAACAGCTTCGCGGGGCGGGCGTGCAGTCCGTGGGATGAGCCCACGCGCACCGTGCGGGTCACTTCTGCCATGTCGGCTTCCTTTCGTCGTCGCCTTCGGCGCTCAGGTCTTGGGGTCTTTGGGTTGAGGGGTCGCCGGGGGAGAGGGCTCTGTCGAGGAGGGCGAGCGTGCGGCTGCCGTCGAGGTCGCCGAACACGTCCTCGGGCAGCAGAACCGCTCGGGCACCGTGCTCGGCGGCCAGCCGGTCGATTTCGGGCATCGACGCGTTCAGGTGCGGTCCGACCATCACGATGTCGGCTCCATCGAGTCCTGCGTGCAGCGAGTGTTCGGTGCCGGCGACGGCATCCACCTGTTCGCCACGCGACTGTGCCGCTCGGCGCAGTCGCTGCGCGACGAACGTGCTGGACGCACCCGCCCCGCAGATCACGAGGATCCTCATCGATCCGCCTCCTCTGACGCCATTGTTGTGAATTCGCTGAGTACCGACAACCACTCCTGTTTCCGCAGGGGCGGAAAGTCCGCTCGTACGCATGATTGACTTGGACGGTGACCAGAGCCCGGCAAGATCGTGTGGTCGGGCTGCTCACGCGCGACGGCGACTGGATGACGGCGAGCGAACTCGCCGACGCGATCGGCGTGACGCCGCGCAGCATCCGCAGCTACGTCACGGCCCTCAATGCGCGCGTCGCCGACGGGGTCGTCGTCGAGTCGGGCCCGCAGGGCTACCGCGCGGGCGGTGGCGCATCGGCCGCGCTGCGGCAACCCGATTCCGCGACCCCACGTGAGCGCCTGCACCGGCTCGTCCGTGCCATTCTCGGCAGCCCGGACGGCGTCGACGTGCACGAGACGGCAGACGCCTTCCACGTCAGCACGGCGACGCTCGAAGCCGATCTCGGCCGTGTGCGTGCCCTGCTCGGTGGCACCGAACTGGCGCTGGAGCGGTCGGGGTCGCGGGCGACGCTGCGCGGCACCGAGATGGCCCAGCGGCGCCTGCTGAGCAGACTCGCCCACGAAGAGACCGAAGCGGGCGGGTTCGACCTGGCGGCGCTGCGTCGCTCGCTCGGCGAGGACGCGACGGGTGCCGACGCGCTCATGACGTTCAAGGCCGAGCTGGTCGCCGGGCTGGCCGACCTCGGCTACTTCGTGAACGAGTTCGGCATCGCCGATGTCATGATGCACATCGCGATCACCGTGGACCGGGTCGCGCACGGTCGCGCACTCGACGTGCCGGGTGCCGGCGAACCTGCCGAGCTGGCGCGGATCGGCGAGCTGCTCGACACGCTCGTCGACCGCTATTTCGCCGTGCGCCTCGGTGCCGGTGATCTTCGCCATCTCGCGACCCTCGTCCACAGTCGCGTCATCGCCCCCGGCGGCGCCGCGGGCACCATCGCGTCGCGACTCGAGCCCGACGTGGCGGCCGCCGTCCGCGACGTCGTCCACCGGGCTGCGGCCGAGTTCCTCGTCGACATCGAGCACGACGACTTCATCGAGCGCCTCGCACTCCACGTGCAGAACCTGCGCCAGCGCGCGCGGGAGCAGGCGTGGTCGCGAAACCCGCTGACGCGATCGCTGAAGGCGACGTACCCGATGATCTTCGAGGTCGCGGTGTTCATCGCCGACGGGCTGCGCGGACTGCTGGGCTTTCCGCCTCGGAGCGAGGCGGGCGCGGACGAGGTGCGCATGGAGGAGGACGAGATCGCGTACATCGCGATGCACGTCGGCGGTCGGCTCGAGCGCAGCGGCGCGGGGGCTCGTCGGCTCACGGCGACGATCGTGTGCCCCGGCTACTACGAGCTGCATGAGCTGCTGCGCACGAGCATCGACCGCTCGCTCGGTCAGGCCGTCGACGTCGTCGGCGTCGAGACGCGGGTCGATCCCGACTGGAACGCGATCGACACCGACCTCGTGCTCACGACGATCGACGCCCCCATTTCGGGGGACCGGGTGGTCCGCATCCCCCCGTTCCTCACCGAACCCGACATCGAACGCATCCAGACCGCGGCCGGCCGGGTGCGGCGTGCCCGCCGGCTGGCGCGGCTTCGGGTCGAGCTCGAGCGGTACTTCAGCGCCGATGCGTTCGTCGCACCGCTGTCGGGCGCGGGAGGCGAGGAGGGCGTCATCCGCGAACTCGGTGCACTGTTGGTCGCCCAGGGCGTCATCGACGACGGCTACGTCGAGCGCACGCTCGAACGCGAACGGCTCTCGTCCACCGCCTTCACCGACGCACTCGCCGTCCCGCACGCCCTCGGCATGACGGCATCGCGCACCGCGATCGCCGTCGGCATCGCCGACCCCACGATCGCGTGGGGCGACGGCCGGGTGCACGTCGTCGCGATGGTCGCCTTCTCAGAGTCCGACCGTGCGGCGTTCCAGACGGTGTTCGAGCAGCTCGTCGAGGTGTTCAGTGAGCGCGACAGCGTGCAGCGGATCGTGCGCCGCGGCACCTCGTTCGCCGCGTTCCTCGACGAGCTCGTCGCGGTGGTCGACGGCTGAGGGGAACCCGCCCCGTGCGCAACTCCTGAGAATCCGACGGCGTCGGCCGCAGAGCGGCGGTTCGGAGGGCGTTCGACTGAGAACTCAGGAGTTCGGCACGGTCAGCGGGCGAGCCGCGACAGCAGATTCAGGCGGACCGCGGGCCACTCGTGCGGGAGGATCGAGTACACGACGGTGTCGCGGAGGGTCCCGTCCGGGCCGAGCCGGTGGTTGCGCAGTACACCGTCCTGCTTCGCGCCGAGTCGCTCGATCGCTGCGCGCGACTGCCGGTTGTGCCAGTGCGTGCGAAACTCCACTGCGATCGCGTCGCAGGTCTCGAACGCGTGGCCCAGCAGCAGTAGTTTGGCGGCCGTGTTGACCGCGGTGCGCTGCACGCTCGCGGCGAGCCACGTGTAGCCGATCTCGACGTGGCGGTTCGGCTGGTCGATGTCGCAGAACGTCGTCATGCCGACGGGCTGATCGGATGCCGGGTCGACCACCGCCCAGGGGTTCATGCGCCCCGCGGCATGCTCACCGAGGCGCCGTTCGATCTCGGCATCCACGTCTGCCGGAACCGACGTGTACCAGGCGTAGGCGAGATCGGCACTCGCGGCACGGAGCCCGGCTGCGTGGTCCGTGCGCAGCGGTTCGAGGCGCACGTGCGGGTTCTCGAGCACGATCGGGTCGGTCAGCAGCATGGTGCCAGCCTACGGTCGGGGCTCAGCCGCCGATGTAGCTCATTTCGATCCGCTGCCGGGTCGCGCGCAGCTCGGGTGTGAGACTTGCGCGCTCCTCCGAGTACCGGTCGTCGCGCGCACCCCAGATGGATGCCATCGCCGCCGCCAGCTCGGGGTCACTCGCGCCGCCGCGCAGCAGCGCCCGCAGATCGTGGCCCTCGGTCGCGAACAGGCAGGTGAAGAGCTTTCCCTCCGTCGAGATGCGCGCGCGGTTGCAGGTGCCGCAGAAGGTGTCAGTGACAGATGAGATCACGCCGATCTGGCCGCCGCCGTCGCGGTACCGCCAGCGGCGAGCGGTCTCGCCGGGGACCGCGGCGGGGATCGGGTCGAGGGGGAAGCGCGCCCCGATGCGTTCGACGATCTCAGCGGCGGGCACCACGTCGTCGAGTGCCCACCCGTTGGAGGTGCCGACATCCATGTACTCGATGAAGCGCAGCGTGAACGGCGTGCCGCGGAACCGCTCGGCCATGCGTTCGATCTCGCCGTCGTTGAGGCCGCGCTTGACGACCATGTTCAGTTTGATCGGGCCGATGCCTGCCGCGTGCGCCGCGTCGATCCCGTCGAGCACCCGAGCGACGGGGAATCGGACGTCGTTCATCCGCTGGAACAGTTCGTCGTCGAGCGAGTCGATCGACACGGTCAGGCGGTCGAGGCCGGCGTCCTTCAATGCCTGCGCTTTGACCGCCAGCGCCGAGCCGTTCGTGGTCATGGCGATTTCGAGGCGGGTGCCGTCCGGTGTGCGGATGGCTGCGAGGCGTGCGACGAGGTCCTCGACGCCGCGTCGCAGCAGTGGTTCGCCGCCGGTGAGGCGCAGTTTGCGCACCCCGTGGCCGACCGCGATGCGCGCGATCCGTTCGATCTCATCGAAGGTGAGGAGCTGCTCGCGATCGAGGAACGCGTAGTCGGGGCCGAAGACCGCGCGGGGCATGCAGTACACGCACCGGAAGTTGCACCGGTCGGTGATCGAGATGCGCAGGTCGCGCAGCGGCCGGTCGAACCGGTCGGCGAGGGCACCGGTCGACGGCAGCCGAACGGCCCGCGGCGCCCGGTGGGCGTCGGAGTCGATCGGTGCCGTGGCCATCGTTCAGCCTCGGGCGGCGTCGATGATGGTGCGGGTAGCCGCGTCGAGCGCTGCAAGGCGGGCGTCGGCGTCGGATGCCGAGTCGCCGCGCACATCGAGATACGCCTTGAGCTTGGGCTCGGTGCCGCTCGGGCGGACGATGACGCGTGACCCGTCGACGAGCCACAGTCGCAGCACGTCGCCCGGGGGGAACCCGTCGACGCCGGTCAGCAGATCGTCGATGCGGTCGACCGCGACGTCACCGAATGTCGTGGGCGGTGCCGCACGCAGCGCCGCCATGATCCGGCCGATGATCGACACGTCGTCGACGCGGATGGAGACCTGACCGCTCGCGAAACAGCCGAACTCGTCCTGGAACTGCGCCAGCAGGTCGGCGACGGTGCGCCCCTCCTCGCGGGCCGCTGCGATCATGCCGAGCATCGCGACGGCAGCAGAGACGCCGTCCTTGTCGCGCACGGTCTCGGGATTGACGAGGTACCCGAGGGCCTCCTCGAACCCGAAGACGAGTCCGGGTGCCCGCGAGATCCACTTGAAGCCCGTGAGGGTCGCGTGGAAGTCGAGGCCGTGCGCCTCGGCGACGGCGGCCAGTCCCGGCGATGACACCAACGAGCAGGCCAACGACGCGCCGGGGTGCTTCGCGGCGGCCGTGCGCGCAGCACGCCACCCCAACAGCAGACCCACCTCGTTGCCGGTGAGGCGTCGCCACCCGCCGTCCGCCGACGCGTCGGGGATCGCGACCGCGAGCCGATCGGCATCCGGGTCGTTCGCGAGGATGAACTCTGCACCCGACGCACGCGCGGCCTCGTACGCGAGGTCCATCGCGCCGGGCTCTTCCGGGTTGGGGAACGCCACGGTCGGAAACCGCCCGTCCGGTTCGATCTGCGCGTCGACGACCGTCGGCAGCGGGTAGCCCGCGACTTCGAGGATGCGTGCGAGCGTCTCGTAGCCGACGCCGTGCATGGCGGTGTAGACCCACGGCATCCCTGCGGCGCCCGCGGGGGCGGGGGCCACTGTCGCAGTCGCCGCGATGTACGCGTCGATGAGCGACTCGTCGGCGACCTCGTACGCCTCCGAACGGGGCAGCACGCCGATGTCGCCGGCGTCTGCGACCCGCTGGATGTGCGCGGCGATCTCGGCGTCGGCGGGCGAGACGATCTGCGCGCCCTCGTCGGCGCCGCCGAGGTACACCTTGTAGCCGTTGTCGTCGGGCGGGTTGTGCGAGGCGGTCACCATGACGCCCGCGGCGGCACCCAGGTGCCGCACCGCGAAGGCGAGCACGGGGGTCGGCAGCATGCGGGGGAGCAGCACGGCGCGCAGGCCTGCACCGGCGAACAGTTCCGCGCTGTCGCGGGCGAACACGTCGGAATTGCGCCGACCGTCGTAGCCGATGACGACCGTCGGGGTCTCTCCCGATGCGGCCTGCTCGGCCAGGTAGCCGGCGAACCCGGCCGCCGCCTGCGACACGAGCACCCGGTTCATGCGGTTCGACCCGGCGCCGAGGCGGCCGCGCAGGCCGGCGGTGCCGAACGCGAGGCGGGTCGCGAATCGGTCGTCGAGGTCGGCGGATGCCGCGGGATCCCCGTTCTCGGCCGCCTCGATCAGCGACGACAGTTCGTCGCGGGTGACGGGGTCGGGGTCCTGCGCCAACCAGGCGCGGGCGGCCGCGAGGGTGCTCACAGCTGCCCGATCACGCGGGCGAGCAGGTCCGAGATCACCGGCTCGGCCTCGCGACCGGCGTCGATGACCTCCTGGTGGCTGAGCGGCGTGGTCTGGATGCCGGCGGCCATGTTCGTGATGAGCGAGAAGCCCAGGATCTCCATGCCGGCCTGCCGCGCGGCGATCGCTTCGAGCGCCGTCGACATGCCCACGATGTGCCCGCCGATGGTCTTCGCCATCCGCACCTCCGCCGGGGTCTCGTACTGCGGCCCGCGGAACTGGCAGTAGACGCCCTCGTCGAGCGACGGGTCGACGCGGTGGGCGAGGTCGCGCAGCCGCGTCGAGTACAGGTCGGTCAGATCGATGAACGTCGCACCCTCGAGTGGCGAGTCGCCGGTGAGGTTGATGTGGTCGCTGATGAGGACGGGCTGGCCGGGCTTCCACGTCGGTTTGATGCCGCCGGCGCCGTTGGTGAGCACCATCGTCTTCGCGCCTGTCGCGGCCGCCGTGCGCACGCTGTGCACGACCCGTCGCGGCCCGTGCCCCTCGTAGTAGTGGGTGCGTGCGCCGATGACGAGCACCCGCTTGCCCCTCGGCGTGACGATGCTGCGGAGCGATCCGACGTGGCCGGCGAGGGCGGGCTTGCTGAAGCCGGTGACCTCGGTGGCGGGGATCGTGGCGGTCGTCTCGCCGATGAGCTCTGCCGCCTTCCCCCATCCGCTGCCGAGGGTGAGGGCGATGTCGTGCTGCTCGACGCCGGTGAGCCGGGCGATGTCGGCTGCGGCCTGGGCGGCGATCTCGAACGGGTCTGCGGTCGGATCGTCGAGCGGGTTGTGCGGGGTTACGGACATGCTCCCACTGTACGAACCCGAGGGCTCCGCGTGCCACAGGCGGTGCGCGGGGGTGTCGACGTGCTGAAAGAATGGATGCCATGTCCTTGAGCTTCGAGCGCACCCAATCCGTCGCCGTCCTCGGTGGCGGGCCCGGCGGCTACGAGGCGGCGCTGGCCGCCGCTCAGCTCGGTGCCGAGGTGACCCTCGTCGAACGGGCGGGCGTCGGCGGCTCGGCCGTCATCACCGACGTCGTGCCGTCGAAGAGCCTCATCGCGACCGCCGACGCCGCCGTCGCGATCTCGGAGGCATCCGATCTGGGCGTGCAGCTGTTCGCGACGGGGGAGAAGGGCAAGCCGCTCAAGCCGCAGGTCGCGATCAACCTCGCCGCCGTCAACAAGCGGTTGCTGTCGCTGGCCCGTCAGCAATCCGACGACATGCGCGCGCAACTCGTCGACGCGGGTGTGCGCATCATCTCCGGCCACGGGCGGCTCGACGGCGAGCACGCCGTCGTCGTCTCGACCGGTCCCGGCGGCACCGACTTCGACCGGGTCGAGGCCGACACCCTCGTCGTCGCCGTCGGCGCGTCGCCGCGCGAACTGCCCAGCGCCAAGCCCGACGGCGAGCGCATCCTCACCTGGACGCAGCTGTACGACATGAAGGCGCTCCCCGAGCACCTGATCGTCGTCGGTTCGGGTGTCACGGGTGCGGAGTTCGCGTCGGCGTACATGAACCTCGGTGCGAAGGTGACGCTCATCTCGAGCCGCGAGCAGGTGCTCCCCGGTGAAGACACCGACGCCGCCGCCGTGCTCGAGAAGGTGTTCAAGCGTGGCGGCATGAAGGTCATGTCGAAGTGCCGCGCCGACAAGGTGGAGCGCACCGAGAACGGCGTCGTCGCCACCCTGTCGGACGGGCGGACGGTCGAGGGCAGCCACTGCCTCATGGCGGTCGGCTCGATCCCGAACACGGCGGCCATCGGTCTCGAGGAGGCCGGCATCCAATTGACCGAGTCGGGGCACATCCAGGTGAACCGTGTCGCCCGCACGTCGGTGCCGAACATCTACGCCGCCGGTGACTGCACGACGTTCGTGCCGCTGGCCTCGGTCGCCTCGATGCAGGGCCGGACGGCCGTCTTTCACGCGCTCGGTGACACGGTCATCCCGCTCGAGCGACGCCGCATCACGGCGAACATCTTCACCGCTCCCGAGATCGCGACGGTCGGCTGGTCGGAGCAGGACCTCGAAGAGGGCGAGATCAACGGGTTCGTGCACAAGCTGCCACTCGCCTCGAACGCACGCGCCAAGATGATGGGCGTCAAGGACGGCTTCGTGAAGATCATCGCTCGCGAGGGGTCGGGCACCGTCATCGGCGGCGTCATCGTCGCCCCGCGTGCCTCCGAGCTCATCTACCCGATCGCGATCGCGGTCGAGCGCCGACTCACGGTCGACCAGGTCTCGCGCGTGTTCGCGGTCTTCCCGTCGCTGACGGGCAGCATCACCGACGCCGCCCGGGCGATGCACATCGTGCAGCGCGACGAGCAGGCCTGACCCGCGACGCAGTCACGGTGCGGGGTACGTGACGCCCTCGTCGACGCGGAACCGCACGGCACCCGCGGTGTCGGCGCTGTCGGCGCGGAACACGAGCCCCGGTTCGGTCGTCGTCACCTCGATCGTCGTACTGCCCGGGCAGGTGAGTTCGACCGGTTCCCCGGAGGCGGCATCGTCCAGCGAACCGGTCACGCTCGCAGTGATGGTGAGGAACGTCGGGCCGTCGCAGTCCACCTCGACTGTGTGCGCGCCGGCAGGAATGTCGAGTGCGGTCTCCTCGAAGGGGTTCACCTGGTCGGTCGGGCCGAACGTGCCCACGGTCTGGTAGGCGTATGACCCCTCCGGCACCGCGAGCGCGTCGATCCAGGTGTCGTGGGTCGGCGGCGTCCCCTCGATCTCGACGACGCCGCTGGTCGTACCGGTCCCGCTGCCGCGGGCGGTCACCCGCAGCACCGGCTCGGCGGGGCTGATGGGGATGCGGTGGACCCCGCGATCGCACGGCACGTCGGCCGCGTGCGTCGTCGCGGTGGTGCGTCCGGTCAGCTCGATCGCGACCGTGAGGCCGGAATCACCCGAACAGGTGACGGTCGCGCCGGTCACCTCGGTCAGCTGTGGAAAGTCCCAGCTGATGCCACCGTCCCCGTCGCTCTCAGGCGCGTTCCGGTCGGAGCCGATCGATCCCATCCCGAGCAGGCCGTCGAGCGTCGCATCATCATCGAGCACCGACTCGGCCCACGCCCGGTCGTCCGCGATCTGCTCCTGCGACAGCGTCGGCGGCGCGATCGCGTCGCACCCGCCAAGCACCAGCATCCCCATCGCCGCCGCAACGGCGACGCACCCCCTCCGTCTCATGCGCTCACGCTAGCGCAGGGGTGTCGCGGATTCGGATGATGTCGACAGATTCGGAGACCGGCGGCGAAAACGTCCGAATCCGATGCCATTCTCCGAATCTGCGACGCCGCGCTGCCGCCGTGGAATCAGGAGATCGTGAGCAACTGGTGTCCGGCCGAGACCGTGGTGCCGGGGTCGGCGTTGATCGCGCCGATCACGCCGTCCTTGTGGGCCTGGATGGGCTGCTCCATCTTCATCGCCTCGAGCACGACGACCAGGTCGCCCTTGACGACCTGCTGTCCGTCTTCGACGGCGATCTTGACGACCGTGGCCTGCATCGGGCTCTTCACGGCGTCACCGCTGGCTCCACCGACGGCGGACGGTGCGTGCGAACGGCGTGACGGCGGCACGGCGGCGGGGCGCCCCACCTTCGTCGGTGCGTGCACGATGCGGTCGGGGAGGCTCACTTCGAGGCGCTTGCCCGACACCTCGACGACGACGGTGTGGCGCGGCTCGGCGGCATCGGGGGCCTCGAGCTCACCGTCCCACGGGGCGATGTCGTTGTCGAACTCGGTCTCGATCCACCGGGTGTACACGCCGAACGTGCCGTCGTCGGCGGTGAAGGCGGGGTCGCGGACGACCTTGCGGTGGAACGGGAGCACGGTGGGCATGCCCGAGACCTCGAACTCGTCGAGGGCGCGGCGCGAACGCTCGAGGGCCTCGGCGCGGTCGCGCCCGGTGACGATGATCTTGCCGAGCATCGAGTCGAATGCGCCCGAGACGCTGTCTCCCGCGGTGACGCCGGAATCGAGACGGATGCCGGGGCCGCCGAAGGTCTTGAACACGTGGATGCGGCCGGGCTGCGGCAGGAAGTTCCGTCCCGGGTCCTCGCCGTTGATGCGGAACTCGATCGAGTGTCCGACCGGCTCTGGGTCGTCGTAGTCGAGCGTGCCGCCCTCAGCGAGCCGGAACTGCTCGCGCACCAGGTCGATGCCGGTGACCTCTTCGGAGACGGGGTGCTCGACCTGCAGTCGCGTGTTCACCTCGAGGAACGAGATCGTGCCGTCCGCGCCGATGAGGAACTCGCACGTGCCGGCGCCGACGTAGCCGACCTCTTTGAGGATCTTCTTCGACGCGTCGTACAGGGTCGCGTTCTGCGCGTCGCTGAGGAACGGTGCGGGGGCCTCTTCGACGAGCTTCTGGTGGCGGCGCTGCAGCGAGCAGTCGCGGGTCGAGACGACCACGACGTTGCCGGCGGCATCCGCGAGACACTGCGTCTCGACGTGACGCGGCTTGTCGAGGTACTTCTCGACGAAGCACTCGCCACGTCCGAAGGCGGTGATCGCCTCACGGGTGGCCGACTCGAAGAGCTCTTCGACCTCAGACAGCTCGCGCGCGACCTTCAGGCCGCGACCGCCGCCGCCGTACGCGGCTTTGATCGCGATGGGCAGGCCGTACTCCTGCGCGAAGGCGACGACCTCGTCGGCACCTTCGACAGGGCCGGGGGTGCCGGGAGCGAGCGGGGCGCCGACCTTCTCGGCCACGTGACGGGCGGTCACCTTGTCGCCGAGTGCTTCGATGGCCTCGGGGGAGGGGCCGATCCAGATGAGGCCTGCGCCGATCACGGCACGGGCGAATTCGGCGTTCTCGGCCAGGAAGCCGTAGCCGGGGTGCACCGCGTCTGCACCGGAGCGGCGTGCGACCGACAGGATCTTCTCGATCGACAGGTAGGTCTCGGCGCTGGTGGCGCCCTCGAGCGCGTACGCCTCGTCGGCGAGTCGCGCGTGCAGCGCATCCCGGTCCTGGTCCGCGTAGACGGCGACGGAGGCCTTTCCGGAGTCGCGCGCTGCGCGGATGATGCGGACGGCGATCTCGCCGCGGTTCGCGATGAGCACCTTGGCGATGTGAGGCATGGATGCCAGCCTACCGAGCGCAGCACCCCCTCCTTTGGATCACTCGCACAAAGTCACCCAGAAAACGTGTGCGGGAGTCTACGAGCCGGCGTCGCGGTTCCACAGGTCGGTCCACGAGACGCCGAGCTCGCCCGTGATCCGTCGCAACGTCGACAGCGACATGCCGACGACGGTCGACGGATCGCCTTCGACCCGCTCGATGAACGCACCGCCGAGGCTGTCGACCGTGAACGCGCCGGCGACGTGCAGCGGTTCACCGCTGGCCACATAGGCGGCGATCTCGTCGTCGGTGATGTCGGCGGCGAACGTGACGGACGCTTCGGCGACGGCGAAGGCCTCCGCCGGTTCGTGCCCGGCGCGCACGCGGAAGACGCTGTGCCCCGAGTGCAGCACTCCGGTTCCCCCGCGCATTGCCCGCCACCGGGCCGCGGCGATCTCGGGTTCGTACGGTTTGCCGAGCACTTCGCCGCCGAAGGCGAACATCGAGTCGCCACCGATGACGATGCCGTCGAAGTCCGGCTCGTCGGCGCGCAGTGATGCGACGACGTCGGCGGCCTTGTGGCGGGCCAGCAGCAGCACGTGCTCCGCCGGCGGCAGGACGCGCCATTCCTGTTCCTCGACGGCGGCGATCACCGCTTCCTCGTCGACCTGCGGCGCGCGGGTGAGCGGTTCGATGCCCGCCTGTCGCAGCAGCATGAGTCGAGCGGGCGAGGTGGATGCCAGACAGACACGCATCCACCCACGCTAGCCGTGTCGCGGCGACCGTGCGGATCTGAGCCCTGCCCGTGCGATCCTCGAAGGATGAGTTCCGCGGCCTCCGGCGACCTGATCGATCTCGACGTGACCGACGTCGCCCACGGCGGCGTGTTCGTCGGGCGCCACGAAGGACGGGTCGTCTTCGTCCCAGACGCGGTCCCCGGCGAACGGGTGCGGGTACGGCTGACGGACACGCGCAAGTCGTCGTTCTGGCGGGGGGACGTGCTCGAGGTGCTCGACGCCTCCCCGCACCGGCGGGCCCACGTGTGGGGCGCTGCCGACATCTCGCGCGCGCCCGACCAGCGTGCCGGGGGCGCCGATTTCGGTCACATCGACCTTGCGCACCAGCGCGATCTGAAGCAGCGCGTCGTCGTCGACGCACTCACACGGATCGGTCGCCTCGACCTGCCGGTGACCATCGAGGCCGCGCATGGGGCCCGCGGCGCCGATGGTGTGGTCACCGCGGAAGAAGCCGCAGACGGCACGGGTTGGCGCACGCGCGTGAGCCTGCACGTGGACGATGCCGGGCGGATCGGGCCGTACTCGGCGCGCAGCCACCGCGTCATCGCCGTCGACGACCTGCCGCTGGCGACGTCTGCGATCGAAGACGCGGCGCAGCGCCCCCGCTCGGCGCAGGCCGGGCGGCTCGATCTCGTCCAGCCCGCCGACGGGCGCGTCCGGGTGCTCGTGCGGCCGGACGCCGGTCGCGGCCCGCGTCGCGGCGGCCGCGGAGTCGATGAACCCGCAGCGCCTGAAGTGGTCGTGGAGACGGTCGCCGGACGGGACTTCACCGTCGACGTCGGCGGGTTCTGGCAGGTGCACCGACTCGCCGCGCAGACGCTCACCGATGCGGTCGTCGACGCCGTCGCCGGCGCACTCGACCCCGACGGCCACCACCTCGACCTCTACGGCGGTGTCGGGCTGCTCGCGGCGGCCGTGGCGGGCGTCGCGGGCCCTGGGGTGCGCATCACGAGCATCGAGTCGGATCCCCGCGCCACCGAGCACGCCGGCGAGAACCTCGTCGACTGGGTGGGAGCGCGCGCCGAGACCGCGCGCGTCGACCGCTGGCTCGCGGCTGCGCCCGACGCGATCGGTGCAGCGCAACGCGAACGCATCTCACGCGGTGTCGTCGTCCTCGATCCGCCGCGGGCCGGGGCCGGACGCGAGGTCGTCGACGGCATCGCGGCGCTCGACCCGGCGCGTGTCGTGTACGTCGCGTGCGACCCCGTCGCGCTCGCGCGCGACCTCGCGACGTTCGCCGGTCACGGCTATCGCGCCGCGGCCGTTCGCGCGTTCGACCTGTTCCCGCACTCCCACCACGTCGAGGCCGTCGCGGTGCTCGATCGCGACACGGGAGGGTCGTCCGGCGAGCGTGCTCGCTAGGCTGTGCCCATGACGAGAGTCGCGCTGATCGACGACCACGAGTCCGTGCGGCTCGGCCTCGAGGCCGCGTGCGAACGCGCAGGCAAGCAGGTGGTGTTCTCGGGAAGCTCCGTCACCGCCTATGTCGACTGGCGCACGTTCGCCAATGCGCTCCCGGCCGACGTCGTCGTGCTCGATCTCACGCTCGGCGACGGTACGACCGTCACCGAGAACGTCACCAGGCTCGTGCGCGACGGTTCGTCCGTCATCATCCACAGTGTCGCCGACCGTCCCGCGGCCGTTCGTGAGGCGCTCGCGGCGGGCGCAGCCGGCATCGTCAGCAAGTCCTCGCGCATCGACGAGGTCATCGCTGCGGTGCGCACCGTGGCGCGCGGGGACCACCTCGACAACGTCGAGTGGGCCAGTGCCGTCGAGGGCGATCGTGCCTTCGCCGACGCCCAACTCTCCGCGCGTGAGCGAGACGTGCTGCGCCTGTATGCAGCAGGTCTGCCGCTGAAGATGGTCGCCGACCGCCTCGGCATCGCCTATTCCACCGCGAAAGAGAACATCACGCGGGTGCGTGTGAAGTACGTCGAGGTCGGGCGCCCCGCGCCGACGAAGGTCGATCTGCTGCGACGCGCGATGGAGGACGGGCTCGTCGACGAGGAACCCGGTGAGCGCTGAGGCACGTCACCGCGACAGCGACGGTCGGCCCAGCGCGCTGGACGTCGGCTCCGAGACGTTCACACGCGCGCGCATCGAGCGCATCCTGAGTCTCGTCGTGGGCTTCGGCTGCACGATCCTGGGGGCGCAGGCCTTTCTCAACGCCCTCGCCAGTGAGCAGGAAGCCCCGGGATGGCAGCCCTGGCTCAACATCGGCGTGTTCGCGCCCCTCGGCATCATGCTGCTGGCCTGCTTCGTGGGCCGATGGGTCAAGACCACGACACGGATCTTCGCACTCGTCTACCCGCTCGCCCTGCTGCTGTGGCCGGCAGCGACCGCCGGGCAGTTCGAAACGGCTGCGGGCGAACCGTGGGTCTGGTACCTCATCAACGTCGCGACCTCGGCGTCCGTGCTCGCCTTCGCATTGCCGCTGCAGATGGTGTGGGCCGCCGCCATGCCGGTCATGTACGGCGTCGTCAGACTGATGCAGCTGGGGTTTCCCAGCGACCGGCTCATTCTCGTGATCCTCGACGTCGTGTTCGCGATCATCCTCGCCGGCGTCGTGCTCGCGCTCGGGTGGATGCTGCGCACCGTCGCGCTCGACATGGACCGCACCCGGGCCGAGGCGGTGCGCTCGTACGCCGCGGCGGCCGCAGCGGAGGCCGCCGAGCGCGAGCGCATCGCCGTCGCCGCCCTCATGCACGACAGCGTGCTGGCCGCGCTCATCTCGGCCGAACGTGCCGTCACGCCGCGCGAACGGACCCTGGCCGTGTCGATGGCGCGCGAAGCGCTCACGCGGCTCGCCAACGCCGACCAGGACTCGGGGGAGGGTTCCGACGAGCCGGTCGCTCCCGTGCAGCTCGCCGCTGCGCTTGAACGCGCGATCCGTGAGGTCGGAGCGGCCGTCCCCGTCGACGCCGATATCGAGTCCGATGCCCCCCCTGTTCCGGGTCGCGTCGCCCGTGCGTTGGTGCTGGCGAGCGTGCAGGCCGTCTCGAACGCCCGACAGCACGCCGACGGTGCGGGGCTGGCCATCGCCTTCCGCGCGCACGGTGAGGCGGTCGAGATCCGCGTCGCCGACACCGGTCCCGGGTTCGACCCCGATGTGGTGCCGGAGGACCGGCTGGGCATCCGCGGCTCGATCGTCGCGCGGATGGCAGCGGTCGGCGGCTCGGCAGCGGTCGCCAGCGGCGAGGGCGGCACCACGGTGACGCTCGGATGGCGGGGTGTGTCGTGACCGTCGCCGTCCGCTCGGTGCTCTCCGGGCTCGCCGTCGCCTTCACCGCCTATCTCGCGGTCGGCGGATTGCTGTGGACCGACGGTGTCGACAACCCGCTCATCATGGTCGCGGCCCTCGCGCTGTACCTCGTCGTGACGTGGCTGTGCGTCTTCTGGAACGCGACCCCGTCCGAGGCGCTCGCAGAAGGCGCACGCCGCACCGTCCTGCCCGCGTGGGCCGCCGTCCTGGCGCTCGTGACCGCGGTGCTCGTGCCCAACGCGACGTGGTTCGCCGCGGGCCCGGACGTCCGGCTGCTGTCCTACGCGACCTGGAGTCTCGGCGGCATCAGCGCGCTGATGGCGATCGTCATGGTGCGCGGCCGACCGTGGGTCGCGTGGAGCGGCGTCATCATCGTCACGATCGAGGCGTCGCTGTGGATCGGGGTCCCGAGCGCCCTCGCCCTCGGCGCCACCGGCGCCGTCGTGTGGGTCGGCGTCGCGCAGCTGCTGACATGGCTCATGGATCGCGCCGCACGCGACACCGCCGAGTTGACGGGGCTGCAGCGCGCGGCATCCGAATGGCTCGCGACGCAGGACGGGCGGCGCCGCGAGCGCCGGGTGCAGGTGCAGCGTGCCCTCGCAGTGGCAGGCCCGGTGCTCATCCGTACGATCGAATCCGGTGGGATGCTCGAGGCCACCGACCGCACCCGGGCCGTGCTCGCGGAGGGGCGGCTGCGCGATGAGCTGCGCGGCCCGCGCCTGCTCGACGACGCCGTGCGCACCCAACTCGAGGCGGCGCGACTGCGCGGGTCGAACGTGACGATGCTCGACGAGGGCGGCCTCGACGGCATGCCCGAGGACGCGCTGCATGAGATCCGCACACGCCTGGCCGAAGCGCTCGAAGAGGCCGCTTCGGAGCGCCTCTACATCCGCACCTCGCCCCACCCCGAGATCGCGGTGACGGTCGTCGGGCGATCGCGACCCGTCGACGACCCCGACGGCGAAGAGGTCGTCGACCTGTGGGCTGAGATCCACCGCCCGAAATGACAGAAGGCCTTCTTTCGAAGGCCTTCTGAAGAAGAGGAGGTGAGGGGCGGCGAAGCCGCCCGCCCCTCACCAACGCGAGCGGTTACCCGAAAACCTGCCCGCATGGCCAGAAGATGCTCTCAAGGAGACTTCCGGCCGAACGCAGAAGCGTTCCAGCAAGACCATTCTCGCCGAGGTGCAACAACCCCGTCTGTAGGTATTTTGGGGGACATTCTGCGGCGGGATTCCGGCCCTCAGCCGCTGAAACGTCCCCAACCGATGTCGCGCCGCAGCGGGGCGCGCAACGCCCGCGCCGAAACGTCCCAGGCGCGAACCTGCGTGGCGTCGTCGGCGAGCGTCATCGCGGCCTCGCGTTCGTACGCCTCGGTGACGACGGCGATGACCGCGGCGAGCTCCTCGGGGGTCGGCTCTCCGCGCCGCACATCGATGCGCAGCGGTCCGTCGGCGTCGGTCATAGCGGGATGTTACCGTGCTTCTTCGCCGGCAGGCTCGCCCGCTTCCCGCGCAGCGCGCGCAGCGCCTTCGCGATCGCGACGCGCGTCTGCGCCGGCTCGATGATGCCGTCGAGTTCGCCGCGTTCGGCCGCCAGGAACGGCGACGCGACGTTGTAGGTGTACTCGTTCGCGAGGCGCGTGCGCACGGCCGCGACATCTTCGCCGGCCTCCTCGGCCTTCTTGATCTCACCGCGGTAGAGGATGTTGACCGCGCCCTGCCCGCCCATGACGGCGATCTCGGCGGTCGGCCACGCGAGGTTGACGTCTGCGCCGAGCTGCTTCGAGCCCATCACGATGTAGGCGCCGCCGTACGCCTTGCGCAGGATGACGGTGACCAGGGGCACGGTGGCCTCGGCGTACGCGTAGAGCAGCTTCGCGCCGCGGCGGATGACGCCGGTCCACTCCTGATCGGTACCAGGGAGGTATCCGGGCACGTCGACGAGGGTCACGATCGGGATCGAGAACGCGTCGCAGAACCGCACGAACCGGCTCGCCTTCTCGCCGGCCTCGATGTTGAGGGTGCCCGCCATCTGCGACGGCTGGTTCGCGATGATGCCGACCGTGCGACCTTCGATGCGCCCGAAGCCGATGACGATGTTCGGCGCGAACAGCGGCTGCACTTCGAGAAAATCGCCGCTGTCGACGATGTGGCCGATGACCTGGTGGATGTCGTAGGGCTGGTTGGGGGAGTCGGGGATGATCGTGTTGAGCACGCGGTCGCTGTCAGTGGTCTCCCACTCGAACTCGTTCTCGTAGCCGGGCAGCTCCGACATGTTGTTGTCGGGCAGGTAGCCGACCATCGTGCGGACGTAGTCGATCGCATCGTCCTCGTCCTCGGCGAGGTAGTGGGCGACACCCGAGCGGGTGTTGTGCGTGTGCGCCCCGCCGAGTTCTTCCATGCCGACGTCCTCGCCGGTGACCGTCTTGATGACGTCGGGGCCGGTCACGAACATCTGGCTGGTCTTGTCGACCATCACGACGAAGTCGGTGAGCGCGGGGGAGTAGACCGCGCCGCCGGCGGCGGGCCCCATGATGATGGAGATCTGCGGGATGACTCCGGATGCCGCGGTGTTCAGGCGGAAGATCTCGCCGTACTTGCCGAGGGCGACCACGCCCTCCTGGATGCGGGCGCCGCCCGAGTCGAGCATGCCGATGATGGGGATGCCGCTGCGAAGGGCGAACTCCATCACCTTGATGATCTTGTCGCCGGCGACCTCGCCGAGGGAGCCGCCGAAGGTCGTGAAGTCCTGGGCGTACACGGCGACGGTGCGGCCGTGGATGGTGCCGATGCCGGTGACGACCGAGTCGCCGTAGGGGCGGGAGCGATCCATGCCGAACGCCGAGGTGCGGTGGCGCACGTACTCGTCGAGTTCGACGAAGCTGCCCGGGTCGACCAGCAACTCGATGCGCTCGCGGGCGGTGAGCTTGCCCTTCGCATGCTGCTTCTGCACCGACACCGCCTCGGCATCGACGACCGCCTCCTGATACCGGGCGCGGAGGTCGGCGATCTTGCCGGCGGTCGTGGACATGTCAGGCTGCTCGGTCACGCGTTCCACCCTAGCGAGCAGGATCGGCATCCTGTTGGAGTACGCGCACAACGCGCGGGCGCATCCGATGTGCGAATCCGCGAAGCCGTCGGCGGGCCAGAACGCCGATGCGCGGCCCGCGTAGGGTGGCGGCATGTCGCTCCCCGAAGCCGGATTCCCGCTCGCCGCCGCCGTGTCGCCGCGGCTGCATCTGATCGAGACGGTCGACTCGACCAACGCGAAACTGCTGCACGACGCCGCAGCCGCGCCGCAGGACCACCCGCACCTGTCGGTCGTGCTCACGCGCGACCAGCGCGCCGGCCGCGGCCGCCTGGACCGCACCTGGACCGCGCCGCCGGGAACCGCGCTGGCGATCTCGGTGCTGCTTCGGGTGGAGGACGTCCCGACCCACGAGCGAGGGTGGATCCCGCTCCTGGCCGGCGAAGCGATGAGCCGCGCCGTCGCGGCGCAGGCGCCGGACATCGAGGTGGGGCTGAAGTGGCCCAACGACGTGCTCGTCGAAGGCCGCAAGATCAGCGGCATCCTGGCTGAGGTGCTGCCGGCCGACCCGTTCGCCGTGATCGTCGGCGCAGGGGTGAACACGTCGATGACGAGCGCCGACCTTCCTGTGCCGACGGCGACCTCGTTCGAAGCCTTGGGGCGGGTCGTCGATGAGGACCGCCTCGTCGCCGACTACCTCGAAGGGCTGCGCGACGGTGTCGCCGCGCTCGCCGCGACGCTCACCGCGCCCGCCGTGAAAGAGGCCGTGCGCGCGGCGTGCACGACGCTCGGTCGCGTCGTGACGGTGAGTCTTCCCGACGGGTCGGTGCTCGCGGGCACGGCGGAGCGGATCGACGACGACGGGAGACTCGTCGTGGTCGCCGAAGGCGTCGAGGCTGTCGTCGCGGCGGGCGACGTCGTGCACGTGCGCTGACCGCGTCGGCGTCGTGTCGGGCGCGCCGCCGAGGCGGCACCGGGGGCGCGCGCCATGATGGAGCTGTGACGCAGCCCACCTCGTTCTCGGGACGCCCGGCCGCCCCGGCGCCCGGGGCGCCCACGGCCGAGCTGCGGGTGGCGCGCCTGCGACCGCACGCGCGGAGGCTGTTCTGGTCGGCGCTCGTGCTCATCGCCGTCGCCGGAACCGTCGGATTCTTCACAGGCAATCTGCCCGAGCCGTTCGAGGACTGGATGCTGTGGGCGGCCGGTGCCGCCCTGGTCCTGGTACTCGTGATCGTCCCGTGGCTGCGCTGGTTGAACCACACGTACACGATCACGACCAGACGCGTCATCGAGCAGTCCGGCGTGTTCGGCCGCAACCGTCGCGAGATCGGACATGCCCGCGGGTACACCATCTCGGAGCGCCGCGGTCCGGTCCAACGCATGGTCGGTGCGGGCACGCTGACCCTCTCCAGCGGTGTGGATGCGCCGTTCCGCCTCGTCGATGTGCCCGGTGTCCGGCTCGTGCACGAAGTCCTCGCGGATCAGGTCGAGGTCAGCCAGATCCTCGCGCATCGCGATTCGCACGGCATCCCCGTCGTCCCCGACGAAGACTGATCGTCCACGCGCGCCGCGTCGGTGCGAGAGGATGGGTGGGTTCAACGAAAGGGTGCCCCATGTCTCTGCGCGTCGGAATCGTCGGTGGCGGCCAGCTGGCCCGCATGATGATCGCTCCCGCCGTCGAACTCGGCGTCGAGGTGTCGGTCCTGGCAGAACAGCCCGGCATGGCCGCCGAACTCGCCGCGAGCGCCGTCGGCGACTACCGTGACGCCGCGACCGTGCTCGCGTTCGCGAAGAACGTCGACGTCGTCACCTTCGACCACGAGCACGTGCCGCAGGAGGTGCTGCGCGCCCTCGTGGATGCCGGGATCGCCGTCCATCCCGGTCCCGACGCGCTGCGCTTCGCGCAGGACAAGCTCGAGATGCGTGCGCGCCTGGCCGAGCTCGGCATGCCGCAGCCCGACTGGGCCGCGATCTCGGATGCCGCCGGCCTGCAGTCCTTCCTCGATGCCCACGGCGGGCGCGCGGTCGTCAAAACCCCTCGCGGCGGCTACGACGGCAAGGGCGTGCGGGTCGTGTCGACCACAGACGAAGCCGCCGATTGGATCGGCGCCCTCGACGACGGTGCGCAGCTGCTCGTCGAAGAACTCGTCGACTTCACGCGCGAACTCGCCCAGCAGGTCGCGCGCCGCCCCTCGGGCGAGGTCGCCGTTTACCCCGTCGTCGAGACGGTGCAGCGAGACGGCGTGTGCGCAGAGGTGATCGCGCCGGCGCCGCACGCGGGCGCGCGCCTCGGTCGCGTCGCAGCGGGGATCGGCACGACGATCGCCGAGGGGCTGGGAGTGACCGGCATGCTCGCCGTCGAACTCTTCGAAACCGCCGACGAGCGCCTGCTCGTCAACGAGCTCGCGATGCGGCCGCACAACAGCGGGCACTGGAGCCAGGACGGCGCGGTCACCGGGCAGTTCGAGCAGCACGTGCGCGCGGTGCTCGATCTGCCGCTCGGCGACACGGCTCCGCGTGCGGCGTGGGCGACGATGATCAACATCCTCGGTGGGCCCGCGACGGACTCGCTGCAGAGCAGATTCGCGGCGGTGCTCGCCGAGCATCCGTCCGTCAAGGTGCACACGTACGGCAAGGCGCCGCGACCGGGGCGCAAGGTCGGTCATGTCAACGCGTGGGGCGAGGACCTCGATAGCGTCGTGTACGAGGCGCGAGCGGCAGCAGCCTTCTTCGAGGACTGAGACACGCCCCCGGCGGCACGAAGCGCCGTGCCGTTGCGGGGAGTTTCCAGGCGAGCGCCCTAGCCTTGTCGGGTGACCCGCCCCCTCCACTCGTCCGAGACGCCGCTCGTCGGCGTCGTCATGGGATCCGACTCGGACTGGCGGGTGATGAGCGACGCGTCGCAGATCCTGACCGACTTCGGTATTCCGCACGAGGTCGAGGTCGTCTCCGCGCACCGCACCCCCGACAAGCTGCTCAGCTACGGGCGTGAAGCGCGGGCCCGTGGGCTGCGCGCGATCATCGCCGGCGCCGGCGGTGCCGCGCATCTTCCCGGCATGCTCGCCTCCCTGACGGCGCTTCCCGTCATCGGCGTCCCGGTGCAGCTCGCGACGCTCGACGGCATGGATTCGCTGCTGAGCATCGTGCAGATGCCCGCCGGCATCCCGGTCGCCACGGTTTCGATCAACGGCGCCCGCAACGCCGGCCTGCTCGCCACCCGCATTCTCGGCGCCTCCGACGAATCGATCGGTGACCGCGTCGAGGCGTACGCACGTGAACTCGAAGCGCAGGTGGAGGAGAAGAACCGCCGGCTGAAGGACTCCCTGTGAGCGTTGCGGCGGTCACGCGATGAGCGTGATGAGCCCAGCGCGCCCGCAGTCGTCGAACTCGCGCGGCGTCGCGATCGCCGGCACCCAGCCGTTGCGATACCCCGATGCGTCGTCGAAGGCGGTCATGACCCGCCGCGGCTGGTGGCTCGTCGTCGCCGGCTTCCTCCTGCCCGGCTCCGCCCAACTGCTCGCCGGCAACCGACGGCTCGGTCGCATCGGCGTCGTGGCGACGCTCGCCGGCTGGATCGCGATCCTGTTCGCCGTGCTGCTCGCGCTCATGTGGCGACCCATGCTCATCACACTCGCCGCCAACTGGTGGGTGCTCCTGGCGTTGCAGCTCGTGCTGCTCGCGTACGCGGCGCTGTGGGTCGTGCTCGCGATCGACACGCTGCGGCTCGTGCGGCTCGTCCGCACCGGGCCACGTGCCCGCATCGGCATCGCAGCCCTCGCGGTCGTCCTCACGGCGCTGCCGAGCGGAATCGCGGTCTACGGGGCGCAGTCGGTGGTCGCCCCCGCGCGCGACGGACTGGCGATCTTCGGATCGGGTGCGTCCGTGCCGCCCTCCGATGGCTACTACAACTTCCTCCTGCTCGGTGCCGACAGCGGCGAGGGCCGCGACCACATGCTCTTCGACAGCATCTCGGTCGTCTCGGTCAACGCCGACACCGGTGCCGTGTCGATCTTCGGCATCCCGCGCGACATGCGTGACGTGCCCTTCTCGGAAGGGCCCATGCAGGAGCTCTACCCGAACGGCCACGAGGGTCACGCCGACCCGGCCTGCGGGTGGGACAACAAGATCAATCAGCTCAACACCGAGGTCGGCCTGTGCCGTGACGGTGAAGCGCTGTATCCGGATGCCGCGGCCCGTGGCTCTTCGCCGGGCATCGAGGCGACGCGCGATGCAGCCGAAGGCGTGCTCGGCATCGAGATCCCGTACTTCGTCTTCATCGACATGGACGGATTCGCCGCCCTCATCGACGCCCTCGGCGGTGTCGACATCACGGTGTCCGAGCGCATTCCGACCGGTGCGCTCCACGAGAACGAAGACGGCACGCTGTCGGGCATCACCGGATGGATCGAGGCCGGCGAACAGCACATGGACGGCGACACCGCGCAGTGGTACGCGCGTTCGCGGTACACGACGAGCGACTGGGACCGCATGAAGCGGCAGCGACAGTTGCAAGAGGCGATGCTCGCGCAGTTCACGCCCACCAATGTGCTTTCCCGCTTCCAGGACATCCTCTCGGCAGGTTCGGAGGTCGTGCAGACCGACATTCCGACCGACATGCTCCCGTATCTGACCGAACTCGCGGTCAAGGCGAAGGAGCAGGAGGTCACGAGCGTCGAATTGACCCTCGAGAACGGCATCGACCCCGACGCGCCCGACTTCGCGTACATCCAGGAACTCGTGAACGACACGCTGCACCCGGCCACGCCGACCCCGACGCCATGACCGACCGTCGTAGGCTCGACGCATGACGGCGACGCTGCGCCTCGTGCTCGACCAACTGGTCGATCCGACCGAACCCGACCTCGGGCAGGCGACGCGTGAGCTCGCCCGTGCCCTGACGGCGACCGCACCGGCGGGCTGCGATGTCGAAGGCCTTGTGTCGGCCGCACCCGATGCGCGCGCGGCCGCGGGCCGGGCCGCGCCCGACCTCGCCGAGGTCACGGCGTTGGGGCTGCGGCGTCGCGAACTCGCCGCCGCATGGCAGATGGGTGTCACCGCCGGCGCGGCGGGCGGCATGATCCATTCGCCGTCGCTGCTGGCCCCCCTCGTGCGTCATGACCGCATCCATGACCACGATCAGACGGTGGTCACGGTCTGGGACCTGCGCGCCTGGGAGTCGCCCGATGAGCTCGGCAGGACCGCGGCGATGTGGCAGCGGGCGATGCTCAAGCGTGCAGCCCGCTTCGCGGACGCCATCGTCGTGCCCACGCACGCCACGGCGCGGGCGCTCGCCGAGCGCGCCGCACTCGGTGACCGCATCCGCGTCATTCCCGGCGCCGCGCCGCAGGGATTCCGTGTGCCCTCCGACGACGTCGGCAGGCGACGCGATCTGCGGCTTCCCGACGGGTACGTGCTCATCGCAGCGGCTCGCCCCGCCGACCTCGTCGACGCGTTCCGCGCGGTGGCCCAGACACGGGCCGACACCCCGGTGGTCGTGCTCGACATCGCAGCAGGCGAAGAGCCCGCCGTCATGGCGGCGGCGACATCGGCCGGGCTCCCGGAGCACGCGGTGCACGTACGAGGGTTTGTCGACCAGCACGATCGCGGTGCGGTGTTGGGAGCGGCATTGGTCGTGCTGGCCCCCGACACTCGCACGTCCTTCCCGTGGCGGGTGCTCGAGGCGATGGCGGTGGGCGTGCCGATCGTCGCCGTCTCATCGCCCGTGCATGACGAGATCGTCGTCGACGGGGGAGTGCTGGCCGACGCCGCCGATCCGGGTGCCCTCGGCGACGCGCTGGCGACGGCGTTGGGGTCGACGGCGGCCGTCGAGCGGCTCGCCGTGCTCGCGGCCGATCGTGGGCGCGCCTTCACCTGGCTCGGGGCCGCCGAGCGGGTCTGGCAACTGCACGCCGACCTCTGAGAACACCCGAATCGGCGTGTCGCGCGTCGCTTCCTGAGCCTCGGCTGGTAAAAACCCTCGACTTCAGTAACACTGTTCACATGCTTCACAGTCTCGAGGGCGCCACGACGCGTACCCGCACCGTCGTCGCCGTGCTCCTCGTGGCCCTTGTGGCCGGAATGATGGCAGCGCTCACGCCGCCCGCGCAGGCGCGCGCGGCCGAGCTGCCGGCCTCGATCCTCGAGGGCGGATTCATCATCAGCGACGCGGAGTTCTTCGACGGCGACACGATGACCGCGGCGCAGATCCAGACGTTCCTCAATGGCAAGGTTCCTGCCTGCAAGGCGAGCACGGGACCGACCTGCCTGAAGAACATCAAGGTGAACCTTCCGGCCAAAGCGGCGGACTCGTACTGCAAGGCCGTCGCACGTCGCGACAATGCGACAGCCGCCCAGGTGATCCAGGCGGTCGCCGCCGCCTGTGGGGTCAACCCCAAGGTCATCCTCGTCATGTTGCAGAAGGAACAGGGGCTCGTCACCGCGACCGCGCCCAGCAACTGGGCGTATCAGCACGCGATGGGAATGAACTGCCCCGACACCGCGCCGTGCGATTCGGCGTCGGCCGGGTTCGTGAACCAGGTCTACCTGGGCGCGCGACAGCAGCAGGTGTACGCGAAGAACCCCACGCGGTACAGCTACCGCGCCGGACAGGTCAACACCATCAAGTGGCACCCGAACAGTTCGTGCGGCACCTCGAAGGTGTTCATCCAGAACCAGGCCACCGCGAACCTGTACATCTACACGCCCTACCGCGCCAACGTCGCCGCGCTCGCCGCAGGCTATGGCACCGGAGACAGTTGCTCGGCGTACGGCAACCGCAACTTCTACAACTACTACGTCGCGTGGTTCGAGCCCGACGCATCGGCATCGGCTGGGGCACCGGCGCAGATTCCGGCATGCACCGTGCCCGCGTCAGCCGACATCGTCAAGCTCAGCGGCTCCGCCACCGTGACGGCCACCTCGACGACGGCGCGCACGGCACCGACCCTCGTGTGCGGCACCGGCTCGATCAGCCTGACGAAGGGCAAGACGCTCACGGTCACCGGCTCGTACGGCGCGTGGATCCGCGGCACATACTCCGGCAAGACGGTCTGGGTATCGGCATCCGCGTTGTCGACCAACACGTCGGGTTCCGGCGCATCGAGCGACCCGTGCGCGGCGCCTGCGGAGTCGAGTGTGACGAAGGCGTCGGGCTACGCCAAGGTCACGACCGGCACGCTCAACGCACGCAAAGCGCCGACGACGGCATGCGAGACCGGCAAGGTGCAGGTGAAGGAAGGGCAGGTCTTCGCACGCACCGGCATCTACGGCGACTGGTGGCGGCTGACGATCAACGGTGCGACCTACTGGTCGCATAGCGACTACCTCGACGTCGCACCGACACCTACACCGACACCGACACCCACGCCGACGCCGATACCGGACCCCGAACCGGCTGACGAGACGAAGACGGTCACGCCCGGCACACGAATGGTGACGGTTGCAACGACGATGCGCTCGACGGCGGCTCACTCCGCGGCCGCCGTGACCGAGGTGTCGAAGGGGGCGCGGGTGCTCGTGACCGCGATGCAGCCCGGGTGGCGGTACGTCCACGTCGGTTCGAGCGAGGGCTGGGTGCCGTACCGGTCTCTCGCCTATGTGCCGCGCAACCTCAACGTGCTGATGGGTGTCACCGCCAACCTCAATCTCCGAACCGCCGCCTCGACGAAGGGGAAGGTCGTCGCGGTCCTCCCCCCGGGACGCAACGTGGTCGTCGAAGCGAGCAGTGGTAACTGGCGCCTCGTGCGCACCGGATCGCTGCGTGGTTGGGTGAATCGCTCGTACCTCGAGTACATGACGGCCAAGACCACGGTCGCGGTGAACCTGCGCTCGAAGGCTACGACATCGAGCTCGGTGCGCATGGTGGTGCCCAAGGGGGCGACGGTCACGCTGCTGCAGCGGTCAGGCGGTTGGCTCAAGGTGAAGGCCGGTTCGCGCATCGGTTGGATCGCGTCCAAATACCTGAACTGAACGGCCTCCCAGGCGACGCTCGATTACTATGGGCGATGGCCTGACTGCCTGTCAGCGTCGCACCCGAGAAAGAGGCCGCGTGAGCGCACTCCCAGCCGACCTGAGCGAGTACGACGTCCCCGGGAGGGGGCGTGGAATCCTCGACGTCTTCCGGCGTCGCTACCTGCTCAAGATCCTTGTGCAGAAGGGCAATGCGCTCCGCTATCGCAACTCGGCGCTCGGTTGGCTGTGGTCGTACGTGCGACCGACGGTGCAGTTCTTCGTGTACTTCTTCGTCGTGGGGCACGTGCTCGGCCAGAACAGTCGGGTCGAGGACTACCCGTTGTACTTGTTCAGCGGCATCGTCGTTGTGAACCTCTTCAACGAATCCTTCGGCTTCGCGACCCGCTCGATCGTTTCCAACAAGTCGCTCGTCCGCAAGATCTACCTGCCCCGTGAGCTGTTCCCGATCTCGGCGGTCATCGGATCGTTCATTCACTTCCTGCCGCAACTCGTGATCCTGTTGATCGTCGCAGTGGCCTTCGGATGGGTCCCGACTGTCATGTCCGTCGTCGGGATCGTGTGCGCACTCCTGCTGATCCTCGCGTTCAGCACGGGGATCGGGCTGCTCGCGTCGGCAATCAACGTGCGGTTCCGTGACGCGCAGAACTTCGTGGAGATCGTCCGGACGATCGCCACCTGGTCGGCGCCCGTGCTCTACACCTGGGTGATCCTGGACGGCATGGTGCCGTTCTGGTTCTTCGGCGCATGGGCATCGAGTCCGCTCACCGTTGCGGTGGAGATCTTCCACCAGTCGATCTGGGCGCCGACCGTGACCGAGAACATTGGTCTGCCACCGCAATTCCCGATCTTCGCCGGGGCGGCAGTCGCGCTGTCGATCCTCTCGCTGATCATCGGACAGCTCGTCTTCCGCGCTTTCGAGCGCTCGTTCGCCCAGGACCTGTGAGCTCGATGACCACTGAAAACACACCTCTGCCGCGCCCGAGCATCATTGTCGACCACGTCACGAAAGAGTTCCGCAAGCGCAAGACACGCTCGCTGAAAGATCTCCTCATCTCGGTGGTCCGACGCACGTCGGGGGGCGCGCAGTTCTTCCGAGCGCTCCACGACGTGAGCTTCACGATCGCGGAAGGCGAGTCCGTGGCCATCATCGGCTACAACGGATCGGGCAAGTCCACGACGCTGAAGCTGATCTCGGGGGTCCTCGAACCGGACGAGGGCAATGTGTACACCCGAGGACGAGTCGCGGGGCTCATTGAGGTCGGTGCGGGGTTCCACCCAGATCTGACAGGGCGCGAGAACGTCTTCCTGAACGCCGCGATCTTGGGCATGAGTCGCGAAGAGACCGAGGCGCGCTTCGACGAAATCGTCGCGTTCAGTGAAATCGGCGACTTCATCGACCAGGAAGTCTCGCACTACTCCTCGGGCATGTTCATGCGGCTGGCGTTCTCCGTCGCGATCCACGTCGAACTCGACATACTCCTCGTCGACGAAGTCCTCGCCGTCGGCGATGCACCCTTCCGGCGCAAGTGCGTCGAGAAGATCAAGGAGCTCACGGCGAGCGGGGTCACCATGGTCGTCGTCAGTCACAGCAAGGGCATGGTCAAGTCGCTCTGCCAGCGTGGGATCGTGATCAACAAGGGTGCCGTGATCTTCGACGGTCCGATCGACGAAGCGCTGACCCACGTCGAGACGAAATGATCCGCGTCGTGCGGCGTGAGCGGCGCGCCGACCATGCGCGAGACCTCCGACTGACCCGCTGCGAGGGCTGAACGTGCGCAGCGTCTCCGTCGTGATCCCGACGTACCGGACGCCCATCTCGGGGTTGCAGCGGCTCGTCGCGTCGCTTGACCGCCAGACCATGCCCAGCGAGGACTTCGAGGTGATCTTCGTTGACGACGGGTCGCCCGACGACACCCACGCGCGACTGCTGGCGGTACAGCGGTCGAGGCCGAATGTGCGCGTCGAGCGCATCGAGAACTCCGGGTGGCCGTCGAAGCCCCGCAATGTCGGGGTTGAGCTGGCAGAGGGCGCGTACATCGCCTTCGCCGACCACGACGACGAGTTCTATCCCGATGCGCTGCGAGCCGCCCACGCGCTGGCCGTCGCCAACGACGCCGATGTGGTCGTCGGCAAGGAGTCGCGGACTGAGACGCCCTCCTGGGGGTTGGGACGCTTCCAAACGCGACGAGCCGCAGGCGATCGGCAATCGTGACCGGCACCCCCTCATCCCGATGAACCCGCACAAGCTGTACCGGCGCAGACTTCTCCTGGAGCACGGCATCCGCTTTCCAGAGGGTGGCAGAGTCATGTGGGAGGACATCTTCTTCAATGTGGAAGTCGCCCGTCACGCGGCGGTGATCTCGACCTTGTCGTCGACGCCGTACTACCACTGGGTCAACACGGCGGGCAGCGGCTCCACGACGTTCGTCAAGTCGCGGGCGGATTATTGGGGCGGCCTGCACCGCGTCTGTGAGGCCATCCAGACGGTGCTCGCCGGTGACGAGCACCGTCTTCAGCGCGAACAGCTGCTGTACCACCAGTACGCGCAACGCATTCTCGGCGCCTTCGACACGAAGTTCCTGACCAGAGACGCACGCGACCGAGCGGTCATCTTCGAGGGGGCGCGCGCACTCCAGGAACACTTCTGCTTCGAGCGGTTCGACGTCGAACTGAGCAGATCGCAGCTCCTGCGTGCCCGGGTGCTCCGCCACGGTGATCTGTCGCTGATGGAGCGCGCCTGCAGGGAGGACGTGCGGACGCCCGGCACGGGCCGCGCGAGCGCTCTGCGCTGGGTGAACGGCGTTCTGCGCGTCGAAGCGGATGTCGAGTGGACAGACGGCAGCGGCCGGCTCTCGACCATCGAGCGCACCGGGGCCCGCCTGCGCAAGATCGTCTCGCCCGAGGTTCGCGCGATCGCAGGCGACGATCCGCTGGACGTCACAGACGAGGTGGCTGCCGCGCATGTCGGCTTCGTGGTGCACTCGCGCCGTTCGAGCGTCGCCTGGAGCATTCCGGCCGACTTCCAGCTGCAGGTGGAGGACACGGACGGGGGAGCCGTACGGGTCCATGCGACCGCTGCAGGCGAGATCGACCCCGACCATGCGGCGATGGGGCGTGCGTTGACACCTGCCACGCCATGGAAGGTGCAGGTTCGAGCGGAGATCGGGAGCGCGCACGCGCAGCGCGGCTTGAAGTCCGACGTTCCGGCAACGATCTCGATGCGCCCGGATCGGTTGGACTTCGCCTTCTCAAGCGGTGGTGTCGCGTCGCTTGTGGTCGGCGATCCCGATCTCGCGGTCCGCCACCTGCAGCCTGCCGGCGCGCGGACGATCGACGGTGGCCTCCTCGAGGTGGTGCTGCATGGAAGCCACGACGGCACGGGAACGCTGGACGTGGTCGTCGGCCGCGGCAGACGGGGGTTGCGCGTTGTGCCATTCGAGGGCATGCCGGCTCAACTGCGCGTCGAGGCCGGCCTGGCGACGTTGCGGTTCGCCGCGACGGCATCGACCATCCATGTTCGGATCGGGGACCGCGCCGACGGAGGGCGGCGCTGGTGGACGATCATCGTGCGGTCGGGGCGGGCCCGGTTGGTTCCGGGTCGTGCCGCCGGGGTCTCGCGTGGACGACGCGCGTCCGAAAGCCTGCGTCAGCGCGTGCGCCTGACGGTGAACCGCACGCGGCGTGTCGTGCGCCGCTTCGCGAGGCGTCTGCCCGGGCGGGGCTAGAGACTGAGGCGTCCGCCCGACTCGCGCAGCACCGCCAGCATGCGATCGACACCGTGTTGGAGGTCGAAGGCGGGCTTCCAGCCGAGGGACTCCAACTTGTCGGACGCAAGCGACGAATTGTCCATCAGATTGTGCACGCCCGCGGTCGCGTCCGCGGGGACGTCGAAGCGAAGGGCCACGCCTCCGGCATGCGCGACGGCCTCGGCGAGTTCGCGGACCGTGCAGATCGAGTGCGGGTTGGAGATGTTGTACGCGTTCGCGCTGTCTCCGTCCAGGAGCACCGTCAGGATCGCCGACGCGCAATCGAGCGTGTAGCAGTACGAACGCAGCTGTGCGCCGGCGCTCTTGAGTACCACATCCTCGCCGGCCAGCGCCTTTCGGGTGACATCGGCGGAGACGCGATTATCCGCGTCGCGGATGGACGGGCCATAGATGTGACCGGGCCTGACGATGACGGAGTCGATGCCGTACTCCATGCCGTAGGCGACACACAGCGATTCGCCCGCCCGTTTGGACGAGGGGTATCCGGCACGCTGATGGAGGATGTCGAGGTATCCGAAATCCTGTTCGGCGTACGGCTGCGTACCGTCCTTCTGCCCGTAGACCTCGCTCGAGGACACGTACAGGACCCGTTTGGCGGCCGCGGCACGGGCAACATCGAACATGGCCGACAGGCCGACGATGTTCGCGAGCATCGTCTCGACGGGATGCTGCATGTACAGCGCGGGGTTCGCGTTACTGGCCCCGTGGATGATGAAGTCCACTTCGATCGACTGCGCGGCCGGATCGTTGGACGTGGCGTCGTATTGCACGAACACGAAACGCTTGTCGGCCGCGAATCCGCCGAATCGGCGGTTCGCATCCGCCTCGCTGCGCCCGGCGACGAACACCGTGATGTCGGCGTCGAATTCGCGGTTCAGGAACAGCAGCAGGTCGACGACCGCCGAGCAGATCATGCCGGTGGCTCCGGTCACCAGAATGCGCGAACCGCGGAGTCGGTCGACGTTCGGGATACTCGCTGACGCCGTGCGCAGATCTTCCCAGTAGGTGCCGCTGCTCATCCGACGATCAACCAGCCGCGATCCGAGCGTCGAGAATCGACTCGAAGATGTAGAGGTCGTCCATCGTCGTGATCTTCAGATTCTGCTCCGAGCCGGCCGAGAAGTAGACGGTCTCGCCGAGCTCGTGCATGAGGACGCAGGATGCGGCGGTGTCGCCGATGCCGCGTTCGGCGGCCTGCTCGTGTGCCCACATGAGCTTGCCGAGGGTGTACGAGTGGGGTGTCTGCGTGCGGAAGAGCTGCTCGCGGGGGATCGACACGGTTGAGGATACTCCGCTGTCGTCGCTGCGGAAGACCGCCTCGACGCATGGAATCGCCGCGACGGCGCTGCCGTTCGCTTTGAACTCGGCGATGTTGTCCGAGATGATCTCTGACGAGACGAGACAACGGTTGCCGTCGTGGATCATCACGATGTCATCGTCGGTGGAACCGGCCTCACGGATCTTCGACAGCCCGTTGTGGATCGACTCCTGACCGGTCGACCCGCCGGGGACGATGGCTTGCAGTTTGGTGATGCCGTACTGCTTGGCGTATGCGGTGACGACGTCGATCCACGAGGGGAGCGTGACCACGACGATCGCGTCGATCGCAGGATGGTCCTGGAACGCCTGCATCGTGTACACGATCAGCGGTTTGTTCTTCACGTGCATGAACTGCTTCGGGATGTCCTGCTTCATGCGGGACCCTGTGCCTGCGGCCGTGAGAAGTGCGGTGATCATGCGGTGCTCCTGGAATCGATCGGTGTACTCAGTGTGCGGCTGCGAGGATGCGAGGCAGGTAATCTTCGACGCTTTCCAGCGCCTTCTCCTTCATGGCTGACAGTTTGTCGTCATCGATGCCTTCAGACTTCGCCTTCTCCATGGCGTCGACAATGTAGCGGGGGCTGAAGTCCTTCTGGCGGATGGCGCGCTCGGGGTAGCCGATGATCTCCATCAACTTCTCGACCTTGTCGTTCCACGACAGGATGACGGAGGGGACGCCCATCGTGAAGGCCGCGATGGATGAGTGCATGCGGCACGTGATGATCGCTTCGTAGCCGTTGATGGTGTCGACCAGGACCTCGTCGTCGACAGGTCGCTCGACGAGGTAGGAGTCCGGCAGTCGCAACTTCTTCAGCACGCGCCTGCCGAGCGCGACGTCGCCGGGCAGTCCGTTCGTGAAGAACTCGAACTCGTATCCGCGGTCGCGCAGTTCGGTCGCGATTCCGGCGAAGAGGGCGGTCCATTCCTTCGACCCGAACTCGACGCCGTACCCCTGGAGGGAGTTGCCGCGAATGAGGCCGATGCCGATCTTCTTCCGCTCGATCGAGGTGTCGATTCCGTACGCCTCCTTCATCCAGAAGGCGGAGTCGGCGAGCAGCTTCACCCGGTGGCCGGGGCCGGCGCACGCCTGCACCTCGGTCACGTTGTCTCGCGCTGAGACGTAGGTGACGGCCGAGGAGCGGATCGCGCGCTTGAGGATCGTGCTTCCGAAGTCGCGCTCGTCGAACGCGCCGGCGCGACCGATCGCGTTGTAGACGACCTCGAGCCCGTGACGCTCGGCGTACTCGCTGATCAGCAGCAACGACCAGTGGTACTCGTTGTAGCTGTATTCGAGCAGTCCGGCACCGTCGATCACGATGTAGTCGACGCCGTTGAGCTTGACGTCGAAGTAGCTCGAGAGTCGCTTGCGGTAGTTGCGTCCGTACTTCCAGATCAGGTGCCGAGCGCGGCTGATGAGGTTCTGCGCGGCCTTGCTCTTGGCCTTGCGTCCTCGGCGCTGCAGATTCAGGAAGAGCTTCTCGGTGAGGCGCCCCTTCTCGCTGTACTGGTAGTAGTTGCGCAGTCGCCGCTCGCGCGCATCGGGGATCTCGAAGATCGTGTCGTTGCGCCCCAGCAGGTCGACCTCGACATACTCGACGTCGACCGGCGGCTGCGCGTTCTCGAGCCCGACAGCGATCAGATGTTCGAGGCTGCGCGCGATGAACATCTCGCCGAGGTTCTCGCTCTTCACGAGCCCGCACATGGCGATCTTCACGGTCTTGTGCGCTTCGTTCGTCGACACGGTCACTCCAGCTCGTCCTGCATCTCGTCATCGTCGGTGATCGCGGCGTCGCCGCCCTCGACGCGCTCATCGAGCACGCGCGGCTTCTCGCCGGGCCCGTACGGGAAGAAGGTGACGAAGTCGTGGCGCGGGATCCGCTTGTGGACGGGGAGCCACTCCATGTAGTTCGCCCCGTACAGCTGGCGGAGGTAGGTGTCGTACCCCGCGGGAGCGGCCAGGTCGTGGCCCTCGAAGGGGAGGCGGATGACCGGGGCGTATTCGCTCTTGACGACGCGTTCCTCGGTCGTGTGGACGTTGGTCATCATGACGCCGATGTGGTCGGCATCCTCGAACGGAATAGAGGTCGCGTGCTCGATCACCTTGTCGAACAATGGGCGAACGCCGATCGAGCGGTAGATGCGCGAGGCGACCCGGTTGCGAAGGATGCGATACGGATTGCGGCCCCGGTACTTGCGCACGTTGCGCGCGTGACGGACACGATCCTTGCGGCGCCGGATCTCGTCGTAGTGCTCGCGGTTCAGTTCGGGGGTGTCCGGAAGGCCCTCGATCGGGAAGATGTCGAGGAAGATCGGATAGACCTTCCCACCGATCCCGCCCTTCGTGCGCTTGGCGATGAGGATCCGCTCGGAGTACAGCTTCCAGTGATAAGCGAAGTAACGCTGGGATTCGTTGGGCGGCATGAGCTCGAAGTCGCCGATGCGTCCGCCCGACAGTTCCATGAGCTTCTCGCAGTCAGAACGCGGCATGTTGACATCGACGTCGTCGTCCCAGGGGATGAATCCATTGTGGCGCACGGCACCGAGCAGGGTTCCTCCGGAGAGGTAGTAGGTGAGACCGTGCGTCTCGCAGAACTTGTCGAACTCGATCAGGAGGTCGAGCATGGCTGCTTTGTGGTCCGCGTCGGTCGCGAGATCCTTCAGGTCGCTGTAGTCGTAATCCCGCATTCGCCTGCGTGTCTCCTTAGGTGGCTTTCGCTTCTTCCCGGGGGCACCGGTGGTCGTTCTGCGACGGCGGCGGTCCGTCGAACGAAGACCTGCTCAACCCGCCGCGGCCGACCGCGCATCATCGTACCCCGACGACGCTGTCCCTTGGCTGTATGCCGCGCGGGTCATGATTTGTCGCCGCAACCACGCGTGTGACCTGGGAATCCCAGGTCACATTGGCTATCGCTCGTCGGCTCCCCACAGTGCCGCGCGGGCGACGTCCGATTCGCGCAACTGCGCCTCGAGCGGCTCGGCGAGCGTCCTGGAGAAGGTCTCGGTGAAGTGATGCGGGTCGCGGTACACCACGACGTTCCCGATGACCGCCGCGCATGCGTCCGTGTCGGGGCAGATCCAATTGGTCATGTCGATGACATCGGTGTGCGCCAGGCCCTCGACGGTGTAGGCCACGTACTCGCTGCCTCGGCCGAACGCGTCTTCCCGCGGCGTCGCGCACTCCGTGAGTTGATCCGGATGCTCAGAGATGCACTCGGGAACGTCGCTGTTCATCGACGGCGTCGTGTTCATGATGAGGGAGGGGATGCCGGCATCGGCGAGGAGCTGGAGGTTGTCGCGCAGCCCATCCGCGTAGCGCAGCCGCATCTCCTGCCGCGAGAGGCCTTCCTGGTAGGCGGCTCGAGTTCCTCGGTTCGCGGTGACCACGAGGTCGGGCTGTTCCGCGAGAATCTGATCGAAGCTCGCAGCGCTCCACGCATTGCAGCTGGTGTACTCATCTCCGTTGCGGTCGGCCTGACTCACGTTTGCGAATCCGCAGGAGGCCTTGCTGGTCACCCACAGTCGCCATCCGTTCTGCTCGGCGAGCTCGATATAGGTCGACGCCCAGTTCGCCGCGTGCGAGTCGCCGATCAGGACGATGCTGACGTCGGAATCCGTGTCGCCGAAGATGCAGCCATCGATCTTCGGTGTCGGCGATGTGCTGGGGCGGTTGCATCCGAGCTCGTAGACGATGGTGTTGTCTTCGCGGGCGTTGATCGCCGACGGCGTGAATCCCCCTTCGACCTCGTCGACGGGATCGCCGGCGTCGGTGAAGCTCGCGGGATCGTCGTCAGTGAAGTCGTCGGTGAGTGCCTCGGCGCCGATCGGATCGCCGTCGGCTCGGTACTCGGGGTTCATCATCGTCGGTGTGAAGACGACGAGCGTCGCGACGACGGCGGTCGATGCCATCATTCCTGCGCCGGCCGTGAGTGCACGTCGTGCCGAATGCGTGACCCAGGTCCAGGTTCGGAACGGATTCTCGATGAACCGGTAGCTCAGCCATGCCGGCAGCACCGAGAACACCACGATGAGGAGGCCGTAACGGACGCGAAGCTCGCCGCCGAGCAGGTATGTGCCGACGACGATGAGCGGCCAGTGCCACAGGTAGAGCGAGTAGGAGATGTCACCGATCCAGCGCATCGGTCGGAGTGTGAGGACTCGACCGGCACCCGTCTGGGCGCGACCGTTCATGCCGCCCGCGATGACGGCTGCTGCACCCAGTGTGGGGACGAGCGCGGCGGCGCCGGGGAAGGGCATCGCGCCCGTGAAGAGCACCGCCGCCGCGGCGATCGCCACGAGCCCGAGCCAGCCGAGCATCGTTCCCAGCCAGTGCGGGATCCGGCCGACCTGGGGTGCGAACACGGCCAGGGCGGCGCCGATTGCGAGTTCCCACAGCCGTGTGGTCGTGACGAAGTACGCGGTAGCGGGTTCGGTGGCCGTCGCGTACACGGAGTACAGCAGCGACGGCACCAGGATCACGATGACGCCGATCCGCGCGGACCGACGCGTGGCCGTGGCGTGGCCGTCCGGCGCATCTGCGTGCGTGACTCGCACGAACACCGCCAGCAGTGCGACGAGGACGAGTGGCCAGACGATGTAGAACTGCTCCTCGACCGCCAGCGTCCAGAAATGCTGCAACGGGCTGGCGGCGACGTCTGCGTTCAGGTAGTCGGTTCCCGCTGCGAACACCCAGTTGACGACGTAGAACGCCGACGCGATCGCCTCGATGCCGATCGACTCCCATCGGATCTGCGGAAGCAGCGCGACGGTGAGCGCGAGTGTGACGAGGAGGACGACCGTCGCGGCCGGAAGGATGCGCCTGGCCCGTTTCGCGTAGAAGTCGGCAAGGCGAATGCGTCCCGTCCGCTCGGCTTCTCGCAGCAGGATGCCGGTGATGAGGAAGCCCGAGATCACGAAGAAGACATCGACACCGATGAACCCGCCTCCGAACAGGGACCAGTTCGCGTGGTACAGCAGGACGGCGCCGACCGCGACGGCCCGCAGCCCCTGAATGTCGGGGCGGAATCCGGCGTGCCCCGAGCGTTCGGAGGCGCTCAGAAGCGCACGTGCAGGATCAGCAGCCACCAGGGTATTGTGCCCCGGGCGCACCGTGAGTTGCCTGGGTGTCGACCGCAGGCGCGCGGCGACACGGCGGGAGACCGGCTCCGCCGACCGTGCGCCCGTAGGATGGTGCGAAGCCCGACGCCCCCACCGCAAGGAACTTTCGATGCCCTCGTCGACCCGCACTGTCGCAGTCATCCTCGCAGGCGGCATCGGCGTCCGCGTGGGTCTCGGCATCCCCAAACAGCTCATCAAGATCGCAGGCAAGGCGATCGTCGAGCACACCCTCGACGTCGTCAACGCGAGCCCCGTCATCGATGAGATCGTCATCGTCATGAACGCCGGATCGCTGAGCGAACTCGATTCACTCCGTGACCCGGAGCGCTTTCCCAAGCTCACGCGGATCATCCCTGGGGGACGCAGTCGCAACGACTCGACGCAAGCGGCGCTGGCGGTCCTCGGCGACGACCCGGACACCAAGGTCATCCTGCACGACGCCGTGCGTCCGTTCGTCAGCGAGCGGATCCTCGAGGAGTGCGTGGACGCGCTCGACGATTACGAGGCCGTGGACGTCGCCATCGCGTCGGCCGACACGATCATCGAGATCGACTCCGCCTCGCACATCACGAACATCCCCGACCGCTCGACGCTGCGACGCGGCCAGACACCGCAGGCATTCCGCCTGGGCACCATCCGCGAGGCGTACCGGCTCGCAGACCAGGACAAGACCTTCCACGCGACCGACGACTGCGGGGTCGTTTTCACCTACCTGCCGCACGTGCCGATCTTCGTCGTCGAGGGCTCCGCCGAGAACATGAAGATCACCGAGCCGATCGACGTGCACATCGCAGACAAGCTCTTCCAACTGCAGTCCGAGAGCCTGTCGGCGGTCGACGAACTCCCGGACCTCGACGGCAAGGTCCTCGTCGTCTTCGGTGGCAGTTACGGAATCGGCAAGAGCATCGTCGAGCTCGCGACGCGGGCCGGTGCGGTCGTGCACGAGTACAGCCGCTCCAGCACGGGGACGGATGTCCGCTCGCACGCGCACGTGAAGAAGGCGCTGAAAGCCGCGTTCCAGGCATCCGGCCGGATCGACCTCGTCGTCATGTCGGCGGGCGTCCTGCAGATGGGACCGCTCGCCGAGACGGGGGTGAAGAGCATCGAGACGAGCATCGAGACGAACTTCCTCGCGCCGGTGATCGTCTCTCGCGCGGCCCACAAGTACCTCGCCCAGACCGAGGGGCAGATGCTGCTGTTCACCTCGAGTTCGCACACGCGCGGGCGGGCGAACTACGGGGTGTACTCGGCGAGCAAGGCAGCCGTCGTCAACCTCACGCAAGCGCTGTCGGAGGAGTGGGCTCCCGATGGGGTGCGGATCAACTGCATCAATCCGCAGCGGACGCGGACCCCGATGCGGACGCGGGCGTTCGGCGAGGAGCCTGAGGACACCCTTCTCGATCCTGACGATGTCGCATCAGTCAGTCTTCAGGTGCTGGCAAGCGATCTCACCGGTCAAATCGTGACGGTGCAGGTCGAGCAGATGCGCAAACACTGAGTCAACCCGGTTTCGATCGCGGTCGACGCCGCCTATGCTGGGCTGTCTGGGGAGACCCGGAGAGGACGGATGCGGGCAGGAACCCATACGCGATTGAGTTGGGCGATGGCGGCGACGATCGCATGTGTCCTGGCCTCCATGTCGGCGGCGAACGCACAGGCCGCGTCGCCGGAGTCGTCGCCTGCGCCGACCGCGGCGGCGACCTCTGAACCGGCGCCGACCGCGACGCCGTCAGTCACCGAAACGCCTGAGCCGGTCGAAGAGGGCGACACCTCCGAGCACAGCGATGGCCCCACCATGCCGCTCACCCGCGAACTTGAAGCTGGATCCCTGCCGGCGCTGAACGGACAGAGCGGCACCACTGGCATCCAATCGCGGTTGGCGGCGTCGTACGGTCCGCAACCCGTGTTCCGGTTTCCGTTCGCCCCAGGATACCGGTGGGGGATCAGCGGCTCTCATGCCGACAGCGACGGGATCTATCGGGGAGCGATAGACTTCGCGCCGCTGAGTTCGGGTGCGACGAGGGTACGGGCGATCGCTGCGGGACAGGTCTACCGGGTGAGTTGCTCGGGCGGATGGTTCCTCGGCATCGACCACGGTGGCGGGTGGATGTCGGAGTACTACCACCTGAAGGACGCGAAGTCGTCGCTGGTCGGCGAATGGGTCGAAGCGGGGACGATCCTCGGTACGGCCGGACAGACGCTGCCGTGCGGCGGCACGCCCGGGGCGAGTGCCCACGTGCATCTCTCGATCCTCAATTCGACGGTCGATGTCCCGTCGGGAAAGCGTCAGTACATCCCGGTGAGCGGCATCCAGTTCGACCGCTTCCTGCTCACCGATTCCAGCGGCGCCTATAACGGCGTGTGGCGGGACTTCTCGGGAAAGACAGTGCTCACCTCTCGAGGGGTGACCTGCTGTCTCACGGCGGATGACCGAGTCGGGCCCACCTCGCCGAAAGCCGTCCTGCCGGACGTCGACGGCAACGGTATCGACGACCGTTCCGAACTCGTCTCCTGGGACACCGACCTCGACGGGAACGGGCGCCCGGAGATCGTCGGCTTCGGATCCAAGGGGGTCATGGTCAGCAACAACACCGGCACGACCTTCACGTCGGGAACACGGGTGCTCAGCAGCTTCGGGCAGGCGACGGGGTGGTCGACATCGCGCCACCTGCGCATGGTCGTCGACGTGACGGGCGACGGTGATCCCGACATCGTCGGGTTCTCGGACACCGGTGTGTTCGTCGCAGCCGGTACGACGGCGCGGGGGTTCGCCGCTGCGAAACGCTGGTCGTCGCAGTTCGGAGCGGACGACGGATGGAAACTGTCGCATCAGGTTCGAACGCTCGCTGATGTCACCGGGGACGGTCTGCCGGATGTCGTCGGCTTCGGCAGTCGAGGCGTATCGGTCGCCGCGAACACGGGCGGGTCGTTCGGGGCATCGAGTCGATGGCTTGCCGCGATGGGGTCGGCGTCGACGGCCGGAGACTGGAACACCACCCAGCATCTGCGAACGGTCGCGGATGTCGACGGGGACGGTCGCGCGGACCTCGTCGGCTTCGGGCGTCGCGGCGTCGAGGTGGCGCGCAGCACCGGAACCGGCTTCGCGCAGCCGACACGATGGACCGACGCCTTCGGTGCCGACCGCGGATGGCGCCAGGATGTGGCGCCGCGGTCCCTGGTCGACATGAACGAAGACGGCCTGCCGGACATTGTCGGATTCGGGCGAAACGGTGTCTACGTTGCGCTCAACACAGGTACGTCGTTCTCGACGGCAACGCGCTGGTCGTCGAGTTTCGGACATGCCAGCACGGACGGTGCCTGGGGGTCAGATCGGGACTCGAGAACGCTCGCCGACGTCAACGACGACGGTCGACCAGACATCGTCGGCTTTCGCAGCGGCGGGGTGTACGTCGCACGCAACACGGGATCGTCCTTCACATCTGTACGGCGCTGGACGACGGACTTCGGCTCGAAGGAATGGACGCTGGGCGCGATGCCGCGATCGGTCGTCGACGTCAACGGGGACGGGCAGGCGGACATCGTCGGGTACGCGCGTCACGGCGTGCACGTCGCCCTGAACGACGGCACGAGATTCCGCGCCGCCGCACACTGGAGCCTCGATTACGGCTGGGGGGCCTCGACGGGCAACTGGCAGGTGCGGACCAAGCCCCGCGGCATCTCCGCAGGCTGACCAGGTCTGACGGTCGTCGGGTTCGTCTCAGCCCTGACGGTCGAGCAATCGCGCCGCGATGCGCGCGCTGGAGTGTCCGTCGAGAGCGTCGCAGAACTCCTGGAGGAACGCCTGCAGGCGCGACTCGTCGATCTCGCTTCGTGCGATCGCGTCGGCGAGGCCCGCTGGATCCTTCACCACTGGGCCGATCGAATAGTGCTCGAAGGGGCGGTAGAACGAGCGGTCGGCCGTGTACGCGTCCAGATCCGGTACGAAGAACACGATCGGCCGACGCAGGAGCGCGAACTCGAAGATCGCCGAAGAGTAATCCGTGATCAGGACATCGGCGGCCATCAGTACGTCGTTCATGTCGGCCACGCGGGCGGCGTCCACGACTCCATCGGGCAGATCCCCGCGGGAGACGAACGGGTGCTGGCGTACCCCGATCCGCCAGCCCGGGCCGAGGGTCCGCGCGATCGCCGCCCAGTCAGCCTCTGGTGCGCCCTCGGCGGTCAGCTGACCGCTGCCGCGGAACGTCGGTGCGAACAGCGCGAATCGCTCGTCTTCTCCGATGCCCAGCTTCGCGCGGACCGCCGCACGTGTCCGGGCGACGTGGGCGTCATCGAAGAAGACATCTGTTCGAGGCATGCCCCAGGGCTTGACCCGTTCGACCGGGATCGCGAACGCCTCCGCGTAGTCGACGGCGATGCCCGTCGAACTGACGATCGCATCCGTGTAGTTGCGGTGGATCTCGCTTCCGCGCGTGGGGCCGCCGGGAAGGCCCGCCCTGCTGTGACCCACGCGTTTGAACGCGCCGGCGGCGTGCCACAGTTGGACGAGGCGGGTCTGCGGGCGGATGCGGAAGAAGTAGATCAACGGGTAGAAGTCATCGAGCACGATCACGCCGCTGGTGGCGATGAGCATCGGCAACCGCAGTGCGTCGCGCAATGGGCGACGTGCGGACAGTCGCGGTTTGAACACCCCGATGACCTCAACGTCGCGGGACTGGGCGATGATCGCGTCGCGCAAGAAGCGCATGTTGCCGGTGAATCCGTCGTGGGAATCCGAGAGGAACAGGACGCGATTCATTCTCACTCGCACGAACGGTCGCAGCATGCTGTAACCAACGAGGTACGGGAGGAATCGGAGGGCTCGCAGCAGTCGACTCCTCCGCAGCCGTGCGCGCAACCTCAGCCGCCGATCTGATTGCGTTCGAGCACGTCGAAGAACGCTCGACAGATGTAGTAGTCCTCTGCCGTCGTGATTTTGATGTTGGAGCGCGGTCCGTCTACGCGGAACAGCTCGTGCCCGTAGCGACGCAGCAAGGTCGCGGTGTCGATCGAGTCGTCGTCGCCGTCGGCGACGGCGCGGTCGTAGATCTCCAGCGCCGTGCTCAGGCGAGTGCTCTGCGGTGCTTGGGCGACGTAGAGGTGTTCGCGTGGAAGCACATCGTCGATCTGCTCGCCCGACGCCGAGACGATCGTCTCATTGCCCTTCGTGCAGGTGATGGCGGCACCGCGTTCGCGAACGGTCCGGATGTTGTCGGAGATGAGCTGCGCGTTGATGAGCGGCCGGACGCCGTCGTGGATCAGCACGACGGTGTCGCCGGGGCATTCGTTCGCGACCGCGCGGATCGCGCGGTGACGGGACTCCTGGCCGGTCGCCCCGCCATCCACGATCCAATTCACCTTTGTCAGCTCGTAACGGGAGACGAGGTGCGCGAACCGGTCCCGCCAAGCGGGAAGAATCGCCACAGCCACCCGATCGATTTCGGGGTGATCCTGGAAGTGCTGGATCGTGTGCACGATGAGCGGGGTGCCGTGGATCTCCAGGAACTGCTTGGGCAGGTTCTCCGAGGACATCCGCGAGCCGATGCCGCCCGCGAAGATCAGCGCAATGTTCATGGTGCTTCAGCCTCCAACGCGGTCTTCGAACCGCGGTACTCGTCCAGAATGAGCCAGTCGATGACGCGATCGGCGGCGCCGGTGTCGATCCGGTCGAAGTTCTCGGCCCGGAATCGCGCAAGCTTCTCCACTTCGAAGTCGCCGGTACGGATCGCTTGCGTGAGTTGCTCGAACGTTTCGCAGACGCGTCCGGGCGCGGTCTGTTCGTATGCCCGGTGGAACCCGCGCGTCGCCGCGTACACGGTCTTGTCGGGCGCGAAGAACAACATCGGGCGGTCCAGCAGCGCGAACTCGTAGATGATCGACGAGTAGTCGGTGATCAGCAGGTCGGTCACGTGCAGCAGACCGAGTCCGTCGGGGTAGTCGGTGAAGTCGAAGAACCGATCACGATACCGATCGGGGATCTCGATGCGCTCTTTGACGAAGTGGTGCATCCGGAACAGGACAACCGTGTCGGGCGGGCACGCCGCTGCGAGCGCGTCGAAGTCGATCAACCCGAAGTCATAGGAAGCCGAGTGGTAGGAGGCGCCGCGGAACGTGGGCGCGAACAGGATGATGCGTTTGTCCTGCAAGTGCGGGTACTGCGCTGCGAACGACGCCTTGAAGGCCGTCGTGCGTGTCTCGTCGAGGAACCAGTCGATGCGCGGGAGCCCCGTCGGCACGATCGCGGCTTCTTCGATCCCGAAGGCCTCGGCGTAGACATGTCGGAGATGCTCCGACCCACTGATCGCGTACGTGTACTGGCGGTGCGGTTGACGCAGGGACGGTGAATCGGTGCTGCCGAATCGGCTGAAGCCGACCGATTTGAACCCGCTGCCGGCATGCCACAGCTGGATCACCCGAGTGCGGGGATCGATCGTGACGGTGTTGAGCAACCCGAAGTAGTCGTCGAGCAGGATGATCTCGCTCGTCGCCATGAGGTACAGGATGCGCGCGGTTCTGAGCCACCCCGTGGTGGCGGGAAGGCGAAACGACGATCGCAGGTCGAATCGGTCGTCGAGTCCGCGTTCGAGCATGCGCTCGTGCACGCGGAGCAGGTTGCCTTCCATGGTGGGTTGCTGGTCGGACGCGAACAGCACCCGCCCCGTTCTCGGGCCGAACAGTCGCGACGCGAGTCGATAGATCGCGCGGACGTATTTCTGCTTGGTGCCGGCGCCGAGCAGGCGGGATCTGATGCGTGCCGGGAGTCTGCGCGCTCGCTTCGCTGGCGCCGCGCGTCGCAGGTGGTTGCTGCGGATGAGCAGGTCCAGCCTCGATGGGTCATCACGATGCTCTTCGACGCTGAAGGAGACCGTCAGCGCCGCGCGGCCCCCGTCATGGAGGAACACCCGGGATGCGTCGTCAAGGTCGGCGAGATCGCCGACATATGTGGCGGTCGTGCTCGGGTCGAGTTGCGCTTCGACGCGCCAGTTCCCGTCGGGGATCGCGGCTCGATCGGCGAACGTCGTCACATTGATCGTGATGGCGAAGTTCCCGCCACCCTTGGCTGTGGCGGTCGTCGGGAACGATCGGTCGCCGTCCACCAATGAGAAGGCAACCGTGGACGGCGACTCGTCGGCATCCGCGGGTGGGGACGAGAGCCGCACATGCACTGTCATGTGGATGCGTTCCCAGGTGATGCTGACGACCTCGACCCCTGCGCCGCTCATCGAGACCTGCGCTCTTCGTGCCAGGCGATCGTGCGATCGATGCCCTTCTCAAGTCCCACGTGCGGTGCCCAGCCGAGCGCTCGCAGCCGAGCGTCGTCGAGGCCCGCACCCAGGGCGGTGGTCCCGCGGGTCGCGTCGGTCGGTTCGCGGAACCCGACCCGGAGGGCTGCAGCTGGACGCGCGCGGGCGAACGCCTCGGCAAGTTCCCGGATGCTGACGAAGCCGTCGCGGTCGGAGACGTTGTACGCGGTGTCGGCACCGAGGAGCAGAGCGGCGAACAGTCCCGAGACCGCATCGGCGAGATAGGTGTAGGTGCGGCGCGCGCTTCCGTCGCTGTGCAGCGTGATGTCGCGTCCGGCGACGACGTCCGCGGTGAAGTCGGCCTGCACCCGACCGTCATCGAGCGCCATTCCGGGCCCGAAGATGTGGCCGAATCGTGCGAGAGTGATGGGGATGCCGTATTGCGCGTGGTAGCTCGCGGCGATCGTCTCGGCCGCGCGCTTTCCTTCGGTGTAGCTGGCGCGCGGGTTCAGGATGTCGACCGCGCCGTAGCTGTCCTCCGTGAGGAGTCCGCCCTGTCCGCCCTCGATCGGGTGGCGTCCATAGACTTCCGCCGACGACATCAGGACGAACCGGGCGCCGCCGGCGTCGCGGCACAGTTCGAGCAGGTTGAGCGTTCCCTGCACGTTGGCGCGGATCGTGTCGACCGGGGCGGTCGCGTGCAGGTGGGGGCGGGCTGGAGATGCGCCGTGGATGACAAGGTCGACGTGCGTGTCGAGTCGTACGGGGTGCGAGACGTCGCCTTGCACGATCGCGAAGTCGTCTCGATCGATCACGTCGGAGAACACCTCGCGGGCGCTGGACGGATCGCGCACGAGTCCGAGGACTCGGATGCCTGCTCGACGGGTGTCGTTCAGGCGCAGCAGTGTGCGAGCGACGTACGCGGGGATCATCCCTCCGGCGCCGGTGATGAGCACCGTCGTGCCGAACAGCTGCTCCCACGGCAGCGGCGTGTCGACGAGTTCGTCGATGTCGCGAGCGATGACCCCGGTCGGCCGAGTGCCCGGAGTCGGTTCCGGCTGCGCCGATCGGGCGCTGCTCGGACGGTCTGCGGGCACCCGAGCAGTATATGTCAGCCGAATGGGGAGCCGCATGGTCGGCTCGGTGTCGTTCGAACGCCGCGGGCGCCCGCAACGTCGTGCACTTCGATAGTGTTCGGACAGAAGAACGGTAGGCACCGATTATGCGTCGATCACTTGCCATCGCAGTGGGAGCGCTGGCCGTTGCCGTTCTTCTCGGGGGATGCGCGACGCCCCCGGCGTTGCCGTCCGACCCGACCGCCGCCGAACTCGGGCGCACTTTCGGCGCCTGCCCGCCCGAGAGTGGCCCGGGAGAAACCTTCCCGCCACTTGAGGTCGTCGCCGGAATCACCGAGTGGGTGGCCGCGACCGGCCTCGATCCTGACCAACCCCCCAAGATCGACATGATCGATGTGGAGGTGCAGACCTTGTCCGGTGGTACGGCGTCGGTGCGCTTGCACTCCTCGTCCTGGCCTGGGATCGAATGGGGGTTCGAGAACGACGCGAAGGTCTGGCTCGCGATGGCCGATCCGGAGTACTGGACTCCGGGAACGGTCTACTTCGTGCTGATCGAGACCGCGGACGGGGAGGTCTTCTTCCCGGGATGGTGTGGCGACGAGACACTTCGGATACCGCTGGAGGCCGAGCTCGGGCCCGAGAGCGACGAACTGCTGGCGGGGCTCCCGCTTGTCGCCCCAGACGATGTCCGCGACTACCTCGGGATCGTCGACCCCGAACCTGAAGTTCAAGACCCGGACCGACTGATCCTTGACCCCGAAATCGTGGATGCGTCCGTGCTGGACCCGCTCACCCTGATCGGCATCCATCTGAAGACCAACGGGGCAATCGGCGGCGGCACCCTCACTATCTGCACGCACATCCCCGCAGGCTGGAACGAATGCGTCATGGCCGACGAGACGAGCAGCGTGAAGGGCTGGAACTTCAACGCCTACGTCGACGACTCCGGTGTGCTCGAGTTCTGGCTGCTCAACGAAGACGGTGACGTGTCCCAACCGTTCGGGAAGATCGGCGAGGTCGACACCGGAGGCGAAGGCATCGAGGTGTTCGTGGACACATCGACCATCGGCGCCGACGGAACGATCACCAACGACGACCTGGTCACCCTCGTCGACTGACATCCTCCGCCGCACGGCGACGGCGGCTGCGATCACCATTGTGCGCCCAGCAACGTGTGGCTGTTACCGGACACCCATCAGTGCGTCGATCCGATCGACGATGTGAGCCGCAACCGCGCCGTCTTCCGGTTCGCCATAGGCCCGAAGATACGCTGCGATCGCCCGGTCGTAGGCCGGTGCGTCGAACTGCTCGATCCGGTCGACCAGCTCGCGGTTGGATGTCGACACGGCCAGTGGCGTGGCAGCCACCGCGGCGGGCAGCTCACGCTGCCGCGGGTCGAACAGAAAGGCCGGCCTCCGGGTCAGCAGGTAGTCCGCGATCCACTCCGCCCGGTCGGTCATTCCGGCGTCCGAGACGACGAGCAGCTCCTGCAAGTCAGGATGGAACGTCGCGTCATGACAGAAAGACGGCAGCCCGGCCAGGAGCAGGTCGGCGTGCGCCTTGTCGACCGCGTCTGTGCGGATCAGGATCTCCCATTCGCCGCCGAAGGTCCGTGCGAGGGCGGCACGGATCGAAGCGAAGTCGATGCCGCTGAACTGCGCCTCTCGTAATCCGCGGTCGGAGCTAGGGGCGAACAGCAGGAATCGCTGCTCAGCGTCGGCGATGCCGAGCCGGTCGGTCACCTTCTTGCGCACGGCCGGCGCATCCTGTGGCGTTGTCGACACGAGCACGTCGTTGCGGGCGTGGCCACGCGCGGCGGGCGGGACGGAATCGGACGTTCCTGCGTGCTCGACCCGCTCGCCGTCGGCGGTGAGCCAGTGCTGGCCGTCCGATCGGGCGATGTGATGACGTTGCAGCCAGTCGCCGTCCTGGACGACCACGTTGGCACTCGCGATGGCACGGACGGACGCCGCGGTGCCGAGCCGCACGAATGAGAACGCGCGTGGGAACGGGCCGACGGACCGCTCGCGCAGCGCCCAGGTGATCCGGTACGGCGACCGGCGTCGGAGGAGTTCCTCCGCGATGTATTTGACGTCGCCGCCGTACTCTCCGTCGCGTGAGAGCAGCACGATGGAGGCGGGGTCTCTCCGGGTGCGTCGGGCCACCAGACGCTTGCCGACGACGGAGAGTCGGGCATCCGCGCGCGCCGTGAGATTCTCCTGCACGAAGATCCGCACTCCGCGGACGCCCAGGTGTATCGCTCGCACGACGATCTCGACCAGACGGAACACACTGCCGACCAGCAGCGTGAGGAGCCTTCCCTCGATCAACTTGTCGATCATGACGACCTCCGGGGCACGGTGTCGACGAATCTCGCGAGCTGTCGACGCGTGCGCTCTCGCAGCTCGCCGCGCCGTGCGGCGTCTGGGCGCGGCATGTCGTTGTCCACCAGCATTCGGGCGATCTTCACGAAATCGAGCTCGTCCTCGTTGAAGTAGCGGTCCCGCAGTCCTGTGATCGACGTGAGGAACCGCAGCTTCTCGCCCCAGATCAGCCCGATGACGGGCACCTCCAGTGCGTAGGCCGTGATTCCCGCATGCATACGCGCGCTGAGGATGATGTCGAAGCTCGCGACGAGGTTGACGAACTCCGTCGAGGTCGTCGGTCTGTCGACCAGTTGCTCGCTCCGCAGATTCATCGACGAGACGAGTGAGCGTCCAAACGTCTGGTCGACGGTCATGCCGTTCGAGAACAGCGTGAAGTCGGCATCGAGCCGCTGGAGCTCCGCGATGAGGTTCCGGTAGAAGTTGACGACCGCGTCGGGAGACAGGTCGCCGCCGTACACCGAGAAGTTCTGGGGGTTCAGGAGGTTGATGCCGATGCGCCGGCGCCTTGGCTCGGCGCGTTCGCGCGTGTGCCGGTCGACCATGTCCATCTCGTCCAGCCAGAACACCGGGTCGCCCACCCGTTCGGTCTCGATGTTCGGATTCGTGATGTAGTGCGCGTCGAGCGTGTCGAGGTCGTCACGGGTCGTGATGACTTTCACGTTGTCGGTGTTGAGCGCCCGCTTCAGGCGCTGGCACCGGATGTCGGTCTCGCTGTACCCCTCGACGCCGACCGCGTTCATCATGACGGGGATGCCCTGACGGTGAGCGGCCTTCAGGATCAGCTCGTCGATGTAGTTCAACCCCTGCGTCTTGTATTTGATGAAGCCGCCACCGGTGAAGATGAGCGCGTCGAGACCGCTCACGCGCTCCTTGAAGTACCAGCCGAGCTTCGTCCGCCAATACATGGAGTGATAGTGATAGGCGAAGCGTGGGCTGCGCACGACCGACAGGATCGGCCGCTGGAACGCCTTCATGACTGCCGCAGCGCGGAAGTTCAACCGTCGCATCCCGGTACGGACAGCGGGCGTGTGTGGGTCGACGTCGATATCTACGACGGCGATGTCGGGGTCGCACGTTCGCAGCAGGTACTTCGAGGCCTCGACGAGAAGGTAATCGCCGACGTTCTCATTCGTCATCAGACCGACGACACCGATTGTTCTTCTCATGCCTCGGTCAGTGTAATCGACCGTGATTCCACGGCCTCGAGCACCAGTCGCGCGATCCGATCGGCGCACGGGGTGCTCCCCGCGGACGGAGGAGGATTTCCGGGAACCTGCACCCATCGGCGGGCGAACGCCGCGGACCGCTCCGGTGTCGCCTGGCCGGTCGCGACCGCCTCGGCGAGGGCGGTGACGGATTCGGCGATGGGGCCGGGAAGGTCGTTTCGGTAGTCGAGATAGAAGTCCCGCGACGCGAGGAACGCATCGAGGTCTGGAGCGAGGAAGTAGGTCGGCACGCCGAGGACCGCGGCTTCGAAGAGCGCGGACGAGTAGTCGGTGATGAACAGGTCCGCGACCTGCAACATCTCCTGCGTCGAGAATCCCGGAGCGATGTCGATGCCTGGCCCGAAGTCGGATGCCATCAGTGGGTGCAGCTTCACCACGGTGTGCACGCCATGCTCGGCCAGCGCGGTGACGAGCGCGTCAGCGTCAGCGCCGACACTGCCGTCGAGCCGGAAAGTGGGCGCGAACACCGCGACGCGTTGCCCCCGCAGGTGCGGATGCGCGGCGAACACGCGAGCCCGGACTCGTTCGGCCTCGGCAGGGTCGCGCAGACGGTCCACGCGGGGGAGCGGCGCGATGACGACCCGGTCCTCGGGGGTGCCGAGCGCCTCCGCGAAGGGAGCGCGAGCAGGTTCGCCGCTGGCGAGGACGATGTCGTAGCCCTGATGCATCCGCATCGCTGAGGCGAGGCGACCGTCGCGCCCTTCCGATTGATCGAGGATGCTCAGCCCGAACTTCTTGAACGCGCCCAGCGCGTGCCAGATCTGGACGATGGTGAGGTCGCGCTTGTGTCGGAGCACGCTTGCGATGATCGCGTACGTGTCCACGACCATCACTCGCGATGTGGCCGCATGGTAGAGCTGCGCGAACATGTGCAGGATGTAGCCGACCTTGGCGATGATGCCGGGGGGCACCATTCGCACCAAGATGACCACCTCGATGCTTGCATCGCTTCGGATGATCGCGTCGCGCAGCGCCGCGAAGTCCTCGGGGATCTCGGGGTGCTCCCTGCTGATCATGACGACTTTGCGGCGCGTGGGCAGCAGCTTCAGCGGCGCGTATGCAACCGCCAGCGACCAGCGCGCGAACGCGGCGACGACGAGTCGTGCCGTCATCGCCCCCGTCGCACGGGTGGGGGCGGGCTCGCTGCCACCGGGGGCGATCAGCGTTCGGCGGGCACGCGTGCCCGCGCGCAGTCGATCGCGGATGCTCGGCACGAAGGCCTTTCGCCGGGGTGAGCGCCGCTCGGGCGGAACTGTCACAGCGTGCGATTCTAGCGGAGCGGCTTCGGCGTTCCTGTGCCCGAAGGCGGTGACGACGCTGCGTCGATGCCGCTGCGCCAGCCCTTCACCAGTGACGCCCGAGTCGCGCACACCACGAGCAGGAACCACCCGTAGCCGCCCAGCAGCGAACTCGTGACGACCGAGTCGGCGAGTAGGCAGATCACGACCAGCGCCGACCAGGTGTACACGGTGGAGCGGCGTTCGGATGCCGTCATCCATGCCCTCGCCAGCGCGAGACCGGCGAAAGCGGCCAGCAGCACGACGCCGGCGCCGCCCGCCTGCAGCAGCATGTCCATCCAGGCGTTCAGCGCCGAGGCATGGTCGTGACCGACCAGGAACCGCAGATAGTTGTACGGCATGACCCCGTCGGGCCACGTGCCCACCCAGCCCCACCCCTGGACGGGGCGGGTCTCGCTCAGGTCGAGGATTTCGTTCCACAGCCGTGACCGCGTGAAGAAGTCGGGCTCGGCGTTGAGCCAGTACACGAGCGGGCGGCGGAAGACGTACACGAGCACGCCGGCCATGACGACGACCGCGGCGATGCCCACCTGCAGTGAACGCCGAGCGGGGGCCGCGGTGCGGCGCACGGCGACAAGCACGAGTGTTGCGAATGCCGCGACGACGCCCATCATGAGCACGATCGGCGATGCCGTGAAGACGGCGCAGGCGACGGCGATCGCAACCGAATACAGCGACAGCTCCCGGGGCACGGAACGGGTGCGCCACTCGACGAGGAACGTGATGAGCGCGAGCACCGCGACCAGCCCCAGTTGCGTGCGGGTGCCGAACAGGCCCTGGATCGGGCCGCCTTCGGCGAGGTTGCCCGCGACGCCGAGGAACGGGATCGGCAGGTCGAGCAGGATGCCGCTGAGCAGCTCGATCAGCAGCGATCCGGTGAGCAGGACGCGCAGCACGTCGCCGGTCGCACGCACCGTCTGCAGGGTGTCGCGGAACTGCGCCACCACGATCGCGAGGAACGTCGGCGCCCCCAGTTGCAGCCAACCGCTGAGGCTGGCGCCGACCGACCTCGACCACAGGGTCGTCACGAGCAGCCACAGCAGCAGCAGGGCGAGCGTCGTGGGCATGAGCTCATACCAGCGCCACTCGCGCCGACGGGCCACGAGGATCGCGCCGCCGAGGGTGCACAGGCCCACGATGATGGCGCCGTAGCCCGCGTCGCCCATCAACTGACGCAGCAGGTGGGTCGCGAACAGGGCGCCGATGGTCGCCACCGCGAACGCCGAGGCGACCTCGCTCGAGCGCAGGACCCGCAGCGCGGTTCGCAGAGCCGAGCCGGCGCTCATCGCTCGGTCAGCCGCTCGCCCTGCTCGCCGGCCAACCGCTGTTCGGACGGGCCGCGACCCAGCAACGGGGCTTGTTTGATCTTGAACGCGAGGAGGACGACGAACATCCACCCCCAGTTCAGCAGCGGACCCGACTCGGCGAGCCCCTGCACCACCAGGACGGCGGCGGTCAGGGTCGGCAGCAAGGTGATGGGGGAGTAGGGGCGGTCGTCGACGAGATCCCAACGAGGGCGGTCGACGGCGAAGAACCAGGAGCGCCACAGGAACGCGAGGTAGGCGAGCGCCATCAGGACCAGACCGATGACGCCGAGCTGGAACAGCACATCGAGCCACATGTTGTGCGCCTGCATGACCGTCTCGCCGTGGTCGACGATCCACCGGTCGAAGCCCGGGTCGGAGGGGACCCAGGGCGTCGAGAAGCCCCAGCCCAGAACGGGGCGTTGGGCGATCCGCTCCCACACCGCGCTCCAGATCGCTTCGCGGCCGGTGAGGTCGGAGGAGCGCCCGAGGAGCGAGAAGACGTGATCGCGCAGCATCCACAGCGCGGTGAGCCCGCCCACCGCGACGAGTGCGTACGCCACGTAATACCGGGTGCGCTCGCCGGGACGGGTTGTGCGGCGCATGAGCAACGCGGTCACCAGCACGACCGCCGCCAGGCCGGCGGCGAGGAACGCCGTGGCGGAGCCCGCTCGCACGAACAGGTAGAGCGAGAGCGCCGTCCACAGCACCAGCAGTGTGCGCCGCGGCGCACGCGAGGCGATGCGGATGCTGAAGACGATGATGCCGAGGAGTGCGACATACGCGAGTGCATTGGAGTTGCCGAACAGGCCCTGGATGCGACCGCCGTCGAAGAGGTTGTCGCGCGACCACAGCACGATCGGGTCGTCGACCGGTCCGTCGGGGCGGACGAACTGCGGAAGGATCGGCCCGCCCCACAGCAGCGAGATCCACAGTTCGAACAGGACGGACAGCGCGAGGATCCACTTCAGCGCCGAGGCCATCGCCCGCACCAGTTCGCGCCAGGTCAACACGGCTCCCACGAACATGGCCTGCCCCGTGGTGACGAGGAGGAGGAGCAGCGTGGTCGCGGTCGCGGCCGGCCACGCGGTCCAGATGAGGGATGCGACCGCCCAGGCGACATAGAGCAGTGCGATCCAGGGCAGGCGGCGCAGTTGCACCGCTGGACGCAGCGTCAGCCACAGCACCGCTGAGACGAGCGCAGACCCGACCAGCACACCTGCGGTGACTTCGGGGCCGAAAGCCATCAGCCAGCTCGTCCCGGCGAGCCCGCCGGCCAGCACGAAGATGCACCAGCCGCGCAGCAGCAGATGCCCCGTCTTCTCACGAACCGGCGCCGCGGGGGGCGCCGCGACCGGGTGGCTGGTGTGGACCGTCATCTCCACAGAAGGCTATCGCGCGGGCGTCTAGGCTGAGGGCGTGCTCGTGACGATCTCCAATCGGCCCCGTGATTACGCCTGGGGCTCCACAACGCTGCTCGCCGACCTTGAGGGGCGGACCCCCGACGGGCGGCCCGAGGCGGAGGTCTGGTTCGGCGACCACCCGGGATGCCCCGCGCTGGTCGGAGACGGCTCCGGCCGCACCCTCGATGCTGTGCGCGCGGATGCCGAGGCGCCTCGCCTGTCCTTCTTGCTGAAGTTGCTGGCCGCTGGATCGCCGCTGTCGATCCAGGCGCACCCTTCGCGTGCCCAGGCGATCGAAGGATTCGCCCGGGAGGAAGCCGCCGGGATCCCGCGGGATGCGGGAGAGCGCACCTACCGCGACGACAACCACAAGCCCGAGCTCATCGTCGCCGTCAGCGACGTGTTCCGCGCACTCGCCGGACTCCGTCCGCTCGAGCAGACGCGCCTGCTGCTGGACGGGCTCGGTGACGCCGCCGGTGTGCGCGCGCTCGCTGACCGACTCTCCGGCGCGGACGAGACGGCCGCGCTGCGCGACACGATCCAGTGGCTCCTCTCGGGCGGTGCGCAGGCCGAGGTCGACGACGTGATCGAGGCGGTGCGGGGCGCGGACGACGAAGCGTTCGCCGTCGAACTGACCGCCCTGCGCGGCATCGCAGACGCCTACCCGGGCGACCCGGGAGTCGTGGTCGCTTTGCTCATGAACGTCGTCGAACTGCGCCGAGGTGAGGCCGTCTTCGTCGACGCGGGTGTGCTCCACGCCTACCTGGAGGGCCTGGGCGTCGAACTGATGGCGGCCAGCGACAACGTGCTGCGCGGCGGCCTCACGCCCAAGCACATCGACGTGGCCGAGCTCATGACGATCGTCGACACGAGCACCTCGGCACCGCCCGTGCTGCCGGCACGCCCCGTCGCGGACGGTGTCGCAGTGTTCGACGCTGGAATCGCCGACTTCGCGCTGTGGCGTGTGGCGGTATCGGGCGGCTCGACCGACGTCGCCCTGAACGGTCCCGCGATCGCCGTCTCGACGACCGGTGGCGTCACGGTGACTGCAGGCGGCTCGGCCGTCGCGCTCGCCGCAGGCGGAGCGGTCTATGCGGACGAGGCCGAGGCGACGATCACCGTCTCTGGAACCGGCGAGGTCTTCATCGCGCAGCCCGGCCGGTGACGGGATCGTGACACGCCGCGCCGTGTCGTGAAGGTTCAATCCCCACTTGAGGCTTTACAGTTCGCGACTTGACCGGAGCGAATGACACGGGTGTAATTATCCGTACACGTCGAACGGCGTGGGGCCTATACAGGGGGAGGATCGACATGACGGGTTACCGTTCCGGCGTTCCCGACAATTGGTTCGTCGACCCGATCAACCTCGGCGTTCCCGGTGTGCGCCGACCGGTCGAGACCGATGTCGACAGTGCACTGGCCTGGCAGTCCGACGCGCTGTGCGCGCAGACCGATCCCGAGGCGTTCTTCCCTGAGAAGGGCGGATCGACCCGCGATGCCAAGCGCATCTGCTCGTCGTGCGACGTGCGAGGCGAGTGCCTCGAGTACGCGCTGCAGAACGACGAGCGGTTCGGCATCTGGGGTGGCCTGAGCGAACGCGAACGTCGCAAGATCAAGCGCCGCGCCGTCTGATCGCGACGGATCCGCGCGAATCGCGCGCGGCCTGCGGAGTCGTGACGCGGCCCCGCTTAGGCTGACGGAGCCATGCCCGCCCGCGTCCATGCCCTCCTCGTCGTGCGCCCCGACGGACGAATCCCCGTCGATCTGCACCTGCGACGCACGCTGAGCGCGCTCCAAGCGCAGACTCGACCCGTCGACGCGCTGACCGTCGTGTTGTGCGGCGACGACGCCGAGCTTCGCGGGATCGCGAACGAGAGCGGAGCCGAGGGGATCATCGCGGCCTCGCGGGGGACCACGTTCGCGCAGGCGCTCGCGATGGCCAGCCACCGGCTCCGCGGCGATGCGGTGTGGCTGCTCGCCCAAGACACCGCGCCCGCGCCCGACGCGCTCGCAAAACTCGCCGGTGCGCTCGAGACCTCACCGTCGATGGCGTTCGCCGCACCGAAGCTCGTCCGCTGGGCGCACGCCGACCGCATCGTGTCGCTCGGCGTGACGATGACGGCGCTCGGACGCACCGTCGTGCTCGCCGAGGACGAACTCGACCAGGGGCAGCACGACGGCCGCGACGACGTCCTCGGCGCGGACGTGCGCGGCATTCTCGTGCGAGCCGATGCCTGGCAGGAACTCGGCGGGCTCGACACCGCGCTGGCGGGAGCCGACGAAGGACTCGACCTCGGCATCCGTGCACGACTTGCCGGCCGCCGTGTCGCCCTTGCCCCCACGGCGCTCGTCGCCGTCGCAGGGGATGGTGTCGCCGCGCCCCCGTCGGGGCGCGCGTCGGGGCTGCGCGTGCATCGCGCGTACGTCCGACGGCTCGCGCAGCTGCACCGGCGGCTCGCCTACGCGCCTGCGGCCGCGGTGCCGTTGCACTGGCTCTCGCTCCTCCCGCTGGCGATCTGGCGAACCCTCGCAGACCTCGTCGCCAAGCGACCGCTCGGCATCGGTCCTGACTGGGTCGCCGCCGTCACGGCGATGCTGCGCCCGGCCGCCGTGCTCCGATCGCGCGGTCGCATCCGGCGAAGCAGGACGACGTCGTGGGCGCAATTGGCGCCGCTGCGGATGTCGCGGGCGCAACTCGGGCAGCGGCTCGGCGTCGACGACGAGCATGCCGTCGGCGGCGGTCGCGACGAGCTGCACTTCTTCACCGGCGGCGGTGCCTGGGTGGTGCTCGCCTTCCTCGTGCTGTCGGTCGCCGCGTTCCCTGCGCTGCTCGCATGGCCCGCGCTCGGGGGTGGTGCGCTGGCGCCCCTGCGCACCACCGTCGCAGGACTCTGGGCCGATGCCGCCTTCGGCAACCGACCGGTCGGCTGGCAGCTCGTGGGACCGGCAGACCCGTTCAGCGGTGTTGTGGCCGCGCTGGGCACGCTCTGGCCGTTCGAGCCGTCTCGCGCCCTCGTCGCGCTCTGGGTGCTCGCCCTGCCGCTGGCCGCACTCGGCGGTTGGTTCGCGGCGACGCGTGTCACGTCGAGTGCAACGCTGCGTGCGTTCGTGGCGATCGCGTGGGCGCTCGCTCCCACATTGCTGTCGGCGCTCGTCGAAGGTCGCCCCACGGGCGTGCTCGTGCATCTGCTCCTGCCATGGCTGCTGCTGACGGCGTCCGTCGCGCATCGCACGTGGAGCGGAGCCGGTATCGCATCGCTGCTCGTGCTCGCCGTCATCGCCTGCTCCCCGTCGGTCGCGCCGGCCCTCGTCGTGCTGTGGACGGTCGCGCTGATCCTGACGATCGCGGTGCGTCGCGGACGAGGGACAGCCCGCGTGCTGTGGCTCATCGTGCCGACCGTCGTCGCGTTCTCGCCGCTCGTCTGGCACCGGATCCGCCAGGCCGATCCGTGGGCGCTGCTCGCCGATCCCGGCGTCGCCGCCGCGCTCTCGGGCCGGGTCGACGGAGTGATCGACCGCATCCTGCTGGCCGCAGGATTCCCCACCGTGGACCCCGCCGGATGGAGCGCACTGCTCGGGGCGAACGCCTCGACCTGGTGGGTGGCGCTGCTCGTCGCACCCCTGCTGCTGCTGGCAGTGACCGCTGTGCAGACCAGGCGCATCGTCCCGGTCGCGGTGCTGCTGCTGACCGCCGTGGTGGGCATGGTGACCGCGCTCATCACGACCGGCGTCACGGTTGCGGCGTCCGGTTCGACGGCCGTCGGCATCTGGCCCGGAGCCGCGCTCAGCCTTGCATGGGCGGGGCTCGTCGGTGCTGCGGCCATCGCACTGCACCTCGTGCCCGTGCCGCGACTGGTTCGCGCCGCAGCAGGTGCGGTCGCGGTCGCCGCGCTCGTCGCATGCGCGGTGCCGTCGCTCACAGCGTCCGTTCGCGGCGCGACCGCGCTCACGAACGGGCCGACCAGCACGCTCCCGGCGTACGTCGCGGCCGAAGCCGGTGGCGGACGCGGCGAAGGGACCCTCGTGCTCTCACCGCTCGCAGACGGGTCGATCCGCGCGACGGTCGTGTGGAGCGGCACCGAAGCGCTGGGTGGACAGACGACGCTGCTCTCGGCGCACGCGGCGGCGACCCCCGACGACATCACCCTGGCCCGGCTGACGGCGGACCTCGTCTCGGAATCGCCCGATGACGCGATCACGCAACTGGCCGAACACGGCATCGGTTTCGTGCTGGTAACGATCGACGCCGATGAATCCGACGCGGCCAGGGCGACGCGGCTGGGCGCCCAGACCGCCCTCGATCAACGGGAGCGCCTCGACAACGTCGGCGACACCGGAAACCGCGTGCTGTGGCGGGTCTCAGACGAGGTCGCGCCGCGCCGGGTCGCGGATTCCGTCGCGGACACGGCTCGGACGGTCGCCGTCGTGCAGCTCGGCGTCATCGTCGTCGCGCTGCTGCTCGCCCTCCCGACCGCGGCGAGCCGGGCGGCCTCGCGCCGCAAGCCGCGCATCGTCGGGCTGGAACGGAGCCGCTCATGACGTCGTCCTGGATCGGCACGGGTGCTCGTGCCGCCGTGCGCCTTGCACTCGTCGCGGTGTGCGCGGGAGCGGTCGCAGCCGCCGTGCTCGTTCCGTGGCACGCGATCGAGCGCGAACCGCTGTCGCTGTCGGCCCAGCCGGTGCCGTCTGCTTCGATACTCGCCTGCACAGGGCCGGTGCTGGCGGCCGGGCGGGACTCGCAGCAGGCGGGATCGCTGTCCGAGGCGGCACGGCAGCGAGTGACCGTCGGCGTCACCGCGGGAGCGACCGTCCCCGACGAGCGCACCCTCGACATCCCCGACGTCAGCAGCGGCACGGGCCCCGAGACCTTCATCGCGCCGCCGAACGGCCGCGAGCGCACGGATCTGGCCGCCGCAGGCTCGGCGCAGGTCACCGACGACGACCTCAGCGGGTTCGCCGCTTCCACGTGCGCGCCGCCGCGGCTGGAATCGTGGCTGGTGGGCGGCAGCGCCGCCGTCGGCGCCGCAGATCTCATCATGCTGTCGAACCCAGGCGAGGTCGCCGCGCAAGTCGATCTCACCGTCTACGGCGGCGCGGGCATGGACGCGCCCGCCGCGGGCGCCGGCATCGTCGTCCCGGCGGGCTCGCAGCGCATCGTGCCGTTGGCTTCGCTCGGCATCGGCGAAGAAGCCCCCGTCGTCCGGGTCACCGCGAGCGGGGCTCCGGTGCACGCGAGCCTGCAGACGAGCATCATCCGCACACTGGTGCCGGGCGGTGTCGATCACGTCGGGGCCACGTCGACGCCGACGCAGCGGCAGGTCATTCCTGCAGTCACCGTCACCCGAGCGCCCGGAGAAGAAGGCGCGACCGATGTCACCACACTCTTGCGCGTCCTCGCCCCGTCCGACGACGGTGAGGCGACGGTCACGGTGACCGGTGTCGGGCAGACGCAGCCGGCAGACACGCAGCAGGTGTCGCTTGCGGCGGGCGTTCCGCTCGAGCTCGAACTCGGCGGACTCGCGGTCGGCACGTACACAGTGCAGATCGACGCGTCGGTGCCGGTGGTCGGTGCTGTCTGGGAGACGACCGGCTTCGGAGCAGGTTCGGACTTCGCCTGGTACACGAGCGCCGACGAGGTGGGGGTGCCGAGCCTCGTCGCCGTGGCATCGGGCTCGTCGCCGTCGCTCGTGCTGCACAACGCGGGTGACGCGGATGTCGCGGTCGAGCTCGCGGAGGACGCGGGCACTGGTGACGTCGACACGGTGACGGTCCCGGCCGGCCAAGCCGTGCAGCTGCGTGTTCGCGGCGGAGAGGTCTACCGCCTCACGACGTCCGGTGGTGGTGTCCGTGCGGCGGTCGAGTACAGCACGGGCGGAAGGCTCGCCGGCTACGCCGTCGTCCCGGCGGATGCGGCGGCGGCAGAGGTGCGGGTGTACCCGCAGTAGCCGCGCTCAGAAGTAGCGGAACCGCTCCGGCCCCAGATCCCACGGGTCACGGTCCAGGTACTCCGCGGCGGCTCGGAACACGGAGCCCTCGATCTGCATGCGGCGGTGCAGGTCGTCGTTGCGGTGCAGGTGGGCGAGCCGCTCGATCGGCAGTCGGTACAGCACGATGCGCTTCTGCTCGGTGTCGACCGTCCACCGGGGGATGCCGTCGTCATCCGGTGCGGCGGGCATCGCGCCCACTTCGAATCGCACCTCACGCAGTTCCGGCCATGCCGAGCGCAGGAACTCGGCCGCAGACCCGACCGCGAGGTCGAACTTGTCGGCGCGGGTCTCGAGCGGCGGCAGCGGGGGACGCACGACGGGGCTGCGGTCGTCGCGTCCGTGACGCCCGTGCCGCGTCGGGCGACGGGCTGGTCGGGAGCGGCGCCGGATCATGTGCCCATCCTATGGCGCGTCCGTTCATCGCCCGGCGCGCCGACGACCGCGCGCACCGCGTGGCGGGTACCGTGGCACCGATGCTCGAGAGACTGTGTTCCAAGGTGGGTTGCGCGCGTGAAGCCGTGACCACCCTCACCTTCGACTACGGCGACCAGATGGCCGCCGTCGGTCCACTGGGCGGCAACGTCGACCCGCACGCGCACGACCTGTGCGCCGTGCACACCGATCGGCTCTCGGTGCCCAAGGGGTGGGTCGTCGTGCGGCACGAAACGCTCCGCGTCTGACAGACCCCGAGTGGGACAAGAGGCGGATGCCGCGCACCGAAACCGCCACCGAACACGTCGTCGCAGACCTCGCCCTCGCGGCTGACGCGCGTGCGGCCCGTCAGCGCTGCGGAAAGTCGCGCGGCGTGTCGCTCACGCCGACGAGCAGTCCGGACACGCGCTGCGACTGCAGCTCGAGTGCGGCGTACTCGCGGTCCCTGCGTACTGCGACGACGGCGCGCAGGAACGTCTCGGGGTCGACCTCGGGCACGGGGGAGACGAAGGGGCGCACCTCGGCGGCGATCGTCGTCGCAGCCCGGGCGCGCGCGTGCGGCAGCAGCTTGTCGGCACTGCGCACGAACTGCCCCGCGCGCCGAGCGACCCGATCCGGCAGCCGTGCGACGTCGGCGGTGCGTGCCCACTCGGTCAATGCCGGGGGGATGCCGCCCGCCGGCCACGGCAGCTTCGGCGCGCGCGTGCGTTCGGCGTAGGTGCCGGCCAGCAGGTCGCCGAGTCGCTGGGCGCGCGGCGTGAACGCGCCGACGACGCCGGCGATCGCGCCCATCGTGAACCAGATCTCGAGCACGCCGACGAGCGCGCGGATGAACGCATGGCGGAATCCGATCGCGCCGCCGTCGGCGCGCACGATCCGGCTGCCGACGGCGAGCTTTCCGAGGCTGCGTCCGCGGGTCGCGGTCTCGATGGCGGTCGGGATGACGATCGTGATCAGCACCATGGTCGAAATCGTCACGATCGTGCCGATGGAGAGCAGGTCGACGCCGTTGCCGCCGATCCACGCGAACACGATGATGAACAAGATCACGAGCGCGATCGAGGCGATGACATCGATGAGGGTGCCCAGTGCCCGCATGAAGAAGCCGACGGGTTGGACATCGAGCGCGACGGCCTCGCCGGTGAGGATCTCATCCTGTGCGATCTGCGCGGCCGGCGCCGGGGTCCCCATGGGTACAGTGAACCACATGGACCTCGATGCGCTGACGGCCGCCCGACGCGCGGAATGGGAGCGCCTCGACGAGCTGGGGCGCACGCGCCGGCTTACCAGCGCGGAGGTCGACGAACTCGTCGAGCGGTACCGCGCGGCATCCGCCGATCTCGCCGACATCAAGACCTCGGCGGGCCGCAGCACAGAAGGCGACCACCTCTCGACACTCCTCGCGCGTGCCCGGCTGCGGCTGACCGGCGCCGGCGACAACGTGCTGCGGCAGGTGCCTCGCTTCTTCGCGCTCCAGTTGCCTGCAGCGCTCTACCGCCTGCGGTGGACGACGCTCGCGATCACGCTGGGATTCCTCCTCGTCGGGGTGCTCGCCGCGGTCTGGATCGTGCAGGATCCCGCCGTCCTCGCGGCGCTCGGCGACCAGGCCGACCTTGAGCAGTACGCCGAGGAGGATTTCGTGTCGTACTACAGCGAGAACCCCGCGGCGGCTTTCGCGGGCACCGTATGGACGAACAATGCGTGGATCGCCGCGCAGTGCGTCATGTTCGGGGTGACCGGCATCTGGCCGCTCATGGTGATCATGCAGAACGCGATCGGCATCGGCACCGCGGGGGCGGTGCTGTTCGCCTTCGGTCGAGGCGATGTCTTCCTGCTCTACATCGCCCCGCATGGCCAGCTCGAACTGACCTGCATCTTCGTCGCGGGGGCGGCGGGGCTGCACATCTTCTGGGCGTGGGTCGCGCCGGGAACCCGCAGCAGGGGCGAATCGCTGGCCGCTGCGGGCAGATCGCTCGCGACGGTCGCGGTGGGTCTGATCATCGCCCTCGCGGTCTCTGGCATCGTCGAGGGTTTCGTGACCCCGCAACCATGGCCGTGGGTCGTGAAGATCGGCATCGGCACGCTCGTGCTGGCGGCATTCCTCTTCTACATGCTCGTCGTGGGCAGGCGTGCGGCACGTCTCGGTGAGACGGGCGATCTCACGGAATACGAAGCCGGAACCGCACGCCTCATCGTCGGCTGATTGTTTTGACGTGATCAAAACAAGGCGTAAGCTGGTGACGTGACCCTCACCCACCCCATGCCCGACGCCGCCACGGCGATCCGCGGCGCGGGACTGCGCGTGACCGAGTCTCGGACCGCCGTCTACGACGCGCTCGCCGACCGCCCGCACGCCAGCGCAGACGACGTGTTCGCCATCGTGCAGCCCCGTCTGCCGGTGACCAGTCGCCAGTCGGTCTACAACGCCCTCGGCGATTTCGCCGAAGCGGGCCTCGTGCGGCGTATCGAGCCGGCCGGTCGAGCGATGCTGTTCGAACTGCGCGTCGGCGACAACCACCATCACCTGGTGTGCTCGCGGTGCGGCGCCGTCCGAGACGTCGACTGCGTCGTCGGACACGCACCATGCATCACTCCCGCCGACAACCACGGATTCACCGTCGATGTCGCCGAGGTCACCTTCTGGGGACTGTGCCCCGACTGCGCGACCGACCCACACTGACCCTCAGTCCAACGACCACTCCACGGAAGGAACACAATGACCGACCGAGACCAGGACACCACCGGCATCGGGAACGACCCGACGCCCATGGACCAGGCCGTCACCGTCACCGACGAGCCGCAGGAGCAGACCGGCGGCGGCTGCCCCGTCATCCACTCCCAGCCCCACCCCACCACCGGTTCGGCCAACCGCGTGTGGTGGCCCAACCAGCTCAACATCAAGTTGCTCGCCAAGAACGTGCGTGAGCGCAGCCCGCTGGACGAAGGCTTCGACTACAAGGCCGCCTTCGAGGCGCTCGACCTCGCCGCCGTCAAGGCCGACATCGACGCGGTCCTGACGACTTCGCAGGACTGGTGGCCCGCCGACTTCGGCAACTACGGTCCGCTCATGATCCGCATGGCGTGGCACAGCGCGGGCACCTACCGGGTGTTCGACGGCCGCGGCGGTGGTGGCGCGGGCCAGCAGCGCTTCGCACCGCTCAACAGCTGGCCCGACAACGTCAACCTCGACAAGGCCCGCCGTCTGCTCTGGCCCGTCAAGAAGAAGTACGGCCAGTCGATCTCGTGGGCCGACCTCATGATCCTCGCCGGCAACGTCGCGCTCGAGAACATGGGCTTCGCGACCTTCGGCTTCGCCGGCGGCCGTGTCGACGAGTGGGAGCCCGACGACGACGTGTACTGGGGCGGCGAGACCACCTGGCTCGGCAGCGACCAGCGCTTCAGCGGCGACCGTGAGCTCGACGAGCCGCTCGCCGCGACCCACATGGGTCTCATCTACGTCAACCCCGAAGGCCCCGAGGGCAACCCCGACCCCGTCGCCGCCGCCCACGACATCCGCGAGACCTTCGCGCGCATGGCCATGAACGACGAGGAGACCGTCGCGCTCATCGCCGGTGGACACACCTTCGGCAAGACCCACGGTGCCGCCCCCGACACGAACATCGAGGACAACCCCGAGGCCGCCGGCCTCGAGCAGCAGGGCCTCGGCTGGAAGAACAACCATGCCTCGGGCAAGGGTGACGACACGATCACCTCCGGCCTCGAGGTGACCTGGACCTATCACCCGACCCGCTGGGACAACGAGTTCTTCCACATCCTGTTCGCCTACGAGTGGGAGCTCTTCCAGAGCCCCGCCGGCGCGCACCAGTGGCGTCCCAAGAACGGTGCCGGCGCCGACATGGTGCCCCTCGCGCACTCGAACGGTCGCCGCGAGCCCCGCATGCTCACGACCGACCTGTCGCTGCGCATGGACCCGGCCTACGAGAAGATCTCGCGCCGCTTCCTCGAAGACCCGAACGCGTTCGCCGACGCCTTCGCCCGTGCCTGGTTCAAGCTCACCCACCGTGACATGGGCCCACTCTCGCGCTACCTCGGCGCCGAGGTGCCCGCCGAAGAGCTCATCTGGCAGGACCCGGTGCCGGCCGTCGACCACGAGCTGATCGACGCCGCCGACGCCGCGGCCCTCAAGCAGCAGATCCTCGACTCCGGCCTGACGGTCTCGGAGCTGGTCGCCACGACGTGGGCCGCGGCATCCACCTTCCGCGGCAGCGACAAGCGTGGCGGCGTCAACGGCGCCCGCATCCGCCTCGCCCCGCAGAAGGACTGGGAGGTCAACAACCCCGCCCAGCTGCAGAAGGTGCTCGCGGTGCTCGAGGGCGTCAAGGCCTCGTTCGACACCGACGCCAAGAAGGTGTCCCTGGCCGACCTCATCGTGCTCGCGGGCAACGCGGGTGTCGAGAAGGCGGCAGCGGATGCCGGGGTGACCGTCGAGGTGACCTTCAACCCGGGTCGCACCGACGCCTCGCAGGAGCAGACCGACGTCGAGTCGTTCGGCTACCTCGAGCCGATCGCCGACGGCTTCCGCAACTACCAGAGCCGTCGCGCGCCCATGCCGGCCGAGTACCACCTCATCGACAAGGCCAACCTGCTCACGCTGACCGCGCCCGAGATGACGGTGCTCGTCGGTGGCTTGCGCGCCCTCGGCGCCAACTGGGACGGCTCGGCGCACGGTGTGTTCACCGACCGCGTCGGTGTGCTCACGAACGACGTGTTCGTGAACCTGCTCGACCTCGGCGCCGACTGGAAGCCGCTCGACCCCGGCTCGCACGCGTTTGCCGGAACCCGTGACGGCCAGGCCATCGGCGTCGGCACCCGTGTCGACCTGCTGTTCGGCTCCAACTCCGAACTGCGCGCCCTCGCTGAGGTCTACGCCTCCGACGACGCGGCTGAGAAGTTCGCCCGCGACTTCGCCGCAGCGTGGGGCAAGGTCACCGAGCTGGACCGCTTCGACCTGCGCTGAGCACACCCGCTCACACTGAACCGGCCCCTTCCGCGCAGTGCGGAAGGGGCCGGTTCGTCGTGAGGCGGTGGGTTCGATTCAGAAGCTCGGCTTCGTGTCGAACAGTGTGCGGTGCGCGAATCCTGCAAGCAGCGCGCCCACGATCGGGAACACCAGGAACACCCACAGCTGCATCAGCGGCTCTGCGCCGCCGTAGATCGCCGTCGCGATCGAGCGTGCCGGGTTGACCGAGGTGTTGTCGATCGGGATGGATGCGAGGTGGATGAGGGTCAGCGTGAGGCCGATCACGAGGCCTGCGAGCTTCGTACCACGCGTCGCGTGCGTGACACCCAGGATCACGAGCACGAAGATGCCGGTGAACAGGATCTCGGCGGTGATGGCCGCCCCGATGCCGAAGCCGCCCGGCGACAGCGCGTCGTAGCCGTTGCTGGCGAAGCCGCCCGACTGCGCGGCCGACAGCCAGCCGCCCGGAGCGAACAGGCCGATCAGGACGATGCAGGTGGTGCCGACGGCGCCACCGACGATCTGGGCGATGATGTAGCCGATCGTGTCCTTCCACGCGAAACGGCCTGCGGCCGCAAGGCCCAGCGTCACGGCGGGATTGAAGTGGCCGCCCGAGATCGGACCCCACGCGTAGGCGCCGGCGACGACCGTGAGGCCGAACGCGAAGGCGACTCCGACGAAGCCGATGCCGAGCGACGAACCGTTCGTGCCGGTTCCGAAGTCCGATGCGAACAGCGCAGCGCTAATCGAGCCGAACACGAGCAGGAAGGTACCGAGGGCTTCGGCGAGCCATCGGGCCGCCATCGTCGGGCCGGGCTCGGCAGGAGTGTGGTCGAGGGGAGTGGGTGTGACCGGCTTCTCGGGACGAGGGTCGGTGCTCATGGCGCATCCTTTCGCGTGAGCGGTCGTTCTGGTGCAGATTCTGCCGTGCCGATGCCCGACACGACAGGACCCTCGCTGGACGAGTTTCAGAGTCGTCCGGTCGCCTTGAGCGCGAGATAGCGGTCGGCAATGGCCGGCGGCAGGTCTTCGGGCGTCGCGGTGATCGCTTCGCCGCCTGCCCGCCCCACGGCAGCCGACACGCGCTCGGCGTCGCGATCGGCGCGCTCGCGCGCTGCCTCCAGGTACACGTCGTCCGCGGTGCGCCGCGGCACGTGCTCGGCGGGAAGGTCGGTGGCGGTGCCGACCAGCACGTGGGCGCGCTTCGTGAGCGCCGGCAGCGAACCGAGGAACGCCCGCGCGGCATCGGGGGAGTCCTGCGCCGTCAGCAGCACCACGAGCGACGGGCGCGAGGTCATCGTCGCGACCTGCGCGATTGCGGCATCCCAGTCCGTGTCGATCAACTGCGGTTCGACGGGGGCCATGGCATCGACCATCGACGGCAGCAGGCGCGGGCCGTCGGTCCGCGTGACGCGCGCGCGAAGCGCCCGATCGAACATGACCAGGTGCACATGATCGCCGGCCCGCGAGGCGAGTGCCGCCAGCAGGAGGGCTGCCTCCATCGACGCGTCCAGCCGCACCCCATCGCCGACACGGGCGGCGCTCGTGCGCCCGGTGTCGATGACGATCACGACGTGACGATCGCGCTCGGGTCGCCAGGTGCGCAGCATCGTCGTGGCCGCACGGGCGGTCGCCCGCCAGTCGATCGAGCGCACGTCGTCGCCGCGGACGTACTCGCGCAGGCTGTCGAACTCGGTGCCCTGACCGCGTACCTGCACGCTCGTGTTGCCGTCGAGTTCGCGCAGTCTGGCCAGTCGCGACGGCAGATGGCGTCGCGATCGAAACGGCGGCAGCACCCGCAGCACCCCGGCCTCGTCGATGCGGCCTTGGCGCCCGGCGAGGCCGAACGGGCCGAAGACGCGCAGTGCCACGAATTCGCTGCGCAGCTCACCGCGGCGGCGCGGCCGCAACGGTACGTCGATCGCGCGTCGCTCGCCCGCCGGCACGATGATCAGGTGGCGGGATGCCGGAGCCCCCGCCGTCGGCTGCCACGCATCGCGCACCCGTGCCCGAAGCTCACGGGTGCCGGTGTTGTGCAGCAGCAGCCGGGTCGGCACCACCTCGTCGCGCAGGGCGCGGCCCGGTATCTGCCGCTGCACGCGCACCGCGCGCGGATCGGCCGCCAGCACCACGTCGATCGCGGCCGCCAGCAGGCACAGCAGCAGCCAGCCGCCGGTGACCGCCCACGCCGGGACGCCCGCTGTCGACAGCAGGATGACGGGCACCGCGCCGAAGGCGACGGCGAGTGCGAAACGGCCGGTGAGGTGCATCGATCAGATGGGGACGCGTGTCTGCTGGACGACGGCGGTCAGGATCGCGTCGACCGAAACGCCCTCGAGTTCCGCCTCGGGTCGCAGTCGCAGGCGGTGGCGCCAGGTCGGCACGAGCATCGTCTGCACGTGGTCGGGGGTGATGGCGGGGTACCCGCCGAGCCAGGCCCATGCCTTGGCGGTCGCGAGCAGCGCGGTCGATGCGCGGGGGCTCGCGCCCAGCTGCACGGACGGCGACTCGCGGGTCGCGCGGGCGAGGTCGACGACGTAGCCGAGCACGTCGTCGGAGACCGTGACGGCGGCGGCTGCGCGCTGCGCGGCACGGATCTCCTCGCCGCCGACGACAGCGGCAAGGCCCGCGCCCTCGAGATCACGCGGGGTGAAGCCGTCGGCGTGGCGGCGCAGCACGTCGACCTCGGCCTCACGCGCCGGCATGTCGATCACGAGCTTCAGCAGGAAGCGGTCGAGCTGCGCCTCGGGGAGCGTGTAGGTGCCTTCGTGCTCGACGGGGTTCTGCGTCGCGGCGACCAGGAACGGGTCGGGCAGCGAGCGGGAGACGCCGTCGGCTGAGACCTGGCGCTCCTCCATCGCCTCCAGGAGCGCCGACTGGGTCTTGGGCGGCGTGCGGTTGATCTCATCGGCGAGCAGCACGTTCGTGAACACCGGCCCCTCGCGGAACTCGAACGCTCCGGCGCGCGCGTCGTACACGAGCGAGCCGGTCACGTCGCCGGGCATGAGGTCGGGGGTGAACTGCACGCGGGTGGTGTCGAGTCCGATCGCGCGGCTGAAGGAGCGCACCAGCAGCGTCTTCGCGACACCGGGCACGCCTTCCAGCAGCACGTGGCCGCGGGCCAGCAGCGCGATGAGCAGGCCGGTGACCGCCCCGTCCTGCCCGACGACGGCTTTGCCGACCTCGACGCGGACGCGGTTCATCGCCGATCGCAGATCGGTGTCGGCGGCGGTATCGCTCATGGCAGGTTCCTTTCGGGACGGACGGCGCGGGTGACGGCGTTCTCGAGTGAGCGCACGCGGTCGGCCAGGTCGACGAGGTCGCGGTCGGTGGGGGACGGGTCGGTGATGAGGATGCCGCGGATGACCGCGCGGTCGGCGCCGAGGCGTCCGGCGACCGCGTCGGCGATCTCGAGGGCGGAGGCGGCGGGCCCGAGGCCGAGCAGTCGCGCCATCCGGCGCAGTGCACCGATGCGGAGCTGATCGGCGGCGTGGGTCGCGTCGCCCGACCGTGCGTACAGGCGGGCCCGGCCGGCTGTGGTCTCTCCGGCGCGAACCGTCACCGGCAGGTTTTCGGCGACGAGCGGACCGAGACGGCGGCCGCGCCACACGGCGGCGGCGACCCCCGACAACAGCAGCAGGACCATCACGGGCGTCACCCATGGCGGTGTGAGTTCGGCGAACGACGGGGGCGGCGCGAACTCGTCGCTGTCGCCGTAGTCGGGCACGTACCAGACGAGCGAGTCGTGTCGCCCCAGCAGGTTGAGGGCCAGTGCCGCGTTACCGGCGGTCGCAAGCCGCTCGTTGATCATGACCGCGGTGCCGTCGACGGCGACGAGGCGTCCGTCGCCACGATCCTCGGCGACGACGCCGAAGCCGTCGCCGACCGGGTAGCACCGATCGGCGGTGCTCGGCACGTCGAACCCGGTGCCGATGGTGGCCGCCCCGGCACGGCGCGCGTCTGGCAGGTCGCACCCGGGGTCGACGGTGCCGTCGCCGATCCCCGCGAGGTCGCCGCCGAAGGCGAGGCGGATGTCGCGGGTCCACGGGTCGACGAGCACGACGTCCTCGGCGGCATCCAGCAGGTCCGACAGGTCGGCGTCTGCCAGCGGCGAGGTGTCGGTGATCACCAGCGTCGTGTCGCCACCGTCACCCAGCTGGCGCTCGAGCTGCTCGGCGCCGCGCACCACGGTGACGTCGACACCCTGCTCCTCGAGAATGGTCGCGACCGCACGTGCGCCGTTCGTGCCGGCGGCCTCGGGGTCGAGCAGGCCCTGTGCCGGAAGCTGGGAGATGCTCGCGATCGCGGCCAGCACACCGGCGAGCACGACGATGCCGGTGCCGATGCCGACCCAGGCCGCGACGGCACCGCCGCGCGCGGGCACCTCGGTGACGGCGGTCACGCCGGGACGTCCTCTCGGAGCACCGGCGCGGAGGCGGCGAGGCGACCGTCGAGCTCGGCGATGAGCCGGTACGAGGCTTCGGTGCCGGGTCTGCGGAGGTAGCGCACATCATCGAACGCGTCTGCGCCACGATCCAGCGCCGCGCATTCACCCGGGAATGCCCGGCTGGCGACGCGTGCGAAGCGGTGGACGGTGGTCCCGGGCTCGGGGTCGACGATCGTGCGTTCGACGAGCCCTCGCGCGAGCGCTCGGAAGCGCAGCACGATCGCCTCGTCCCAGTCGCCGGCAGCCGCCGCGGCATCCGCTTGCGACCGCAGTTCGCCGGCCGAACGCTCGTCGGTCTCGCCGAACAGTTCGATCGGCGTGCGCGACCTCGATGCGCCGCGCGGCAGCCCCCAGATCACGAAGGCGATGACGATGACAGCGAGCACCACCAGGACGGCGACCGCGGCGAACCACGGTGCCGCGCCGGCGGGGACGTCACCGGAGAACAGCGACGCGATGAAGTCACCCACGGCCTTGGCCGCCCGATCGAACGCCGTCGGCTGCGCTTCTTGGTAGATCTGCTCGGTCAGCTCGTCTTCGGCCCACTCCTGCGCCTCATCGCCGTCGGGCGTGAGCGCGGTCAGGACGCGCCTGGCGGCATCATGCATCAGTCGTCGCCGTTCGCCGCGCCGCCGGGCGCGGCCCACTGCGTCGGCGACGGCGCTCCAGGCGCAGGCGCGGCCGGGGGAGCAGGGGCGGGGGGAGCAGGCGGCGGTACGGCGGGAGCCGTGGCGTACGGCGGCGCGCCGGCGGGCGGCGCCGGATACATTCCCGGCTGGGCATACTGCATCGGAGGGGCGCCGGGGGCCGGGGAGGCGCCCGCCGGGTAGGGGCCTGCGGGGTAAGCGCCTGCGGGGTACGAGCCCGGCGGCGGGTACGCGCCGGGGGTCGGCCGCGGTGCGATCTCACGGCCGATGTGCTGCCGGTACGGGTCGGGCAGGTCTGTCCCACCCGCATCCCGCGCGTCGACGTACGCGAGCAGATCGAGGTCGAGCCCCTCATGCCGCATGCGGCAGTCGATGTAGATGAGCGCGGAGGCCGTCGAGACGACGACGAGCGCGACCGACTGGATGACGACGACGAGGATCTGCGTCAGCAACGACGAGCCGATGAGCGCCGCGATCATCGCCTCGGGGGTCTCGCCGGTCGGCACCAGCACGCTCGACAGTCCGCTGGTCAGCAGCGAGACGGGTGCGCCGAGCACCTGGGTGAGCAGTGAGAAGGAGAGCTGGATGATGATCCAGACACCCAGCGCCGCCCAGAAGCGGCCGCGCGTGAGCCGCCACGAACGGGCGATCGCGCCGAACACGGTCGCGTGCTCGAGGACGAGCACCGACGGGACGAGCATGAGCTTGACGGTGAGCCAGAGCGCGAGCGGGATGGCGCCGAGCATGAGCAGCACGAGTGGGACGACGACCCACCAGCCCGTTGCGATTCCCAGGGCGACGAATCCGCCCGCGATGGCCGCGACGACCACGAACACCGCGACGGCGACCATGACCGTGTAGCCGACGATGCGCCATGCGACCGGCTTCACGCGCTGCCACAGGCGACGCAGCGTGAGCTTCTCGGCGACGACCGAATGCGACACCTCCGCGACGACGACCGCCTGCACCAGCACGCCGATGGCGCTCGTGGCCAGTGACAGCACGAGGGCGCCGACCGAGGTCAGCGCGATCGCGCCGGCCATGACCGTCTCGTAGTCTTCGTCGAAGGTGCGCATCGACATGAGCCGCGAGAACGCGAACAGCCCGATCGCCACCATGCCCGCCGCAGCGAGGATCGTCGAGACCGCCGTGACGACGAGCGCGAAGCCCAGCAGCACCTTGGGATTCTGCCGCAGCGCGGCGAACGAACGACCAAGGATCGTGCCGAACCCGAGCGGCTGCAGCGGGATGATCCCGGGCCGCGTGGCGGGCGTCCACGTCGGATATGCCGTCACCTTGCTCCCCCTTGCACGTCCGCGTTCGGCTCTATCGTGTCACACGGGTGCGGCGGTGGTTCCGGCGAACGGCCTGGCGCGTCCGATACGCTGTCCGGACGGCGCGTCAGGGGCGCGCCATCCGCCGTACCTGAAGGACGAATGGGGCACATGGCTTCCCGCATTCTGGTCGTTGACGACGACACCGCGCTCGCCGAGATGATCGGCATCGTGCTGCGAACCGAGGGGTTCGACACGGCGTTCTGTGCGGACGGCGCGATCGCGGTCGACACCTGGCGCACCGAACGGCCCGACCTCGTCCTGCTCGACCTCATGCTCCCCGGCATGGACGGCATCGAGATCTGCACCCGCATCCGTGCTGAGTCCGGGGTGCCGATCATCATGCTCACGGCCCGCACCGACACCGCCGACGTCGTCCGCGGCCTCGAGTCCGGTGCCGATGACTACATCGTCAAGCCGTTCAACCCGAAAGAGCTCGTCGCGCGGATCCGAACCCGCCTGCGCCCCGGGAGCGCGGGCGAGAGCGACTCGCTGCGCATCGGCGATCTGGTCGTCGACGTCGCGGCCCACGAGGTGCGCCGCGGCGAGAGCGTCATCGCCCTGACGCCGCTCGAATTCGAACTGCTCGTCGCCCTGGCATCCAAGCCGCAGCAGGTGTTCTCGCGAGAGATGCTGCTCGAGCAGGTGTGGGGCTACCACTACAAGGCCGACACCCGACTCGTGAATGTGCACGTGCAGCGGTTGCGCGCGAAGGTCGAGCTGGACCCCGACAACCCGCGCATCGTGACGACCGTGCGCGGCGTGGGGTACCGCGCCGGCGCGGTGGCGTGAGGCCGCCCGGAGCGACGACATGCCCGCGGTGACCACCGGCACCCACACGGTCGTCACCGACTGGCGCGACTGGCGGCGCCTGCCCGACACGATCGTGCACGCCTGGCAGCGGTCGCTGCGGCTGCGCACCCTGGTGCTGACCCTCGGGCTCACGGCCGTGACGATCCTCATCGCGGTGGTGTGGATGGCGCTCGCGATCCAGAACGACCTGTTCGACTCGCGTGTCACGCAGGTGCAGGATGCCGCGGGCCGCGCGACCGTCACCGCACAGGAGCTGCTCGACGCGGCGGTGCCTGAGGGGGATGCGGTCGAGCTGAGCGCGCTCATGACGGTGGTCAAGGAGTCGGTGTCGCGACAGGCCTCGAGCGACATGATTGCGATGTTCCGCATCTCTGAAGAGCCGTCGGCGATCGCGCCGCAGGACTTCGAACAGGGCGGGCAGGGGGCCTGGACCTCCGACCTGCTCAGTGAGGGGCTGCGTGAGACGGTGCGCAGGGACGACGAGCAGCAGTGGTGGCAGTCGATCGGCATCCCCGCCGAAGACGGCACCGTCGTGCCCGGTGTCGTGATCGGGCAGCAGCTGAATTTTCCGGAGGTGGGCGCGTACGAGCTGTACGTCGCCTACGACCTCGCGTCCGAGGCGCAGACGCTCCAGTTCGTGCAGTTGACACTGTGGGTCGTCGGCACGGCCCTTGTCGTGCTGATCGCGGCGATCCTATGGGTCGTGCTGCGCTCGGTGACGGTGCCGATCGCACGGGCCGCCGAGACCAGCGCGCAGCTCGCGGCAGGCGACCTCGGTGTGCGGCTGCCCGTCGAGGGCGAAGACGAGTTCGCGACTCTGAGCCGGTCGTTCAACGCGATGGCAGACAGCATCGAGTCGCAGATCAAGGAGCTCGCCGAGCTCTCCCTCGTGCAGCAGCGGTTCGTCTCCGACGTCTCGCATGAGCTGCGCACGCCGCTGACGACGATCCGACTCGCGACCGACATGCTCAACGATCAGCGCGAGGACTTCGACCCGACGACCGCGCGCGCCGCCGAGCTGCTGCACGCGCAGGTGCAGCGGTTCGAGACGCTGCTGACTGACCTGCTCGAGATCAGCCGCTACGACGCGGGGTCTGTGCAGCTCGAGCGCGAACCCACCTCGCTCGCGCACCTCGCCGAAGACGTCCTCGCCTCGATGCAGCAGCTGGCCGATCAGCACGGGACCGATGTTCGCCTGGTCGCCCCCGGCGGCTACTCGCTCGTCGACATGGATCCCCGTCGTGTGCGCCGGATCGTCCGCAACCTGCTCGGCAACGCGATCGAGCACGGCGAAGGGCGGCCCATCGTGGTCACCGTCGACAGCACGCAGCGAGCCGTCGCGATCGGGGTGCGGGACTTCGGACTCGGCATGCGCCCCGAAGACGCCGAGCGGGTCTTCGACCGCTTCTGGCGTGCGGACCCGTCACGCAAGCGCACGATCGGCGGCACCGGTCTCGGGCTGTCGATCGCGCTCGGCGACGCGCGACTGCACGGCGGAACGCTCGCGGTGTGGTCGGAGCTCGGCCGCGGCACGAACTTCGTACTCACATTGCCGCGCACCGCCGATGGCTCGATCGAGGGCGCAGCGCCGGTGCCGGTCGACCCGGGCGACGACGGCGCACCGCTCGACGACCTCGGACTGACCCAGCCCATCGACCTCCCCATCGATCTGCCCGATACGGCTCGAGGAGACCTGTCATGAGCCGCACCCGACGGATCGGCATGGCCGCGATCGCAGCCCTCGTCGCGCTCGCGCTGGCCGCGTGCGCCGGACTGCCGGTGAGCGGGCCCGTCAACGCGGGCGGTGCGCTCGGTGAAGATGACGCGTCGCAACCGGACTTCTCGTTCGTGCCGGACGGCCCGTCACTCGATGCGACGCCCGAGCAGATCGTCGAGGGCTTCATCCTGGCAGGGTCGGGACCGCGTGAGAACTGGCGCATCGCGAAGGAGTTCCTCTCGTCTGAGTTCGCAGAGCAGTGGAAGCCCGAGATGGGGGTGACGGTCTACGAACCGGGGTCCCGTGAGGCGCTGGTCGAATCCGGCGGGGGGCAGATGGCGCTGACGCTGCGCTCGACGGCGACGGTGGATGCCAGCGGCGTTTACACGGCCGAGAACGATCGCGAACTCACCCTGCAGTTCACCCTGGCCCAGCGCCGCGACGGGCAGTGGCGCATCACGCAGGCGCCCGACGGCATCGTGCTCGACAGCGATCGCTTCGAATCGGTCTTCGGCCGCTACTCGCTCATGTTCTTCGACCCCACGTGGGAGTACCTCGTGCCCGACGTGCGGTGGTTCCCGGTGACGAATTCGGCGACCAGCATCGCCGTCGCCCTCATCGACGGTGGTCCCAGCCGCATGCTGCAGGGGGCGGTGCGCACCGCCTTCACTGACGCGTCACGGCTGGCGGGACGTGCGGTCCCCGAACGCAGCGGTGTCGCCGAGGTGTCGTTGCAGCCGGGCGCCCTCGAACTCGACCAACGCATCCTCGACCGCATGTACACGCAGCTCGCGGCGAGCCTCGAGACGGCGGGCGTGCTCGGTGTCGACATGGTCGTCGACGGCGAAGCGCTCTCCGTCGGCACCGAGACGGTCAGGCCCGTCCGTGTCGACACGCGTTCGATGGTGATGGTCGGCGATGTGTTCGGGCTGCTCTCCGGCGGCGCGGTGGAACCGATCGCGGGGCTCTCGGACATGATCGCCGAGGCACCACCGGTCGCCGTCGAAGTCGACGCAGACCGCGAGTCGGCAGCCCTCCTGAACGCAGGCGGCGAAGTCGTCCGCGTGACTGCTGCCGGGCAGGAATGGGTGCTCGACGTGCGTGCCGGGCTGATCGAGCCGACGATGGATGCGCAGGGACGCGTCTGGTCGGTTCCGGCAGGTGATCCCGCGTCGGTGATCGTCTACGACACCGACGGGGTTCCCCATCTGCTCGAATCGGCGTGGTCGGGTGCCACCTCGATCCAAGCCATGCGCGTCTCGCGCGACGGCACGCGGGTGGCGGCGATCGTCCGGGAAGGGGCGACCTCGGCGGTGTGGGTCGCGGCCGTGCTGCGCGACGAGGACGGGATGCCCGTCGAACTCGGTGAGCGCGTGACCGTGGCGATCCTCGAAGCCGACGGGCTCGCGCTGTCGTGGGTGGGTGCCGCGGATCTCGCGATCGTCGCGAGCGACGGCGCCGAGGCCTGGGTGATCGAGCAGCCCGTGGGCGGTCCGGGTGAGCGTGTTCGCGCGCCGGAAGGCGTCGTGGCGGTCGCCGGGGGGAATCAGACCGGGGCGGTGCGGGTGCTCACCGCCGACGGGCAGCTGTTTGAGAAGCGTGGCGGCACCTGGATCTCGGTCGCGACCGAGATCGACGTGCTGGCGACGCAGCGCGGCATGCCTCGCTGAGATGTCCGCGGCGCCGGCTCCTCCACAGCCGGTGCGGTCCGGCACCTGTTCCACAGATCGTGGCAGTGCCGCACCCGCGGAGCACGCCCGCGGGCAGGCTGGTGGCATGCCGAACCCGCTCCTCGCCGCAGCCGCGCAGGCGCTCGCGCTCGTCTTCCCCGTCGACTGCGCGGGGTGCGATGCGCCCGACGTGGCGTTGTGCGAGCGATGTCGCTGCGCGCTCGTCGCGTCGCCCACGATCCGCACCGTCGCCGGCGTGGACGTCGTGAGTGCGGCATCCTTCGACGGTGCCGCCGCCCGCGTACTGCGCGCCTTCAAGGCGGACGGTCGCACGGGGCTCGCCCGTCCGCTCGGCGCCGCGCTGGCCGGTGCGCTCGCGCGAGTTGACGACGCAGGGTGCGCGTTCGTGCCGATTCCGTCGACATGGGAGGCGCGTCGCCGCCGCGGGTTCGTGCCGGTCGACCTGCTGCTGCGTCGCGCCGGTCGAACGCCGTGCAGGCTGCTCGTTCCCGCCCGCGGAACTGTCGACCAGCGTGGTCTGGACCGGGCCGAGCGTGCGCGCAACGTCGCGGGCAGTCTTCGGACGCGACACGCCGAGGGGAGACGCGTCGTGCTCGTCGACGACGTCGTGACCACCGGGGCGACCCTCGCCGAGGGGGTTCGCGCCCTGCGGGAGGCGGGTGCCGAGGTGGTCGGCGCCGCCACGGTGGCCGCCACAGCACGCAGATCGTCCGCATCGGCAATTCACACGTGACAGGTGAGGCGTGCGGGTCTAGCGTGGGGGGACACAAGGCGACTCGAAGGTCCGCCCCCTCCCGGTCGGACCGGAACAAGGAGGTCAGGGATGGAAACCAGCATCGTCGGCGTGGGCGTGAGCATTTCGGATCGCTTCCGCACCGTGGCTGCGGAGAAGTCTTCCCGCATCGAGCACTTGGCGCCCCGTGCGCAGCGGCTCGACGTCAAGGTCACCCACCGCGCGTACCACAACGGCACCCGTGAAGATGAGACCGTTGAGCTGACCCTCACCGGCAAGGGGCCCGTCGTCCGGGCCGAAGCCGTCGACGGCGACAAGTTCGCCGCGCTCGACCTGGCGGTCGACAAGCTCGCCGAGCAGTTGCGGCGCGCGAAGGACAAGCGCGTCGACGCCCGCAACCACCCGCGGGGCGCGAAGCTCGAGAAGGGCAGCGGCACGATCAAGGGCATCGACCTGCAGCCGGCATCAGCCGACGTCATCCGTGCCGTCGCGACCGGCGAGGTGCCGATCATCACGGGCAACGAGGACGAAGAGGACTACACGCCCGTCGTGATCCGCACGAAGCGGTTCGAGGCGGAGTGGATGACCGTCGAAGAGGCCGTCGACCGCATGGAGCTGGTCGGCCACGACTTCTTCCTCTTCATCGATGCACGCACCGACCAGCCGAGCGTCGTCTATCGCCGCAAGGGCTGGGACTACGGCGTGATCTCACTGGCGACGACCGCAGCACCCGCCGCGGAGCTCGCCTCCTGACAGGATCCGACACTCGCGAGACTGCATCCACGCCGTCGAGACCCCGCGCTGGCCGCTCGGTCTCGACGGCGTGACTGCTGTCTCGCGGTGATGGCGGCGGCGAGCGGCGGCGCGTCAGTCGAAGATGCCGTCGAGGATGCTGCCGATCACGAGGCCGCCGAGGATGCCGCTGGCCATGTCGCCGCCGCCCCAACCGCCGCGTCCGCCGCCCCCGCCGTTCCAACCGCCCTGGTTCGGGCGGGACGAGTCGATGTCGTGCTGGGCGAGTTGCAGTGCTTCGGCGGCGAGCTGCCCGCACCGACGCGCGTCGGCGAGCACGCGCTCGCGGTCGTCTTCACCGACGGGACCCGACGGCAGGTCGATGCGGATGCGCTCGGCCTCGGCGAGGCGGGTTCGTGCGTCGGCGCCGATCCACCCGCGGTGGCCTGCGATGACGCTGCGGGCGACGCCGAGTTGGCGGTCGGCGTCGTCGACGGCGTGACGGACGTGGGCTTCGGGGATGACGGGGCGGGAGGCCCGTTCGCGAGCCTTGGCGACCGCCTGATCGAGTGCCGCGTTGGCGGCGCGTAGTCGGGTGAGCTCGTCGAAGGGGTCGGGCTTGGCGCCGGCCGGGGTCAGCGCACCGAGGGCGGCATCGAGCTCGGCGACGGCTGCCGAGACGGCCGGGGTGCCGGCGAATTCGCGGGCGGCGGCGATGTCTTCGCGGGAGTCCTCGACGATGGCGGCCAGCGTCGTCTCCGCGCGGAGCGCCTCGATCTCGAACGTCTCGACGGCCTCCACGAGGGTGGACGCACGTCGCGTCGCCTCGATCGAGGTCTCGAGGGCGAGGTTCGCCTGTTCGCGCTGGCCGGCATCGCGGCGGCGTGTGGAGACCTGTGCTCCGTGCTCGGCGAAGTCGAGCAGCTGGGCCGCTTCTTCGGGGTTGCCGGCGACTTTGCGCAGGGCATCGGGGGAGTAGCGGGCGCTCAGCCGGTCCAGGGTGGCCCGCAGTCCCGGCAGCTGCTCGCGCATGCGGGCGATATCGCGTTCGATGCCCGCGACGATCTCGGGTGCGCGGCGGGCCCGGGCGATCGGTTCGGCGAGGGCGTCGGTGCGGTCGTCGAGGAGGTCTTCGGCCCACTCGCACAGCTGTGCGATGCGCGCGTTGCGAGTGCGCAGCTCCTCGGGGGTGTCGGGGATCTCGTCGTGGTTCAGCTGGTGCAGGTGGAACGCCTCGCCCAGGTGTTGCTTGACGGCGGCCAGTGCGTCGCGCAGCGGCGCGGTCGCGTCGCGACCCAGCTCGATCTCGGCGTAGGCGAGTTCGTCGCCCGTGGTGCGGATGCGCTCGTCCGCGGCGATCAGTGCCGTCTGCGCCTTGCGGCTCAGCTCGGCATCCTGCGCCTGCACCTGCTCGTTTTCGCGCTTGCGCTTGCCCCAGAATCCGGCCATGGGTCGATCCTATGCGGCGAGGCTGTGCCCGGGCCGTGACGCGGGTGCGCCCTCGACGAACACAGCTGTACAACGGCGACGTCGAGTTGCGCTGAGGGCGGACCCGGCGCGTCGGCGTGGCTCCACAGGCGTCGCCAAGGTCACAGACGGATAACATGGCTCCATATGTCTGTGCATCCGTGCACCGGCATCCCCGCCGACGTGGACCGTCGACGGCACCCGACAGATGGAGAACCTCCGTGGCCAACCCCCTCGAGAAACTGCTCCGCGCCGGCGAAGGCCGGATCTTGCGGCGACTGCAGCAGGTCGTGAAGGCGGTCAACGCCCTCGAAGAGGACTACGCACAGCTCACCGATGAGGAACTGCGCGGCGAGACCGCCGAGCTGCGCGCCCGGCACGAGGCGGGCGAGTCGCTCGACAAGCTCATGCCCGAGGCGTTCGCCGCCGTGCGCGAAGCCGCCAAGCGCACGCTCGGTCAGCGTCCCTACGACGTGCAGATCATGGGCGGTGCGGCCCTGCACCTGGGGAACATCGCCGAGATGAAGACCGGTGAGGGTAAGACGCTGACCGCGACCTTCGCGGCGTACCTCAACGCGATCGCCGGTGAGGGTGTGCACGTCATCACCGTCAACGACTTCCTCGCGAGCTACCAGTCCGAGCTCATGGGGCGTGTGTACCGCGCCCTCGGCATGACGACCGGCACGATCGTCTCGGGCCAGACCCCCGACGTGCGTCGCGAGCAGTACAACGCCGACATCACCTACGGCACGAACAACGAGTTCGGCTTCGACTACCTGCGCGACAACATGGCCTGGCGCAAGGACGACCTCGTCCAGCGTGGCCACTTCTTCGCGATCGTCGATGAGGTCGACTCGATCCTCATCGACGAGGCCCGCACGCCGCTCATCATCTCCGGCCCGTCGTCGGGCGAGGCGAACCGCTGGTTCGTCGAGTTCGCGAAGATCGCCAAGACCCTCACAGCGGGCGAGGATTACGAGGTCGACGAGAAGAAGCGCACCATCGGGGTGCTCGAGCCCGGTATCGAGAAGGTCGAGGACTACCTCGGCATCGACAACCTGTACGAGTCGGCCAACACACCGCTGATCTCGTTCCTCAACAACTCGATCAAGGCGCTCGCCCTCTTCAAGCGAGACACCGACTACGTCGTCATGAACGACGAGGTCATGATCGTCGACGAGCACACCGGCCGCATCCTGGTCGGGCGCCGCTACAACGAGGGCATCCACCAGGCCATCGAGGCCAAGGAGGCCGTGCCGGTCAAGGCCGAGAACCAGACCCTCGCGACCGTCACACTGCAGAACTACTTCCGGCTGTACGACAAACTCGCGGGCATGACCGGTACCGCCGAGACCGAGGCGGCGGAGTTCATGTCGACGTACAAGCTCGGTGTCGTGCCGATCCCCACGAACAAGCCCATGATCCGCAAGGACCAGGCCGACCTCGTCTACAAGAACGAGCAGGCCAAGTTCACGCAGGTGGTCGAAGACATCGCCGAGCGGCACGCAGCCGGTCAGCCCGTGCTGGTCGGCACCGTCAGCGTCGAGAAGAGCGAATACCTCTCGCGACTGCTGGCGAAGAAGGGCATCAAGCACGAGGTCCTCAACGCCAAGAACCACGCGCGCGAGGCCGAGATCGTCGCCCGCGCCGGGCGCCTGGGCGGCGTCACCGTCGCCACGAACATGGCCGGTCGAGGCACCGACATCATGCTCGGCGGCAACGCCGAGTTCCTCGCCGTGCAGGAGATGAAGGCGAAGGGGCTCGATCCGGTCGAGACGCCCGACGAGTACGAGGCGGCGTGGGACGACGTCTACACCGAGATGCGCGACACGGTCGCCGAAGAGGCGGCGAAGGTCGTCGAGGCGGGCGGCCTGTACGTGCTGGGCACCGAGCGGCACGAATCGCGCCGCATCGACAACCAGCTGCGCGGACGTTCGGGCCGTCAGGGCGACCCGGGCGAGAGCCGGTTCTACCTGTCGCTGACCGATGACCTCATGCGACTGTTCCAGTCGGGGGCTGCCGAGGCGATCATCGCCCGCACCAACCTCCCCGACGACGTCGCGATCGAGTCGGGCATGGTCTCGCGCGCCATCAAGAGCGCACAGGGTCAGGTCGAGTCCCGCAACGCCGAGATCCGCAAGAACGTCCTCAAGTACGACGACGTGCTCAACCGTCAGCGCGAAGCGATCTACGCCGACCGCAGGCACATGCTGCAGGGCGATGACCTGTCGGAGCGCGTGCAGCACTTCATCGAGGATGCCGTCGGCCAGATCATCGACGAGCACACCGGCAGCGGCCACACCGAGAGCTGGGACTTCGACGCGCTGTGGACGGAGCTGAAGACGCTCTACCCCGTCGGCGTCACGATCGACGAGGTCGTCGCCGAGAGTGGCAGCAAAGGTCGCGTCACCGCTGAGGGGCTCAAGCGCGAGATTCTTTCGGACGCGAAGATCGCGTACCAGAAGCGTGAGGAGACCCTCGGAGCACCCGCGATGCGCGAACTCGAGCGCCGCGTCGTGCTGCAGGTGCTCGATCGTCGCTGGCGCGACCACCTCTACGAGATGGACTACCTCAAGGACGGCATCGGTCTGCGCGCCATGGCGCAGCGCGACCCGCTGATCGAGTACCAGCGCGAGGGCTTCCAGATGTTCCAGTCGATGATGGAGCAGATCAAGGAGGAGTCGGTCGGCTTCCTCTACAACCTCGAGGTCGAAGTGCGCCAGACCGAGGGTGGCCAGGTCGAGGCGAAGGGTCTCGCCGCTCCCACCGTCGACGCGCAGCGCCTGCAGTACACGGCCGCCAACGACGCCGGTGAGGTCGAGGTGCGCAACGATCGCGGGCAGGTCCAGCAGGCAGCGACCAGCAAGGTCCGTCAGGCCGCCGCGCGCCAGACGCAGCCGACCGAGCCCGCGGCCGATGCTCCGCGCGGCGCGTTCGGGCAGCGAACGGATGCCGCGGACTCCGCCCCCGGCAACCGCGCCGAGCGTCGCGCCGCCAACAAGAAGAAGTGACCGGCGACGGAGCGTTTCGTCTCTTCGCTGCGCTCCTG